>NZ_JAQSLN010000005.1:1408-351560 GCF_028649655.1 Halobacteriovorax sp. GB3
TTTTACTTTTACTTTTACTTTTACTTTTACTTTTACTTTTACTTTTACTTTTACTTTTACTTTTACTTTTACTTTTACTTTTACTTTTAGATTCTTTTTTTATTATTCAAATGCAACTTCTTCTTTTAGTTTTTCTAAAAAAAGTTTCATAAAATTATTTTTTTCTTTAGCTATTTTTTTTGCCTCTTTTGTATTTAAGAGTTCTTCGATCTTAAAAAGTTTTACAAAGAAATGGTCGACGGCATATTTCTTATCATCTAGATTTCTTTTGTCTGCATAAAAATCATCTTCATCAAAGAGGTGATTTTCTAATTTTCCACTTATATAAAAACAACGTGCAATACCAAGAGCACCTAATGCTTCTAACCTGTCTGCATCTTGAATAATTTTTGCTTCTATTGTTTTTGCCTGAATATTTGCTGAAAAACTATGGGCCTCTATAGCATGCTTCACTTTCTCAATTTTTGAATATTCTAATGAAAAATTCTCTTTCAGAATTTCTTCTGCTTTTTTTGCAGCTAATTTTGAACTTTCTTTTCTTTCGGGATGATTTTTTGGTAATGAAACAATATCGTGGAAATAAGAAGCACAGATTAAAATATCATCACACACATCATATTTTCCTTCTTGATTTATTTTCCTCGCAATTTTTAATACTCTTCTAAAATGGCCTAAGTCATGTGAAGCATCTTTTGTTTTATAATTTTGCTCAAACCATTCGACAATTTTAGTTTCCAACATCCTATTTCCTTATTTTTTGCCAAAAAAAAAAGGAGCACATAATGCTCCTTTTTTATTTTCCGTCTCTTTTTTCATCTTTTATGTAGATAAAGGTCTTTAGAATAATAAGTGCAACCACTAAAAAACCAATAATCCACCATGTTTGAAATTCAGGTTGACCGTCTTTTATAGGAACAGTCTTTGAATCTACTACTGACGATGTTTTTTGTTCTTCCATTTTAACATCCTTGTTATATGTTTTTTATCTATAATAAGATTCTAACATCAAAACCGCAGCATAAAGAAAAGCAGAACATGGAACTGCTGCAATATATTTTAACCATTTCTTTTCTTCATTTAAGTGCATGAAAAAATATCCAACAAGAAATGCCTTCCCTAGAGCAAGAGCAACAACTGAAGTCGACTTCTGAAGCTTAGTTAGTGCATCCATTCCAGGAATAATAACCTCTAGAACAGTTAGTGCTGTTAGAGCAAAGAAAATGATCATGTATAATTTAAAGTGACTTTTGTATGCTTTACCTTCAGCCATATTAGACTCTCCCTCTTAAAACGTATTCATTCTGTTAACGAGAAGACCTACATCAATCATCATTTGGTCAATGCTTGTCTTATCGGCATCATAGTATCCTCTGATCTCACCATCACCATCGACAAGAACAAATTTTTCACTATGAGCAATATCCATTAAAGTAACTTCTTCTCCATCGACGAGTCCCTTCATTGGTAATTTTGTACCCATTTTAACATTAAATCCATCTACGATGACTTTTTTAAGGTCTTCTTTAGGTCCTGTTAAAAATTTCCAAATGACTGGATTTGCCATTCTGACCCTCGAATATCTTCGAAGAACATCCGGAGTATCTGTTTCAGGATCAACCGTAAATGAAACTAGGGCAATTTTATCGCCTAGTCCTCTTACTCTTTTTTGGATTTTCTCCATTTCCTTAGACAGTCTCAGGCAAGATGATGGACAAGTTGTAAAAATAAAATTTGCAATATAAGTTCTTCCCTTAAGCTCATTTGAACCGAATGGCTTTTTGTATTCATTCGTAAATGTGAAAGTAGGAACTTTTGCAATTTTAGGTAGAGGAGCAGGAAGCTCTCTATTCATTGATCTGTAAATTGGATAAGAAAAGTTCGCAACAACGAAGATGAGCCAGAAAAGCTTGCTCTTCACAAGCTTCTCTACCCAATTATTTCTTCTTTCAAATCCTAATTTACTTACTTCAGACATTCTTAGTTACCAATTGCATCCATGAATGCTTTTCTCTCAGGCTTGTTTTTCATATCCATAAGATACTTAACGTAGTGAGATACGGCCCAGATGTCTTCATCGCTAATCGTTTCTTTCCAAGATGGCATAGCTGTTCCACCAATCCCAGCATTTAAACGAATATAAAGTTCTTCAACCGTTGTAGCAGATCTAACTTCATCCCAAGTAAATTCAGGTGGCAATGATTTAAATCCCCATTCAGTTTCTTGAAGCTTTACTTGATACATTGAACGATCAATATCAGCGTGAGTAAGGTTTTCACCATTCACTTTCTTACTAATTTCAATGAATTCATCTTTACTTACATAAGCTCTGTGACAAGATTGACATTGAGCTACAGTATGAAAGACTTCTTTCCCTCTTTGAATAGCACTATTTTTATGTGCTGGACCATAAGGGTCTTTAGTAACAACAATTTGTGTTCCTAATTCTTTATCTTTTCCTTCCCATACTTGAGGAGCAAAAGTTTTAATATAAGACACAACTGCAAACATCTGATCTTCAGTTAGATCCCATGGAAGCATAGCTGTTCCGTGTAGTCCTTTTTCAAGGATCTTATAGAAATGCTTATCGTGTGGAAGTTCACCAGTAACAACTTCACCGAATTTAAAAATTCCTTTAGTGAAATCTCTTGGAGGAACTTGTAGACCTTTTGCAGCTACACCCTTTCCATCACCTTTAACACCGTGGCAGGCCATACAGTATTCAGTATAAATTGACTTACCTTTATTTAGAACTTTGGCCTCAGCAACAATTCCACCTGCGAAGACTTTATCTTCTAGAAAGTGCTTTTCTGAACATCCTACTAAAGTAGAAATAAGTCCTAGTCCAATAAAGAGTTTATTTGCTCTTCTCATAGCTATCCTCTTATAAAACAAACATTACAACGTACATTAAAAACCAAACGATTCCCAAGAAGTGCCAAAACTTAGATACATTCGCAACTAATGTCGCTTTTTCATCAAAGTCTTGCTTAATAATCGCTGGAATCATTAATAATAAACCTAAAAGTCCTGCAACAATGTGAGCCGCGTGAATCCAAGTTAGAGTGTAGAATAAAGATGGGAAAATCCCAGCTTCAACATAAAGGCCCATGGCCTTCATTGATGCCCATAACTTGAACTGAACACCCATAAATGCAGCACCAAGAGTTAAAGTTACAAGATATAAAGGAAGAAGGATTTGTTCTTTTTTAAGTTCAAACTCTTTTTCAAATTTCCATAAACTTAAACTGCTTACTGCAATAATGAATGTACTTACCGTTGGAAGAAAGAGTGGAACCCTCTGCATTCCCATCGGTGGCCAAACATCAGAAGTCAGTCTGTAGATTGCATACCCAAGGAGTAAGGTTGCAAAAAGCATTGAAAAAGAAACGAGAAGAACAATCATTCCAATAGATGAAACCATTTTTCTACCTTCTAAATTTCTTATCTCAGTTCTTGCAACCATACTTTCCTCAGTATTAAGCTAATTCTTCAGTTTGATATTGGAAGTCTCTATCACCTGTTAAGTTCGGGTTACCGTACTCATGTGGTCCACACTTAACAACAGGAAGATCCTTGAAGTTATAGTGAGGTGCCGGTGAAGGAATCGTCCACTCAAGTGTTCCAACTTCCCATGGGTTGTCAGAAGACTTCTCTTTCTTAAAGAAAACTGCGTGTACAAAGTTAACAACGAAAATAATCTGAGCTAGACCCATAACAATCGCTGACCAAGTAATAAAAGTGTTAATTGGTACTAGATTTGCCATGAAGTCATAAACAAATGGGTTATAAAGGCGTCTGTGCATACCTGCGTATCCAACAACCATCATTCCCATGAAGATTCCGTTAAGACCTAGCATTGTGATCCAAAAGTGAACTTTCGCCCAAAACTCGTTCATCATCGTTCCAAACATTTTTGGCATCCAGAAGTAACAAGCAGCAAATCCACCTAGAAGAACAGAAGCGGCCATTGTGTAGTGGAAGTGACCAACTACAAAATATGTATCGTGAAGATAAAGGTCAGTTGTAACTGTTCCTAGGTAAAGACCAGTAAGACCACCTAGTCCAAATACAAATACAACACCAAGAGAAAATAGCATTGGTGAATGAAATCTGATTGAACCTTTCCAAATAGTTCCTAACCAGTTTGCAAAGAAAATTGCAGATGGAATAGAAATCGTCATCGTTAGAGTCATGAATGATTGAGTCAGAAGTGGAGACATCTGAGTCGTAAACATGTGGTGACCATAAACGATAGTTGAAAGAATTGTAATCGATGTCATTGAAAGAGCTGTCGCTTTCGCACCGAATGCTGGCTTTCTTGCAAAGAATGAAAGAAGGTCAGATACAATTCCCCAAGCTGGAAGAATAAGGATATAAACTTCAGGGTGACCAAAAATCCAAAACACGTGCTGAAAAAGGATTGGATCACCAGTACCGCTTGTCGCTGCTGCACCAGCTAAGAAGAAAGTTGTTCCAAATACTCTATCAAAGATAAGAAGTAGAACACCCGCTCCAAGAACTGGAATGAAGATAGCGTTTAGAATAGCAGTAAGTCCTAGACCCCAAACTGAAAGTGGCATATCAAAGTATCCCATCCCCGGAGCTCTAAGAACGATAATTGTCGTAATATAGTTAACTGCACCCATTGTAGAACTAACACCAAGAACAAAGATGGCCAATGCCCATAGAGTTTGCCCAACCCCTGGAGATCCAATCAATGTTGATAATGTTGGGTACGAAGTCCAACCACCTGCTGCCGCCCCTAGTGGAGTAAACAGTCCAGCTAGAAGCAATAGTCCTGAAATAAAAGCAATCCAGAACGAAAGCATATTAAGGAGAGGAAAAACCATATCTCGCGCACCAATCATCAGCGGAATGAGAAAGTTCCCAAACGCCCCGATAAGAATCGGCGTAATCGCATAGAAGATCATGATCGTACCGTGCATAGTAAATAGCATGGCGTATGTATCAGGTGGAACAACTCCCCCAGTCTCTGGGAATAAAAATTGTCCGATCATTGGGAATGGAACCCCTGGGAATGCTAGTGTCCAACGAATCATAAGGGCCATGATTCCACCAACACCTAGGAAGAAAATCCCGTACCATAAAAACTGCTTACCAATTACCTTGTGGTCGTATGAAAAAATATACTTCGACAAGAAGGTTGTTGGCTTAGCGTGCATGTGCTGTTCAAAAAATGCCATTTTTAAATATCTCCTTCAAGAGTCTTATTTTCTAATTACCAGTCCCATTTCCAACCCCAGAATAGTTCAGGGTTTTCAGGGTCATTCATTGCAAGAGCTCTTTTTTGAGCTTCATTCATCCATGCTTCGAAGTCTTCTGGAGAATAAGTTGTAAGGTGTGCTTTCATTCTGTAGTGGTAAGTTCCACACATTTCGGCACAAGCGATATCCCAGTCACCAGCTTTTGTTGGTTCCCACCAAAGGCGAGTTAGACGTCCAGGAATTGCATCAACTTTTCTTCTTGCATTTGGAAAGTAAAGTGAGTGAATAACGTCTTTAGAAAGAACTTGAAAAATGATCTTTCTGTTTGTTGGAAGTCTTAGATCGTTCAGTTGAACAACATCATCTTCCGTGTTGAACACACCGTCTTTACCTGCATAACGAAAGTTCCATGCCCATTGCTGTGCAAGAACTTCAACACGAAGTGGATTCTCATCCTTCTTCGGCCAGTTAGCAAAAACTCCGATGTAGTCATTGTTAGACATTCTTGTAATGTTCATATCGATTCCAATAAAAACCGATAGACCAATGATTGTCGCAACAATTACGTGGATCTTCTTATTACCGTATGTGTAGTAAGCCTTCGGGTGTCTCTTAGCACTATAAAAGTAAGAGAAACCAAAAAGTCCTGCACAAACAAGCGCAAAGAAAAAGAGGTTAAGATAGGTTGTATAAGCAAACAACCAATCGATTAGGTTACCATGAACAGAGATGTCTTCAGGTGGCTGCATTCTTTCCCAAAGACTCATGGATTTGGTTGCAGTATTAACTGCAGCAGCAGAAAGTAACGGCATAAACAAACTCATAAACTTTTCCCTTCAATAATTATGAAGCATTTAACCAAATATATGTCAGATAAAAATCTTTTCTATTCTATATTCAAAACGACGTTTTTTCTATTGATATCGGCGACTAAGTTGCTTTATCTAAAAAAAATCATCGATCCCAGTAAAATTGGTAAATAAAAGATGGACGCCCAAAAATAGTTTCTGGCCCAAGCTTTATGCCTTGCTTCATCTTTTAATATAAATCCCATGAAAGATAAAATAATAAATGCACCATTAACAATAACTGATACCCAAGCAAAAACATCTGTCGCAAAGCCCTGTGAATAAGGGAGGTAGGCGACAACGCCAAGCACAACAGTAAAGACAGCAATTCCTACATTTGTTAATTCATTTCCACTTTGATTTGGATAAACTTTAATACTCGCTGCGCCATAATCTTCTGCATGATAGATTGAAATGGCCAAAAAGTGCGGAAGTTGCCAAACGAAGAGAATAGCAAAAAGAATCCAGGCCATCGCATCCATTTCACCCATCACAATAGTCCAACCTAAAATAGGAGGAATTGCTCCAGGAATTGCCCCAATGTAAACGGCCGAAGGGCTTTTTTGCTTCATTGGTGTATATGCCCACAAATATAAGACTGCAGCCAGAGCTGAAAGATAACAAGTTGCTGGATTAACGTAAAAATAAATTAAAGGAAGAGAAATTAGTAAACAGGCCCAACCAAAAACTAGCGCGACATAAGGCTTCATTCTTCCAGACGGAAGTGGTCTGTCTTTTGTCCTCTCCATGAGTCCATCAACATCTCTTTCTATGTAGCAATTTAGTACTGCTGCACCCATGACAACCATGAACACGAGTAGAAAAGAAAAGATAGAAAAGAAAAAGTTGATCTGTTTTGGTGCCAGTAAAATCCCTACCCCAACAGTAACCATAACAAGGCTCGCAAGCCTTGGCTTAGTAAGCATTACCAAATCAGAAAGAAAAGTATTGGCTCCCTTTGGAAAAGCAAGAACTTCATATTCTTCAAGCTTCTTATTTAAAAACCAAAGAAAAATTAGCGAAAGAACAGCTAATGAATAGTGAAATGCTATAAAAAGCTCTCTATTTTCAAATCCTAAAACTGATTTAGCGACATAAAATCCAATAGAAGAGAAAGCGAGAAGGATACCACCATAATTTTGAACGGTTTTATACTGACTTCTATAGCGAGACTTCTTATACCTTAGTACGATTACAATACTAAAATAGAGTAACGATAATAATGAAAGAACACCAATCAGTCTGTGCACCATATGAAGCTCGGCCATTGGTGAGCTTGGCCACAGAAAGAAAGTTCCCACACCTTGCTCCACACATTGAAACAAATGGTCAGGTTCAAGGCCGCAGACTTTCCCCGCCCCAGACTTTCTTACTAAAAGACCTAAAAGGGCCTGAAGTAAAAATAGAGCAAAAGTAAAAAGAACTCCGTGCCTGTCTTTAGCTTTGTACAAAGTCTTTAACTCAAGAATTCTCTCTGAAGTAAGAGATTCCTTAACAAGAATGAATCTCAGGTTGATTAGTGAGACAATATAAACAATCGATAAGATAAAATGACAGATCGTCACAACAGTAGGGAGCTTATAAAGAGCGCTTACAGCACCAAGCCCCGCCTCTAAGAAAAGAAAAATCAAAGGCAGTGCGGCCTTTCTCTTGAATTCAGATACAGAGTTCTCATTTCTAACTCTTAAAAAAAGTATGAGCGTAGTGATAAAAACAATACCACCAAGAACTCTGTGGATCGTTGGAAGTAGCCCTTTGACAGTCATTTCTGGTGAATAACAAATTGGCCATGAAGGACACTGAAGTCCAGCTTGGCTCATTTGCATTAGCCCACCAGCCAGCATTAGGGCAAAAGCTAAAAGTAGCGATATATTAATTAAACTAATATTCTTTTTCATTGTCTCATTTTTGATTTAAGGATGGCTGTCTTATACCCAAGAGACAATATTTGTGCAACTAAACATGCAAAAGTCCTAGCTTTCTTTATGAAGATTTACGTCACAAAAACAAGTGTACTGAAAGCCCATAAGCATTACTGCGGCCAATAGATGAAGAGGCTGCATAGAAGCAGGGAAATCAAAGTAAGAAAGACTAATACCACTCAAAATTGAAATGGCTAAAGAGCCTAACATTCCATAAGCATGAAAGTTCAACTTAGGAATTTTTACAGGTAATTTCAGTAGCTTCATTGTAAAAATGATATGTACAACAACAAGTACTATTGAATAAGATCTGTGAACTAAAAACTCTAAACCTAGCTTTGAAACCCAAAACTCTCTCGCAATTGGCATTGCAGCTTTAGCAACATGATCTACTGCTTCCCTAACCTGCGTACCAAGCACAACTTGTATAAGAGTCAGACCCATTGCAGCAAGAGCATACTTCTTAAGAACTGCGTGATCTAATCCAGGAATAAAGTCTTTTATCGCTTCTTTCTCATTAATATATTTCTTTGTTTGCAGTAAAATGAACACGATGAAGATGGCCATAACCATGTGAGCAGTAATGATAACTGGTTTCAAATGAGTTGAAACCACAACTGCACCCAGCCAACCCTGAAAAATAACGGCGAATAAATTAAAGATTGAAAGTCTAAAGATTCGTTTATCGGACTTTCTGTATGCAAAAGACATGATCGCCAAAATAAGAATGAAAAAGCCCGTTAACATTCCAAAAAGGCGGTTCAAGTACTCTGTCCAAGTCTTCACGGCATTGAAGTCAGCGATTTCTTTACCTGAAATAGCAAATTTCGTCTTATAGTCTAGCGGCAATTCAGAAACATGAGTTGGTGGAACTATTTTACCAAAACATGTTGGCCAATCAGGACAACCCAAACCAGAACCAGTACTCCTTACGATTCCTCCAATCAAAATAAGAGCGTAAACAGTAACTAGAACAATATTGATAAATCTTTTGAAATTCTTTTCGCTGACAAAATTCATGATTTTCCTTACCTTGATTCATTGAGGAACCCAATTCAAATACAGTAGAATAGATGAAAAATCAAAGTAACATAAAAGGTGGATAAGAGTATGACGAGGATCAGTGGCCCAACTTACTATGGAGATTATTTAGAATTAAACAAACTTCTAGATAGCCAGCATCCTAAATCTAAGGAAATTGGAAACGAAGCTCACGATGAAACTCTTTTCATCATTGTTCACCAAGTCTATGAACTTTGGTTCAAGCAAATCTTACATGAAATGAAGTCTGTTCAAAAAATTTTCAACGCTCCAAACGTTGATGAAAAAGATTTGAGCTCATGTGTTTTTCGCCTTGAGAGAATCAAGAAGATTCAAGGACTACTACTCGGTCAACTTGAAGTAATGGAAACAATGACACCAATGGACTTCCTAGAGTTTCGTGACCTACTTGTTCCTGCATCTGGTTTTCAATCTGTTCAGTTTAGACAAATTGAAATTATGATGGGACTTAAGACAGATGACCGCATGGGTGTTGATAGAGAATACTTCCTTGGACGCCTTGATAAGAAAGACCAAAAAGAATTATTAGAACTAGAAAAAGAGGAATCTCTCTTGAAACTTGTTGAGAATTGGCTTGAAAGAATGCCTTTTACGACATTTGAAAGATTTGATTTTTGGAAAGAATTTGAATCAACAGTAAACGCAATGTTTGATGAAGACGAGAACGTTATTAATGAAAACCTCGCTTCACTAAGCGAAAGTGCACTTAAGATACAACTTGATAACCTAGATGCCACGAGGAACACATTTAATACTCTTCTCGATGAGAATCTACACAAACAACTTATCCTTCAAGGAAAAAGAAAACTTTCAAGAAAAGCGACTCTCAATGCTCTATTTATTCTTTTATATAGAAGTGAGCCAATTCTTCACCTCCCATTCGTTTTTCTCAGAAACCTAATGGACATTGATGAAAACTTTACGACATGGAGATATAAGCACGCAATCATGGCCCACAGAATGCTTGGGACAAAAATTGGTACAGGTGGTTCTTCAGGACATGCCTATCTAAAAAGAGCTGCTGACACAAATAGAGTTTATATGGATTTATTTAATCTTTCGACTTTCATTATTCCAAAATCAAAATTACCCGTGCTTCCAAATGAGCTCGAAAACCAACTTGGGTTTCACTTTAGAGGATAGAAATGTTTCAAAAATATTACTCTCGTTTTTTAAATCAAAACCCAGACAAACTTCACATGGCCTCACATAGTCATCACTATTGGCCCGATTGTACTCGAGAAGCAATGATTCAATACTGGGATGATTCAGCAAAATACGTTGATGAAAAATGGGGTTATATTTTTTCGCAAATTATTCCGAAGGCTCAAAATTTAATTGCAGATGTATTAAATATCGAAAACTCTGATTTAATTTCGTTTGCACCTAATACGCATGAACTTGATTTTCGTCTTCTAAGTGCACTAGACCTAAGAAAAGAAATCAAAGTACTGACAACTGATTCTGAATACCACTCCTTTGAAAGACAGATTCAACGACTTAGTGAATGGAGTAATATAGAAGTTGTTAAAGTCCCTGTTCACCCATTTGAAACATTTGAAGAAAGATTTATTGAAAAGGCAGAAGAGAATTTTGACTTTGTTTTTTTTAGCCACGTCTTTTTCAATAGTGGTCTTGTAGTTAAGAATTTAGAAAAGATAGTCGAAGCTCATTGGCGAGAAGACAATATCGTCGCAATAGATGGTTACCATGGCTTTATGGCCGTACCAACTGACCTTAGTAAGTTACAAAACAAAGCTTTCTATATCGCCGGAAGTTACAAATACGCACAAGGAGGAGAAGGCTGCTGCTTTATGGTATGCCCTCAAACAAATTTGCGCCCTCTTCAAACTGGTTGGTTTGCCGAAATGGACCAACTCGACACTAAAGAAGAAGGTCAAAATGTGACCTATTCTAAAAATGGTCTGCGATTTGCCGGAGCAACAATCGACTTTTCTCCTATGTATCGACTTATTTCAGTTCTAGAGTTATTTAAAAAGGAAAACATTACAGTTTCAAAAATTCATTTATACGTTCAAAAGCTACAAAAAAAATTCTACGACTTGCTTCCTGATGAAGGCTCTATTTCCAAGGAAAGTCTTATCTATCAAGATTTAGACCTCCATGGTCATTTTTTGACTTTTCAACTGGATTCTCACGAAGAAGCAGTCTCATTAAATAAGAAGCTAAAAGAGATGGGAGTCTTAGTCGATTACAGAGCAAATAGAATTCGCTTTGGCTTTGGAATCTACTTAAAAGAAAATGAAACGTTTAACTTTTTAACCGAAGTTTTTGAGTAAGAAATAGATAGCGACACCAGTAAAAGAAACATAGATCCAAATTGGAAAGGTCCACTTAGCTATTCTTTTATGCTTAGAATAATTCTTTCTTAGACCGTGCCACAATGTTGCAAAGATCATCGGAACCATGATTCCAGAAAGGACGATGTGAGTAATCAAGATAAAGAAATAAATAGGTCGAATAAAGCCTTCGCCCATAAATTTAGTATCGCCATGAAAATGATGATAGATAATATATGACACTAAAAATAATGCAGAAGTCCCTGTCGCACTAAGCATTGCCTTAATGTGTGCTTTTTTATGTCCTCTTTTAATCAGTATATAACCAACAAATAGAAGAACTGTTGTTATTGAATTTAGCCCAGCATTAACTGCAGGCATATATTCAACCCAACTATGGTGAGTTGATTGACCTTCATTGAAATAGATTAACCAAGTAAGAAAAGCTAAAACAACAAAGCTAACTATACCAATTATCGAATAGGCTAATTTATCGTCATTTTGTCTATTAAGAGAGTTATTCATTTACTTTAGGTCTGACTCTTTCAACTCATTAAGATGTCTATTCTTAATAATCGTTCGATAAAGAAGATAAAAAGGGATGTAAATCAAAACGATAAATACAATTAAAGAATAAACAAGGTACTTATCTTTAGGATTTTGCAAAGAACCAGCACATGCAGGACAGGCCATAACCTCTCCTGCAAATACTGTTAATAATGTAATTACTGTTAGAACTAGTGCTTTCATTTTTAAATAAGGTAGATAAATGTAAAAACAAGAATCCAAACAAGGTCAACAAAGTGCCAGAAGAGACCAGCAATCTCTAGCATTCCATAGTCACCTTTATCAAAGCGCCCTTCAAGAGCAAGCTTATACATATAACATAGGTAAATAACACCAGAAAGTACGTGAAGACCGTGAAATCCTGTAATCGAAAAAAATGTTGAAGAAAACAGGTTATTTCCGTGTGCATAAGTACTGAAAGTCATCCCCATATCAGTCATAAGGTGAGTGTACTCATATGCTTGAATACCAAGGAAGATTGCTCCACCAATAATTGTAGCAAGTAGCCAGTTTAGCATTGCTTTTCTATTTCTTTGCTTACAAGCATCAATAGAAAGAACCATTGATACAGATGAACAAATAAGAATGAATGTCATGAGAGCAGAAAGCTCAACACCACCAAGTGCCTCAACTGGGTTTGGCCAATCTTTTGTTGTTCTTAGAACACCATAAGCAATAAGAAGACCAGAGAAAGACATACCGTCTGTCCCAAGAAATAGCCACATTCCAATTTTATTTGGAGAAGCTTTACCAAATTGTGGATCCTCAGGATAACTGATGACTCCATCATGAGCTTCAACTTTATGATTTGATGCCATTGCACAAACTCCTAAAAAACCCTAAGGCCAATTACTTGGCCTCAGGAGAATATTTATCTTTACTAACTTCTAAGATGTATTTTGTTAGAGCTTCAATTTGCTTATCAGGATCTCCACCTAGGATTCCTGGAGCCATACTTTCTCCATCTTCCCAGAATGATGGCATCAGAGTTCCAGGCATAATTGCTTGAGGATCTCTCAACCATTTCTTAATCCATGACTTTCTTAGCCTTCTCTTAGCAAAGTGTAGATCTGGTGCCGTTGGAGTATCGTTTGTAAATCCAGCAGCGTGACAAGATGTACATGCAAGCTCATTGAAAAGTTGAATCGCAGCTCTCTTCTCACCAGGAAGCCACTTCACTTCAGCATCATTATCTTCAAATGTTTGCTGTCCTGATTTAGCTTGGAACATTGCTACAATTTTATTTCTTTCATCATTTGTTAAGTTGAATGATGGCATTCTTAGCCCATTCTCTTGAACAAACCATGGTCTAATTGGATATACATTCTCAAGGAAGTAATGGAACCAATCAGATTGAACTCTATGACCTTGATCAACAAGTCTTGGTGGACCTTGGTTGATGTCATCTTCATAGATTGCAAGGATATCCCCAAACATTCCATCAATTTGGTGACAACCAATACAGTTATACTTTTGAACAACTTTCATACCCTCAGCAGTAATTGCTTCGTTGGCATCAAGTCTCTTAACACCTTTAAGAGGTACTCTATCGGCAACTTGACCTAGAAGAGCAAGGGTAATTGAGTCAGCCTGCTTTTCAGTCATGTTAAAGTTAGGCATTCTAAGAAGATCTTTGAATGGTTTATCGACACCGTTATCCCATCTTCTTGGGTTAATGAGGTGAGCCTTAATCCAACCATCTCTTGAATGTTCAACATCGTACTCGTGTGCGAAACCAAATTGAGTAAGTGGCTTTGAACCAACTTTAGTAAGTTCTGGACCAATCGGTGCTCTACCATCAAAACCATCAATCGTGTGACATGAGTAACATCCGTACTTACCAACAGATCTGTAACCAAGCTCTAATGTTCTTTCTTTATCACTCATTGAAGCAAGCTTCTTCTTTGCTACTTCGACAGTATCGAAAGCTGAGAAATAAGTAACAAGAATCTCATCTCTAAGCTCTTTGTTCATTTCAGCAAATTCTAGAGATTCAAACTTGTTGTTCTTTAATGTCATTAAGTAAGCTGTAATATCATTTGCTTCTTTATTCGTAAGACGGAAAGAAGGCATGATCGTATCTTCTTGGTAGTGAGATGGTTTCTTAAGCCAAGACACGAGCCAGTCAGCATCAACTTTAGAACCAATACCTGTTAGGTATGGACCTTTATAAGCATCAACTTTCTTAGATTCTGATGGATAGTCTTCAACACCGTGACAAGACATACACCCAACATCTTTAACTAGTTTCTTTCCGTTTTTAACGTTTCCACCAGTAAACTTCATGAAAGGCTTATAGCTCTTTGACTTATCAAAGATAAATTCTGCCATAGCATTAACTTCGGCAATATTCTTATTGATAAATTTCTCTGTCTTAGTATTGTTATCCTGCATGAAAAATGATGGCATCTTTGCATGCTTATTAAATGATTTTGGATCCCATACCCAGTTCTTAAAGAATTTCTTATCTACTTTCGCAGCGATTTTCTCTAATGATGGACCTGGCTTACGTTTATGCTCCCATCCTTCGATTTTGTGACAAGCATAACATCCAAATTTTTCAATATTTCTGCGTCCCTCATTAAGAGCAGTTGCTCCAGGAATGTATTGAGTATCTGTGTGACACTTTACACATCCAGCTTCTGAGTATTGCTTCTTAAATTGTACGATAGGTACTTTGTGCGGCTCATGCCAGTGATATTTCTTTTCCCACTCTTTCTTTTGTTCTTCATTCTGCGGAATGTGAGCAGCAGCGTTGAAGTCTGTAACTCTGTGCCCTTCACCACCGTGACATGTAGTACAACCAAAACTCTTCATTGGGTGAGTTGAGTTAGCTCCAACCATAAGCTCTAAATTAGGGTGAGTTTTATGCGGGTTTGGTTGATCTTCATACCCAGCCTTGTCAATGAATGTGTGACAAGTCATACATCTATCAACTTTAGGAACGTGCTGGAAGTATCTATCATCTGTAATGTTAGAAAGAACTACTTGTTGAATCTTAATTGTAGGGTCAAGGAAATCAACAAATGGAGCGTTTCTAATTGCAAAGATCGGATCCATTTTTAGTTTATCTTTCGCTTTACCAAGAAGAGCTGTCTTCATTTCCATATCAGAAATTTTCTTCTCAACTGAAGTTAAAGACTCTTTTTTTCCAGAAATTTCTTTATTCTTAGCTTTTTCTGCAGTCTGAAGGTTCTTCATTCTGTCTTTTGATTCAGCAAAAAGTCTCTTATTACGACGAAGCTCTTTAAAAAGATCATTAGCATTTGGCTTATGATGAGAATGAGCGCCTTCCCATTTAAAAGTTAAAGCAGCAACTTGACCATTTAAACGACCATTAACGATTTGCTCATCTTTAATATCACGTTTAATGATAGCAAGTTCAGACTCAAGCTTTTTGATTTCGTCTTTCTTAGCTTCTACATCTTTAAGAGCCGCTTCTCTTTCGGCCTTAAGTTCAGCAAGTTTCTTTGCATCAAGTTCTTTCTCAGCTTCTTCGATCTCTTTAGCAATTTTTGCTTTTTTGATCTTCATCGCTTCAACTTGAATAGCTTTCCATGGACGAATATAGTCGTCTAAGAAAACCCATACAACTGTAATAAGGAGGCCCACAGACATGAAGGCAAATACCTTATTCAGTTTATCCATATTAAAGGCCATTCCTGGCTCATTCTTTTTCGTCATCGCTCAACCCTTTTTTAATCTCAAACTAGAGATTCAGCTCCCACTCTGGGAGTGCAACAATATACTTTAAACTGAATAGCCATCTTAAAACCATTTTAATTGGTAGTGATGTCATACCTAGAATCAAGATAATGAAGATGTAGTATCTTACCTTTCCCATATCTTGAACGAGTTTCTTACCCCATTTAGTCGTTGCAGACAGTGGAGGTAGAACCACACAGTAAATAGCAGTAAGTGCAATACCTAAAATCTCTCTAACAATAAGGTTTCCTGGCATTGGCATATTAAGCCACTTAACCCATAAGAATTCAGAAAGGTTTACGTTATATTCAGCAACAACCTTATGGAAATCCCAGAACTCGAATGGTCCATAGAATGTCCAGTTAGGTCCTCTAAGGAAAGTTCCAACAATAATTAGATAAATCCATAGGACTAGCCATCCAAACAAGAAAGCTGTAACGGCCATTTTTCTCTCAACGAAAGTAAAGTAACCATTTCCTTTAGGGTTTGTATCAATATAAGGAATTGCAAGTAGACCAACAACAATTAGTCCAGGAAGAACAACACCGGCCATCCAAGGGTCAAAGTATACAAGCATTTCTTGTAGACCAAGGAAGTACCAAGGTGCCTTGGCTGGGTTTGGTGCCCAAGTTGGGTTTGCTGGTTCCTCTAGAGGAGCTTTAAAGATAATCGCCCAAACAATTAAGAAAATTGTCGTTCCGATAATACACATTAGCTCTACGTAAACGAGGTTTGGCCAACACCAAACTTTTTCACGGTTCTCAGGCATTGCCTCGATCGGACACTCACCGGCTTCAATTCTTTTATCGTTCTCAGCACATCTATAAAGAGAGTACCAAGTTAACCATGCAATTAAGATGATAATGATGTTAATTGGAATGTTATCTGGCCATAAGATAATCGACATGAAGTTAGAGTCTGAACAAAACCAAGCTACGATTGGAAGTGTTACAGCTAATGCCCAGTATGCAAACTTTTTAGTCCCGATTTCTCGATAGTACTTAATCATGACAAAGAATAGAATCGTCACAATTGGGAACGATCTAATCGGGTCAGCCATCCAGTTAATAAATTCTTTCATTCTATTTTCCTTAACTTAAAAAAGTATTTTCTAATTCCTAAAGTGGTGCAGAAATACCACCGTCTTTTCTTACTCTCCAAAAGTGAACCGCAATAAGCGTTCCAACAACTAGAGGGATGAAAACACAGTGAAGGATATAGAATCTTAGTAGCGCTGGCTCTCCAACGAAACGTCCTGCTAGAAGCTGGAAACGAACGTCGTTTTTATCAGATACAAGAACGAAGTCCCCAATCTGAGCAAGAGCAGCACCTGGACCACCGTGTCCTAAGAACGGAGTAGCCTTAGCCATGTTTGAACCAACGGCAATCGCCCAGATCGCTAGCTGATCCCATGGAAGAAGGTAACCAGTAAATGAAAGTAAAAGTGTAAGAACGAGAAGGATTACACCAACACCCCAGTTGAATTCACGAGGTGGTTTATAAGAACCAGTCATGAATACACGGAACATGTGTAGCCACACGGTAATAACCATGGCGTGGGCACCCCATCTGTGAATCTCACGCATAATCCCCAAAGGCACGTGCTCTTTAAGGGCAATGATATCGTTATAAGCATACTCTGCTGTAGGTCTGTAATAGAACATTAACAGAAGCCCAGTAACAGTAAGAGCTAGGAAGATAAAGAAAGTTAGTCCCCCCATACACCAAGTATATCCAAGCTGAACACCAGACTTTTTCAGCTTAATTGGGTGTAAGTGAAGAAAAACGTTTCCAGCAATAACAGATGCTCTGTTACGCGCGTTATTAGGTGGCCCGTGTCTGAAGATCGACTTCCAAACCTGGGTCTCACGAACTTTGTCAGCAAAACCTTTTCCAGACATTTCTCTTTTCCTCTATATAAAATATTAAAAATTAATAATTATTAAACTGCTAAATACGAATCAGGGTGATCCCACTGACCTTTCTCATAACGGTAGATCTTAGTCTTATCAACTTTGATCTTACCTTCAGGTGTAAGAGCGATCTTATACCTTTCAAGTGGTCTTGGAGCAGGGCCCTCAAAGTTAATACCGTTCATGTAATAACCAGAACCGTGACATGGACACTTGAACTTTAATTCCGCCGGTAGCCAGTTTGGAACACAACCTAGGTGAGTACAAATGTTTGATAGAGCAACAAGCTTACCTTCTTGTCTAACCATCCATACACCAAAACCATTCTTCCAACGCTCATCTACACCCTCTTCGTACTCCGAAGGGAATCCCGCGATAAAGTCCATTTCTGGTTCAAAATTAACGTTTGGATAAGTGTATCTAAACACCAAACTTCCAAGCCCTGCTAATGCAGCAGTGAAAGCAACCCATCCTACAGTGACAAAGCTAAAGAACTCTCTTCTGTTCAATTGCTGTCTAGTCTCTTCTGCCATGGCCTTTAACCTCTTTTACGTAAACCACAAAACTATAAAAAAGCTGAACACTCAAGGTGCTCAACTTCGTTAAATAATTAAAAAAATATCTATAGCCAGATTATTCAATGAGTCTATCACTTTTTCAACTGTTTTAAAACTTCCTTGGCCTTAGATACAACCTTTACATCCTTGTCGTTTGTAGAAATTTCCTGAATTAAATCCAAAGGAGCTTTCCACTCAGACTTACTAACCGCGTTAAGTATATTCAGTTTTAAAGCTGCAATTTGCTCTACACTAAATAATGGCGATTTATTCTTATCCTGACTAGGAGTAAATTCTAGTGATAAAATCTCTTTAATAACTGGTAATGCATTTTCATTTTTAAAGTAAACTAATGATGTTCCGGCAGCAAAGCGAACACCGCGACCATCGTCTGACAACAGTCCTTGAAGCTTTGGCTCAGCTTCTGCAACACGGTGCGTCCCAAGGGCTAAAATAGCCGCTTGCTTGATTCCATGATCTTCTGCTTCAAGAAAATTTAGAACATCTGTCCAATCAACTGTGACACCCTGTGGTATATTTCCAAGGGCCACAACAGCGTGAAACTGAACATTCTTGTCTGTATCTTTTACCGCAGTCTGTAAAAGTTCCAACGCAAGAGGATTTCTAAGAGCTCCAAGAGCGACTACAACAAAATCTCTTGTTCTAGAGTCAACTGTATTCTTATATACATGAGAAAGGTTCTCAACTAACCAAGGGATATCTTCCTCTGGAATCTTATTACTTGCAATTAATTTAGATAGTTCTAGTGCTGATACCCACTTATTCCCAAATTGCTTTGACTGCATTTCGCGAACGAGGTCTTTATATGATTGATCAGTAGAGAGCATTTTCGTAACACCGAAAATAACGAGTGCACCTACTAATACGATTGCGATTGGAACAACAAGACTTCCCACGAAAGGATTCTCGAGCATTTTTTTATCAACTGGATTATTGTTTTTGGCCATAAACGTCTCAACGCTTTTCAAATTTAAGGATCTGTTCTATAGAATGTGGTGTCAGATTTAACAAATCTACATAACTATGACAATCAGATTCATGTCATATAACGTTTGAATATATTAATCTTATTATTTTAAATAAAGAGTAGTTATGGCCTATTTACTTCGCTCGCTAATTTTACTGATGGTTCTCGCTGTATTGCTAACAGCATCATTGGCCCATGGATACATTACGATGGAATTCAGCCACATCCAAATTGCAATTCCAACATTCCTTTATACTATTTTTGCTCAAGCATTTGTCATGTTCTACTTCATTGGAGTCTCAAGACTCGTGAACAACATTCAAATGATTCTCAAATCTGAAAACAATCTACCGGAGCTATTTGAGAATCCACCTGAAGATCTGACTCCATACGTTAAAAAAGTAGATCGCTTTGTACACGAAGCAGATCTCGCAAAGAGACAAACAATCCCTTGGACAATGCTCATGCTAATTTTGGGAATGATTGCTTTCTTACTTGGTGGAGCACACGATACCAACATGGTCGAAAAGACAACTCACTCAGGTGTTGTTTACGGCTTTCTTGCAGCAATGCTTATTGGTTTCTTCAGACAATGGTGGTTCCTTGGAAAGGCCCACCTACTTCTTAGAAAAGTTAAAACTCTATTCGATATACCAGATGGTCAAATGTAGTCCCTAACGGGGCTACATGCTTTTTACCCAAATAAAGACTTTGTTTTTTCCTGGTGGATTTCTTCGAGTTCTCGTTCTCGACTCATAAATAACAGCGGCATCAACTTCTTCAACTTCTGCCATAAATTCTTTTAGATAAGTTCTCGGAACATATAAGTTATAATAAAAACCACCCGGAACTGCGATTCCAGGTTTTACGTTATCAACTTGTTTCACGTCATATTTATCAATAAGCTTAGATAATCCATTTTTAGCTGTAGTCGCGTCTGAACTTCTCATGAGGATTCGATATACTTTTGTATTTCCGTATCGACTATCTCGATAACCTCTTTTCTTAACTTCTTCGTAATCGGATTGCTCAAGGTCAGCAGTATCAATATCTTTAGGCAGAGAATCCCAAGAAGTTAGTACAACTTCAGATTCAACCTCGGTACGTTCCACATCATCAAGAGTCTCACCTAATTGATTCTCAAACTCTGCTACGTTTTCAATATCTGAGATATCAAGTTTGAAATTGCTATCGACTTTAAGATCATCAACGCTTTTAAATGAGAGAGTTTTATCGAGCCATTTGAATTGTGGTTCATACACACTGATCTTATCGGCGAGATAATCTTCATACCAATTATTAATTGCTGTCACGGCCCAAACAGCAAGGAGACAAAAAAGAATTAAAGCAATCGCTTCTTTTACTATTTTAAGTTTTCCAATAAGGCGATCTTTACTTTCAATCTTTTTTAAACCTTTATCACCGTGAGAGAAATCTTTTTTCAGTCTAGCAACAAAGTTTGACCAATCTTCATATAAAGTCACTTCAAGAGAAGGCATAATTTCTTCAACATATGATCCAACATCAAACGTTTCAAAATGAATGGCCTCTTGAATATCTGCGAAAGTCAAAGAAAGGTTGTGGCTTCCAAGGTTTCCAATTTGAAAGACTTCACTGAAGTACTCTTCTTTATGAGGAGCAATATCAACGAAGTAGTTCCTTAAAATAACTCCAACAACAGAAGGGGCCATCTTAGATTGCTTAGAGAGCTCTAAGATGGTCAGCTTCTTTTCTACAAAACAAAAACAAATAAATTTTTCTTTTAACCAGTTAAACCAAGAAATGAGTGGTCCAACTTTAAGGATGGAACACGAGTAATTAAATCTCTCAATGATCTCACTAATCGTCATATCTCCGGCAAAGAACGTTTGCCAGAATTCTTCAAATTGCGATTTAAAACGACCCTGCCAAGTAACGCTTTCAAGGTTCAATTTGATCCATTGGCGAAACTCTTCAAAGTCACTTTCATTTAATTTTATTACACTCGCGTTTTCCATCCGAACATTCTAGCAACTTTTTAACAAGAGCGCTATTCCCTGACCTCCGCCAATACAGGCAGATGCGATTCCCATTTTCACATCATAATGCTTCATCTGACGCGCCAATGTAGTAGTGATTCGAGTTCCGGTTGCTGCGAGGGGGTGACCAATTGCAACAGAACCTCCCCATACATTTAACTTTTCCATCGGAAGCGAAAGGTCTTTAACACAGGCCAAGGCCTGGGCAGCGAAGGCCTCATTAATTTCAAAAAGATCAATTGAGTTTAGAGAAAGTTTATTTCTTTCAAGCAATTCTGTAATTGCAGGAGAAGGTCCAATTCCCATAATTGAAGGATCTACCCCAATGACATGACCATCAACAATTTCTGCAATTGGAGTGATTCCCTCTTTCTCACAAAATTCTTCGGAAGCAACGAGAACAACGGCAGCGCCATCGACAATTCCAGATGCAGATCCAGGAGTCACAACACCTTCTTTATCAAATGAAGGTCTAAGTGTTGTCATCTGTTCTAGCGACACGTCAGTTCTTATATGTTCATCTTTTTCACAAGAACCTCTTTTAAGCTCTATCTTACAAAGCTCCCCTTGTAATAGATTATCCTCGTAAGCTTTCGTGGCCTTTAAGTGCGACTGGTAAGAGAACTCATCACTTTGATCACGAGTTACCTCAAGCTTCTTTGCTAGATTTTCAGCTGTGATTCCCATAGGTGTATTTGAGAATTTATCCGTTAAGGCATCCAAAAGCATGTCCACAGATTTTAATCCTCCATACTTTGTGCCAAAGCGCCCACCAAAAGTTAAATGAGGTGTCATTGACATATTTTCAGTTCCACCAGCAAGAACACAATTCGCTTCATCTAACTTTATGAGACGAGTTGCATCGAGAATAGACTGAATACCTGATCCACAAAGTCTATTGACCACCATTCCAGGAGTTTTTTCAACACAACCTAACTTAAGTGCGAGGTGGCGCCCACCATACATAGTATCTGTTGAGGATGTGATTACATTTCCAAGAATTACTTGATCAATTTTATCGGCCATCACTCCTGTTTCCTCAAGAAGTGACTTACCTGCATAAACAGCTAAATCTACTGGAGTAATATCCTTTAAAGACCCCCCAAACTTTCCAAATGGCGTTCTTTTACCAGCAATAAGAAAGACTCTTTTCCCTTTATTTAAGGACATATTTTCCTCCCTTGAGATATGTCGATTGAGTTACATAGAATATATTAAGGCGCATCTGTGGCGCATGCAAACTTTTGGATAAAACTATGTCGGATATCGCACAATTAAGAGCTCAAAGATTTAAAGAAAGCGAAACAAAGCGCTTCGGTCTAGAACTACGCAAAATGCGAAAAGATCATGAGCAGCAATTTAATCTAGAAGTTAAAAAGCATGACAAACAAATCACTCGTCTAAAAAAAGACTTCTCTACTGAAGTTAACTCACTTGAAAATGAACTCGAGCAAAAGCTTGTAACAATTCGTGAAAAGCAAAAAGATACAGTCACTTCTGAAAGAAAAAGACTTCAAGAAGAGATTGATAATCTCAAACTTGCTCATCAAGACAGAGTCGCTGAACTTCAAGAAAGTCAGGACAATCAAATCAATGAAATGATTAGCTCTCACAAAGAAACTCTCGCGAATGCTCAAGAAAAGTATAAGCAAGAGAAAATGAAGTGGGATTCTTAATTAATCACCAAACGATCTTCGATCAGAGGTTTCTATGGAAAACAACCAAGGTACAATTTTTATCAATGGTAAACAACAAGTAATCGACATGCTCCAGTTTATGACTGAAGAAGAAAGAATGGTTCTTGTGAAAAATATTTACAATAGAAATCCGCAATTAGCTAATGAGCTCTTTGAAAAGAGTTTAAAATTTGAAAGTATTGCCAGCTTAACAAATGATGATCTTCAAAGATTGCTTGGGTATACAAATGCACAAGTGATGGGAGTTGCTCTTAAAGGAGTTCCCCAAAATCTTCAAAGAAGAGTGCTCTCTTTGGCCCAAAGAAGCTACGCAGAAGAAGCTTTTAAAGTAATGAATTCAACTTTAAGAAACGAAGCTCGCGATGTGACAAGAGCGCAGGATAGAATCGTTTCGACACTGATCAGTCTTTCTAAAAAGAAGGTCATTAAGCTACAATAGCTTAAAGACCTTTCTTCTTTTTATATTCTAGAATTGCTTTTTTAAAATGAACTTCTTCCTCTGGTTGAAACTCTAAAGACACTCCATCAGAATCATCAAATATTTTATGTGCTCTTAGGACATCCATTGTCGATTCGAGTCTCTCACCCATTGTTTTCATCAAGTTTCTAACCCAGTCAGGAAATGATTTCATTGCAGAGTTTAAGTCCTGTCTTTTAATAACAAAAGCCTCTGTATCCTCTGTTGCAATCGCAGTATCTTTTCTTGATTCATTAGCAAAATATGAATCGAGCCCTACGAAACTCTGCTTAGAAAGCTTCGCGATCACTATCAAGCGATCATCATTTTCTTTTACAAGAGAGACTGAGCCACTTTTAATAAGATAAACAAAGTGCGACTGCTCTCCTTCAGTATAGAGAACTTGCCCCTTTTTAAAATCAACTGGAGTTGGACCCTCACCTGGCCATGAATTGCTCATCTATTTTACCTTTTAAAAGAGTTCCATATCGAAGGCCGTAAGTACAAATCTGTATTTGCTTAACTCCAAGTGCCTCGATAAAAGATACTGCTGTTTGCTCACCACCTTTCATAACTTTTGCTCTTTTCCCTAAAAATGGAAACTCGCTCAAAAGTTTTTCGGGGGCATATTTCGAATACTTTTCAATAAATTTCTTAAAATCAGCATTTGAAATTATTGTATCATTAACTTTTTTGGCCTGAAAATCAGATAGGTTTAAATACATCGCACCTATTGATGTCATACAACCGGCCACACAAACTAATTTATCTGTTGAAAAGCGATTTTTAATTTCTTCACTCATCAATCCATTAAATTTTTCAAGAAAGATTTCATCTTGAATCCATTCTATTGCTCTTGAAGCGCCAATAGGTAAGCTAATTAAGTCAATAATATGGAAAGGCTCTTTTTGAACTTTAATTAACTCTGTTGATGCTCCACCAATATCCATAATGACAAAGTTTGAGTCATTACAAGATGCTGAGACACCATAAGCAGTATAAAAAGCTTCCCCACTTCCTGAAATTAGTTGAATATTCAAACCAAATTTCTCTGCAGCATTTTCGATAAAATCTCGTGAATCTTTCGCCACTCGCGCAGCTTCAGTAGCTGTGACAACGCAATTTTCAGGAGAGATATCATGATCTCTAAGGATCTCTTTATACTCTTCCAGTGCTCTATAAGAATCTTCTAACGACTGTTTATCAAAATAGCCTGTTTTATCGATTCCTTTACCCAAAAAAGTAATTCTTGATTCATCAACAAATTCAACGATTCCTTCTTCGCTTTCCTGTGCAATTAAAAGGAGAATACTATTAGAGCCAATATCAATAGATGCACGTTTCATAATTCACCCTAAAACTTTTAAAACATTTTCTTTATCGACAGGCTTTATCAAACCATTTTCACAAAAGATTCCTTCAATCATTTTGTGATCCGTAACATCAAAGCTCGGGTTTAAAGCTCTAGAGTCAGCAGGTGCTACTCTAATACCTTTAAATTCTAGAATTTCTTCTTCTGGCCTCATCTCAATAGGTATTTCACTTCCTGTCTCCATGTTGATATCAAATGAACTTATTGGAGCGGCGATATAAAATGGAACATTATAATGATTTGCAACGATACTTAGACTTGAAGTACCAATCTTATTAGCAGTGTCACCATTTGCAACAATACGATCTGCACCTGCAAAGATAGCATCCACATTTTTTTCTTTTAATAAATATGAGAACGCACCCTCAACAGTAACCTCATGAGAGATTCCACTCTTTGAAAGTTCATAAGCAGTTAAACGTACACCTTGCATATAAGGTCGAGTCTCAGAGGCATAAACATGTTTCACCTTCCCCTTAGAGTGAAGATAAGTGATAATGCCAAGGGCAGTACCTTGAGGTCCACAGGCTAAATAGCCCGTATTACAAATTGTCATGAGAGTATAAGGACCTTCGTGACCAGTTACCTCTTTAAGTTCTTGCTCTGCTCTCTTTGCCATGGCCAAATTTTTATCGTGAAGAACCTTCATTTCATTAATTGCATGGGCTTCTAAAAGTGTCTTAAATCCCTCTAGAGTTCCATTTTCAGCGCAATACTTAGTTGCCATCTCTACACATACTTTCAATTCAAATTCTAAATTAACAGCTGTTGGTCTAGCTGAATTGAGGTATGAAGCAGAAGCTTTAAAGTCATCTAGACTTGTGCTCTCATTTAAAGCGAGGACGAGCCCCCAAATTCCGGTAAAACCAATAAGAGGAGCTCCTCTTACCACCATATCTTTTATCGCATTAAAGGTGTCTTCTACATTCTTAGCGATTACGATAATCTCTTCCATTGGAAGCTTTCTTTGATCAATAAGATATAGACATTCGTCTTTCCATTCTAATGGCGTTACTTTTTGCATTAGTTAAACAGTCCTTTTAAAAGCTTATCTACTTTTTTCTTATTCTTACCCTTCAATAATTTATTTAATTCTTTTTGAATCACTTTTTTACCTTGGGTTTTAACAGCTGATTTCGTAGATTTTTTAATTGTATATTCGTAATCTGGAGTTAATGAAAACCCTTTTCCTATAAGTTTCAAAGGTAGTGAATTCATTCCCAACTCTTTCTTTAATGGTTTAGAGATCTTTCCTGTATTATCGACAAAATCAACATAAACGACACTATCCTGATTTAGCATACTTATTTTTCCACTTCCCGACGCCTTCGCCATTTTCTTATCAAGTACAAGAGCGTAGTTATTCATCGTAATCAACTCATTAGTTACACGACCTTTGAATGAAAGTGACTCTAATTTAGATCCTGCTTTATATGAAAAATCTTTCTTAACATATTTGCTAATACTTGGAATTCCTCTTATGTACTCAGTAGCGTGCTTACCAAAGTCGACTCCACTAATTCCAACATTCGTCCCATTGAAGACAATATTTGATGAGTAAACTAATGCCTTTCCAATCGAGAAAGTCCCATTAGTATCAGCTGAGACAACCCCTTGTAGTTTCTCAATTGTATTGTCCGGTAATAATCTTGAAAAAAGATCAAAATTGAGCTTCTTTAAATTCACAGAGAAATCACCGCTAATCTTTTCAGAAAGAGCTATATTTGAATTAAGGTCGACTCTCCCATCTCCTATATTAAGATAAGATTTCTTTAAAATTTTCAATCCACTTTTACCCAAAGTTATTTTCAAATCACCATTTACTTTTGCATCTGCGATTTTATTATTCTTCAAGTTAATTTCTAAGTTCATTGGTGGAATAAGTGGCACACTTTGGTCTTTGGCCTGCTCTTTTTTCACACTATCTGTCTTGGCCCTATTCTGATTCTTTGTTGGTGTTTCTTTTTGTTCTTTTGGTAATACAAACTTTTTTTGATAATTAATTCCATTAATCGTAACAAGGGCATTAAATGGCTTTAGCTTAGAAAGATCAAAATTATTGATATCAACATCTCCATCCAGCTTTGTTGTCACAACTCCATCAAGAGTTTTCGTTGTTGTCGATGATGAAATATTATTTCCTTTAACTCCAAAATCAACTTCTGTACTTGTATCAATTCCTGATGCACTTACTTTAATCTCAGGGCCGACATGACCACTAAGGTTAGGGATGATTTTTCCATTAATAAGAGCAACATTTCCAGTGACTTTTAATTTCGTATTTACAATTTTAACTGCATCTAATGATTTTTTTATGTCTCCAAAACCATCAAGAAGACCCATAATGTGTAGATCCGTATCGATACGATCAACATTAACTTTGTTCTTATCTATTTTGGCAATAAAGTTGATATGACTACTTTCACCAATGAGCGTTTTAACTGATGCTTCAATACTCTCTGAGATTTGAACCTTTGTTTCGGCCTTTACGTTTGGAAAGCTTCCGAAATTTTCCAATGAAATATCAGATAATTTAATATTTAAATAACTTTCTATTTTCTTATTTTCTAAAAGGTCTTTTAACTCAAACTCACCTATAACAAGAGCATTGAGTTTAGCTAACTTTTCTTTTTCAATATGTGTCTTGATTTCAAAGGATGACTTCTTTAAAAGACTAAGATCTCTAACAAGAACCTTATCAATTGAAACCTTTGATAATGATGTACCGTCGTCATAGCTAACGAGAGCATTTTGAATGGAGATATTTAATGAAAGACCAGCTAATGGACCAGCACTAATCATAGCTGAGTCATCACTGTTATTTTCAGAACTTTCTTTGTTTTCTATTTTCGTTTTACTCGATTCTTTTGATGTTACTTTAGAATCCACTTTCTTTTTACTGCCAAGAGCAAATTCCCAATTTGATTTCTTTCCAATCATCGAATAATAAAGCTTAGGTGAATCAATAATAATTTCAGCTTCATTTTTACCAAATAGAAATCCAATCAATGGTAGCTCGGCCTTAAAATCTTTTATATTCGTCATAGGGATGACTTTTTGATTCTTAGGTAAAGAAATCTCTAAAAAGTTAAAGTGAATTTTAATTTTAAGTCCAAGTGAATAATCAACTTTTCCGAGTGAAACTTTTGCCTTAGGAAAAGCATTTTGAATTTGCTCTATTGTTAGAGATCTAATTTTCTCTGGATTAAGCTTTTTAGAGGCGTAGAAAATTCCTCCAGAAATGATGACTGCCAATAGAAGTGCAACTATCGCAAGACCTTTAACTAACTTCTTCATGAAGAGCTCCTAATAATCTATATTTCCAATTATTATACCTATTAAAGATAAGTTTACGAGCTAGGAAACTTTTAAAGTTAAATTAAAGCAAAGTTAAAGGAGCAAATTTAACCATAAACTTCTTACGGGCCCCATCACTAAATTGAATTGTAACCTTCTCATCTGTACCAAAACCTTCAGAATTTAAAATAAGGCCTTCTCCATAGAGAGTATGAACAACCTTTGATCCCTTTGGGTATTTAGCCTTCGGCATATCTGAAGGTGTAGAAGTCGCAGAATTTCCAACCTGAAAGACGACATCATCATCAAAAGGATTCTCTTGAGAAAAGTCATCCCAGTCCCTATCAAATGAAGAACCTTTAGATAAAACACCACCTGTGGCCTTTCTCCATAAATAGTATTTTTCTGGAATTTCATTAATAAAGCGGCTTGGTCCATTAAATTTTAGCTGACCAAATAGCATTCGTGCTTGAGCGAAAGTGATATAGAGTCTCTCCATTGCCCTAGTCATAGCAACATAGAAAAGCCTTCTCTCCTCTTCAATTCCAATTTCCCCATCATCTAAGCTTCTATAACTTGGAAAAACATTTTCCTCAGCTCCAGTAACAAAGACATAGAGGAATTCGAGTCCTTTTGCCCCGTGAATGGTCATTAAAGACACTTCACCAGTATCAAGAGCTTCATCTTCAGTAGAAGATTGATCTAATGTGATTGTCTCAAGAAAGCTAGTGAGACTAGGTCTTTCATTTGTATCTTCAAATTGGCAAATTGCACTTGTCATTTCTTCCAGGTTTTCAATTCTTGCCATTGATTCATAGTCTTTACTTGATTTTAGAAAGTTATAGTAACCAGATTCATGAAGTAGCTTTTCATAAAGATCACTTGGAGCTGCACCTTCCTCTTCTTTAATCTTCACTTCATTAATTAAATGAGTAAAAGAACTTAATGAAGACTTAATCTTTGCACTCAACCTCAAATGACTATATTTTTCGGGGTTATCAACAATGTCACAAATAACTTCCCAAAGAGAGCTACCAGAAGTGATTGCTTCAGTTTCCAGCTTTCTAAGGCTTGTCGCACCAATTCCCCTTGCCGGAACATTGATAATCCGACTAAGCGCCAAAGAGTCCTTTCCGTTAACTACAAGTCGCATATAAGCAATTAAGTCTTTAATTTCTTTACGCTCATAGAATTTTACTCCACCGACAACCCTATATGGAGTATTATCTCTTCTTAGATAATCTTCTATAATTCTCGACTGCGAATTTGTTCTATAGAAGACAGCAATTTCTTTGCAAGGAATGCCTTCTTTAATTAATTTTTTTACTTGGCCAGCTACAAACTCTGCCTCTTGTTTATCATTTTGACATTCAACAACTTCAACAGATTCCCCTTCAGGATTATCTGTCCACATTGTTTTCCCTTTTCTCTGAGTATTTCTAGAAATCACACAAGAAGCTGCTTCAATGATATTTTTAGAGGAACGGTAGTTTTGTTCTAGTTTTAGTAGTGTTGCATTAGAAAATGTCTCTTCAAAATCCAAAATATTTCTAATATCGGCCCCACGCCATGAATAAATCGACTGGTCTTCATCCCCTACAACACAAATATTTTGATGAATATTTGAAAGTTTCTTTACGAGATCAAATTGAGCGCGGTTTGTATCTTGGTACTCATCAACTAAAAGATAACGAAATCTTTCTTGATATCTTTTAAGTACATCTGGATACTTTTCAAACAGTTTTAGGACTCCTGTAATGAGTCCTCCAAAGTCAGTAGCATTCGCCTTGTGAAGCTCTGCTTCGTACTCTTTGTAATATCCATAAAACGGATCAGATTTATCCGTTTCAAAATCTTCAAGATTTTCATCGCGATCGACGTAATGACCATTATTTTTCAAATCATCAATGTAGTAGAGAACTTCATAGGGAGAAACTTCTTTCAAACTAATTCCGTGTCGACCGAGAATAGCCTTGGCAACGGCTTTAGATTCTGAAGTATCATAAATTGTAAAATTCTTACTGAGTCCTAAGTAATTTGCTTCACTTCTAAGAACTCGAGCACAGAAGGCGTGAAATGTCGTAATCTGTAGCGCTCCAATATCACTTTTAACAAGTGTTGAAACTCGATCGCGCATCTCCTTTGCCGCCTTATTTGAAAAGGTTAAGGCTAAAACTTGATAAGGACTAACGTGCAACTCTTCCAGCATATACGAGATTCTTGTAACAAGTGTTCTCGTTTTTCCAGATCCAGCACCAGCTAAGATCATCGTAGGGCCTTCAGTATTTAAGACCGCTTCTTTTTGCTGTTTATTTAATCCATCAAGTTGCACTTAGCCCCCGCTTTTTATTCTACTGTTACAGACTTGGCTAAGTTTCTAGGCTTATCAATATCTGTCCCTTTAAACTTTGCCATGTAGTAAGAAAGTAATTGATTCACTACGTTTACATATAGAGGCGCAAGCTCTTCAAGTCCTTCAAAATCCAGTGGAATGTAATAATCACTTACTTCCATTGCACCTTTATGATCTCTTGGACCAATTGTAACGATCAATCCCTTTCTCGCTTTAATTTCTTGCACGTTTGAAATGGCCTTATCAAGAAGCTCAGGACCAACGATTGCAATATTAACTTTTTTCTCGTCAATAAGAGCAATTGGACCGTGCTTTAACTCTCCAGAGGCATAACCTTCAGCGTGAACATAAGCGATTTCTTTTAATTTAAGAGCACCCTCAAGAGCAATTGGGAAATAAACCCCTCTTCCTGTAAAAAAGAAACCTTCAAAATTATAAATCTCTTCTGCAACTTTTTTGATCTCTTCAGATCTAAGAAGTAGCTGGTCAATTCTTTCAGCAAGAAGACTAAACTTAGAAGCAAGCTTTACTTTAAATTCTTCGCTACCATACTCTTCACTCATTGCTGCTGCAAAAAGTCTTCCCGTTAGGGCCTGCTGAGTGAAAGCTTTCGTACTTGCAACACCAATTTCAATTCCTGCTCTAATCAGTAAATTTTCTGAACAGTCTCTAAATAGAGTTGAACCTTCGGTATTAACAATTGAAAGTGTATTAAGTCCGCTTTCTTTACAGAGAGCTTGAGCAGCTAATGTATCTGCTGTTTCACCTGATTGACTGATAAAGAGTCCAAGATCAGATGTATTAATGAGTGGGTTACGATAGCGAAACTCACTCGCAAGGTCCGCATCACATGGAATACGATTATATTTTTCAATGTAGTTCTTAATAACAAGACCTGCATAATAAGCAGTTCCACAAGCACAAATGTGGAAACGATTGGCCTTAAGCTCTTTCGCCTTATCAAGTGATTCTTTTCCTTCACCCTGAAAGTAATACTGGGCCAATGAACGAACAAGCTCTGGTTGTTCGTGAATCTCTTTAAGCATGAAATGCTCAAACTCACCTTTATCAGATGCATCATGAGTCATATCCTGCTTCTTACTCATATAACGTTTCGACTTCTCTTTATCTAGCTCATAGAAGTTAAGAAGGTTTTTATTTGATGCAGATAAGTGACAAAGAACTTTATCCTCTGGGAAATAAAGTTTCTCAACCATTCCAGCAAGAGCATACGGATCAGAAGAAACAAGAACCTCAGAACTGATTGGATTGATACCACAAACAAGTGGAGCCCCACTTTTAATTGCAAAAATCTCTGCTGTCTCACTATTGAGAACAACAAATGCTGAATGTCCTTGAACTCTTGAGTAGGCACGAATAATTGAATCGATAATCTCAAGTCCGTCATTTACACCATCAACAACAAGAGCAAGAAAGACCTCAGAGTCTGTCTCTGACTTAAACTCATATCCCTTAGCTCTAAGCTCATCTCTAAGCTCAGATGCATTCTCAATAATTCCGTTATGAACCAGTGAGATTTTATCATTTGAGTGCGGGTGAGAGTTTTGATCATTCACTTCACCATGAGTGGCCCAACGAGTGTGACCAATACATGAGCGGGCAGTTAAATTGATCCCCTCTAAAACTGATTGCAAATTCGCAATTTTCCCCGTCTTTTTATGAACTTGAAGATCATTATGCTCATCGACAAAGCTAACACCTGCCGAATCATAGCCACGATACTCAAGCCTTCTCAGACCCTCTAAAACAACTTCTACTGAATTTTTAGGTCCTAAGTGGCCAACAATTCCACACATAAACATTCCTTTGCCATGCACAAGATATGCGAGATGATAAGATCATTAAAAATAGCATTAACAAAGGGATTTTCCAAGATTTGGCCAAAAAAAAGGCCGTCAAAAGACGACCTTTTTCATTTAATCTTTTTTCTTAATGAAGCGATGGGCCATTCCCTCTTTCGTTGTTTGCTTTCCCCTGGAAATAGCAAATGATCCATCTGGCATGTTATGAGTTACTGTTGAAGCACTTGCAACGAAGCAATTTTCACCAATTGTCACAGGAGCAACAGTCTGAGAATCGGAACCAATAAATGACCCCTTCCCTATAATCGTTTTATGTTTACTCGCACCGTCGTAGTTACAAGTGATGAATCCACATCCAATATTCACTTCCTCACCAATTTCAGCATCTCCAACATAGCTTAGATGTGAGACCTTAACGCCTTTTTCAAGTTTCGACTTCTTGATTTCGACAAAGTTACCGATTTTTGACTCGGCTCCAATATCTGCTCCAGGTCTCAAATGAGCAAAAGGTCCAACTGCGGCGCTATTTCTAACATGGGCATCAGTGATATAAGAGTAAGCCTTAACATGAACACCATCCTCAATGATGGAGTTCTTTATAACTGCCCCTTGTTCGATCACAACATTCTTCCCAATTTTACAATCAGAATCGATTGAAACAAGCGCATTAATAATTGTCCCATTACCAATTTCCGTCGTTTCGATGTTAACACTTGAAGCAGCTCTTACAATGACTCCTCTTTCAAGCATTAATCTCTTATTGATTCTCTCTTTATAGAGCTCTTCAGCTTTAGCAAGTTGAGAGAGGTCATTAACACCAAGAAAGAAGCTCTTATCATCGAATAATAAAGGCTTTACAGCTTTTCCTTCTTTAAATAAATCAGTCAGGTAAAATTCTCCAGAATTATTCTCGGAATCAATACTATAAAGATGCTCCTTAATATATGATGTTTTTAGAACATAGATTCCTGAGTTCACTTCATCAATTTTTTGAATTTCTTCACTTGCATCTTTTTGTTCAACAATGCGAAAGCCCTTATCTGATCGTACGATTCGGCCATATCCAAATGGATTCTCCTCTTTAAATGTAGCCGCAACTCCATCTAAACTCTCCTCACTAATCAAGTTGCACATTTTTTCTATAACGTGTTCTTCAATTAATGGAGTGTCTGCACAAAGAACAATTGTATATTCACAATCAAACGCATAATCACATTTATCAAAGTAACTTTTGAGAGCATCAGCTGTTCCGAGTTGCTTCTCTTGAAAGGCAAAGGAAAGATCATTTTCACTTTTAAGATGGTCCTCTAAAAGCTCTCTTTTATGTCCTGTAACAACAGCAATTTTTCCGAATTCTTTGGAATTCTTAAGATAATTATTAACAGGCTTTAAGACATAATTAATAAGAGATTTGCCCATAAATGGTGCTAGTGGCTTGGGTACTTCTAGTTTTAATCTCGTTCCCATACCCCCGGCAAGAATTACCACACCATATTTCGCTGACATATATTTTTCCTTTTTTCACAAAGTCCTAGGTTTTTTGTCTAGTACTCTAAGTTCCCATCATAAGGGAATATAATATAAGTAATAAAACTATAAGGAGCTATTAAACTGAATTAGTCAATTTTGTAATTCAAAAAAACTTTAACAAACATTGCAAAAAGTTTAAAGAGTTCTGTCGATTTCCCGATTGGTTTAGCTGAAAGCAGTTGTGATTGCAAGGCCATTATGTGGAGGAAAAGATATGGTAACAAATTATGAGGGTGATAACATTGAGTTTAAGGATACACTACCCCTCCTCCCAATTAGGGATTTAGTCGTATATCCGTTTATGATCCTCCCACTATTCGTTGGAAGGGATTCCTCAATTAAAGCAGTAGAGCACGCGCTCAATAATTCTGAAAGACTAATTCTTTTAGCTTCTCAGAAAGACATTGTCGCTGAAACTCCTGCGCCATCCGAGATCTATGAACTTGGAACTGTAGCGATGATCATGAGAATGAGAAAGCTTCCTGATGGAAGAATCAAAATTCTTGTACAAGGTCTTTCTAAAGCTCGTATTCTAAACTACGAACAAACAGACCCATTCTTTGTTACTAAGATTGAGAAAATTGAAGATAAACAATGTGAAGAAGATATGATTGCAGTTAATGCACTCATGAGAAACATCAAAGAGCAGCTTGAAAAAGTTATCACTCTTGGAAAAGTTCTCTCACCTGATATTCTCATGGTGCTAGAAGATATCCAAGACCCAGGTAGACTCGCTGATCTTGTTGCTTCCAATTTAAACCTCCACGTTGGCGAAGCACAGATCATTCTTGAAATCTTGGATCCAGTTGAACGACTTCATAAAATTAGCGAAATTCTTTCGCGCGAGCTAGAAATCCTAGCGATGCAGCAAAAGATTAGAAGTGCGGCGAAAGATGAAATTAATAAGAATCAAAAAGAGTATTTTCTTAGAGAACAGATTAAAGCAATTAAATCTGAGCTCGGAGAAAATGGTCAACCGATACAAAGTGAACCTGAAGATGAAATCTCAGAATTCAGAGAAAAGATTCTAAAGTCAGGAATGCCAGAAGAAGCTGAAACGGAAGCTCTCAAGCAACTTACAAGACTTGAGAAGATGCACCCGGACAGCTCAGAATCGACGATTACAAGAACTTATCTCGAGTGGCTAACAGATCTTCCATGGTCAGCGGAATCGACTGAACACTACGATCTAGACAAGGCCCTTGATATTCTTGATGAAGATCATTTTGATCTTAAAAAAGTAAAAGAACGTATTCTAGAATTCCTTGCAGTTAAAAGACTTAAAGGAAAAGATATGAAAGGACCTATCCTTTGTTTCTCAGGGCCTCCAGGTGTTGGTAAAACATCTCTTGGAAAGTCTATCGCAAAGGCTACAGGTAGAGAGTTTGTTAGAATTTCTCTTGGTGGAGTGAAAGACGAAGCTGAGATGAGAGGACACAGAAGAACTTATGTTGGTTCAATGCCTGGTCGCTTCATTCAAGCTCTTAAGCAAGCGGGAACGAATAATCCAGTAATCCTTCTGGATGAAGTAGATAAGCTTGGTGGTGATTACAAAGGTGATCCTGCGAGTGCACTACTTGAAATTCTAGACCCTGAGCAAAACAAACAATTTAGAGATCACTACCTTAACGTAGCTTTTGATCTTTCAAATTGTATGTTCATCGCAACTTCTAACGTCCTAGAAAATATTCCAGGACCACTTAGAGACAGAATGGAAATCATTAATCTTTCTGGGTACTCTCAGGAAGAAAAGCTTCAAATCTCTAAAAAGTATCTTATTCCAAAACAAATGGATGAGAATGGTATCACTGATGACCATGTCAACTTTGAAGATGAAGGAATTGAAAGCGTTATTAGACACTATACTTCTGAAGCAGGTCTTCGTAACCTTGAAAGAAGAATTGGTGCTCTTTGTAGAAAAGTAGCAATGAAGATTGCTAAAGGTGAAGAAGAAACAACAAGTATCATTCACGAAACTGTTGAAAAGTTCTTAGGACCACCACTCTACACAAAAGAAGATCATCACGATCGCGACGAAGTCGGTGTTTGTACAGGTCTAGCTTGGACAGCACATGGAGGAGAAATTCTTCATATTGAGTCGACGATGATGAAAGGAAAAGGGCTTACTCTTACAGGTCAACTTGGCGATGTAATGAAAGAGTCTGCACAAACTGCGATTGGATATATTCGCTCAAGAGCTGAGTACCTTGGCATTGACGATGAGATCTTCGAGAAAAACGAAGTGCATATCCACCTTCCAGCTGGTGCAATTCCAAAAGATGGACCAAGTGCGGGGATAACTCTTGCAACGACTCTTGTTTCACTCTTCACGGGTACGCCAATCAGCAAAGATGTGGCCATGACTGGTGAGATCACTTTAACTGGAAAAGTTCTTCCTATTGGTGGTCTAAAAGAGAAGGCCTTAGCGGCCATGAGAATGAATATTGGAACAGTAATCATTCCTTGGAAAAATAAGAAAGACCTTGTTGATATCCCAGACGAGTACAGAGAAAAGATCAACTTTGTACCAGTAAAGACGATTGACCAAGTTCTTGATATCGCCCTTGTCGATTGGAAGGAAAAGAAAAAGTCCTTCACAAAGAAGATTGGCGAAAGCACAGCGTCCAAAAAAGATACAGATCTACCACCGGTAGCAGCATAAAATAAGGCCCGCAAAAAGCGGGCCTTTTTATTTCCCACCTTTTCTTTTTCAAAACCTCAGATAAAATTTAAAGAGATTAAAAATTCATCAATGGATTGATTATGAGCAACACGAGAAATCAAGAGTTTAAAATAGTTGTAGTAGATGACTCAGATATTGCAAGAAATGCTACAGTTAGTTTGCTAGAGAAGCATGGGTTTAATGTCGTAGGAAGCGCTGATAACGCCGAGAAAGGCCTGCAACTTGCAGCCTCAACTGGTGCCCAGCTCTATCTCATCGACGTCGTTATGCCTAAAATTGGCGGTATTGAATTAGCAAAAAATATTCTTGAGCTTAAGACCGGAGTCTATATCATCATGACTTCATCTCTAGATATGGAAAGTATAGTTATTGAGTCGGTTTCTACCGGGGCCCTGGATTTTTTAACAAAGCCATTTTCAGAAGAGGATTTGATTAAATCTGTTAGTAAAATTGAATACGAATTCGAGAAAGAATCATGATGTTTATTTTTAGGTTTTTCTTTTATTTTGTACTGAGCTTTCTTATTTTAGCTTTTCCAGTGAAAGACAAACAAGTCTTCCACTACATTTATAAGCACGCTGCCCCTTTAACGAAAAGTGCTTATCAATTTGGAGAGCAATCCTTTGATAGTCTCTTTATCCAGGTCTCAGGAATTCTTAAAAAGAGCTATCAAAATTCATCTCCTGAGGACATTTACCAGGAAGAAGCACTTAGCTTTAGTGCCTCTGCCGCTTCTGAACTAGAGGAATCAAGCGATTCCTACACTCCAGAAGAAAAGGAAGCCCTCAAGAGAATCCTTCAGGATCACAATCTTTAGTCTCTATTTACAGACTGAGTTTTTGACTCTTCTTCCTTCTTTGGAACTTCAAAGTTAGCTGATTGAGCTTTCACATTACTCGTTCTCATGAGTGCTGAGATCTTTGAGCAGTCCTCTGTATTTACCTGACCTTCTGCAAATGAATAACCTGAAGTAAGTAGTAGTGTTGCTAAGATTAATTTTTTCATCGTTTTCTCCTGTTGATTCTCTTAGCTTATATAAAGCACGAATCATGCCAAACTTGGCATCCTGATATTAAGGACTTAACGATATTGGTTTGAATTTATTTTAGACAGTGACTAATCATTGAACAAAATCGGAAGAGCGCAAATCTTTTTCGGGGGGGAAGGAATTTGCACTCTCCCAATTTTTTTTAGGGGGGAAATATTCTGCCAAAGCAGAATTCTAAATTAATGTCTTACAGTTGCTTTATTATCTTCTTTTACCTCTTTTACATTCTGAACTGCAGGCTCATTAGCACTTGAGCTTAAACGCCCTTCAGTACGTGCTCCCTGGAATCCACCTGTACAGTCTTCCATTGAAACCTGTCCGTTAGAAGCGAAAGAAAGAGTAGTAAATAAAAGTCCAAATACGATAGTTAGTTTTTTCATAATAGCCTCCCAAGCATATTAAGTTATTTGCTTATATATATGCATAGGGCGTGCCAAAAACAGCTTTTCGTAATTGCGATGACTTAAGGATTACATAGGTGAGTTTGTGTGTTTGCTAGACAGTCAGGTGTATGAAAAATAGGCAAAAAAAAGCCCTCTCGTAGTGAGAGGGCCATTTATTATTTTATACTTTTTTAGATACTTATTGAGATCCACCACGATTTATACTGTTCGAACTATCGTTTTGTTGAGGCTGAGCAGGGTCTTGATTCAAGTCTTGCCCCTTATCACCAGCAGAATCTCTTGTAGTACGTAAAATCTTTGTACAGTCATCTGGGTTATCAATATCATCTCCTCTAGCTGTAACTGCTGCTTCGTTTGCGAAGGCTTGAGTTGCAAAGAGACCTAAGAATAAAAAAGATGCTAATAGTTTTTTCATTTTATACCTCACATATTCAATTATAATCGAGTTTCATATAATCCCCAAATAGAGCCTATTTGCGGACAGAGTGCGACTTAAAAAGTTGCCACTCTACATATTTAAGTTAACACCAGCAGGCTTAACAATCGTCAGTAGCGACTGGAATGCCTTTGTCACTTGTAACGCCATTTTGTGCCCAGCCTTGGACTCGACCTTCTTGATTTCTCCGAAGTTGTCATAAGCAACGTTGATCTTACCTACTCTTTCCATAGCAATCTCAACAGGCTTACCTAGAGAGTTGTACTTGAATGAAAGAACTCTCTTCTTCTTAGTTTTTACTTCTTGGTCAATCATTTTAGTAATTCGACCTTTGCTATCATAGATAAGAAGAACAGCATTCTTCTTATTATATGCTTTTTTCAAGTTACCTTTTTTGTCATATTCAAAAGCTGTACGCCCTTTTCTATTAACGACTTCAGTAATCTTATTAAACTTCTTGTGGTACTTAAGCTCTACATACTCCCCTCTAGAAGATGACTTCTTAGTTAGGAGACCTTTGTCATTATAGTCAAAAGTTGTAACTTCTTTTCCACGAGTAATTTTAAGTGGTAGTGAACAACACTCTGAGTAGATAGTTTCAGTTCTAAGACCATTGATGTCTGTTAGAATTCTATAAGTATAGTGAGCACCATCTGGTTTAGTTTTGATTTCATACTCATATCTATTACTTACTTCTCTACCTGTTGGAGATTTCTTCTTAACAATTGTCCAGTAGTGAAAATCAGGATTCTTTGGATTTGAATCGTAATCATAACTTGTTAGCTCACCATTTTTCTCTTTCACTGAAGCTACGAACATCGTTTTCTTATGGTATTTGATGTCCATAGAGCTACCGTCTTTATAAGTAATCTTCTCTAGGTTGTGATTAGAGTCATATGAATACTTAAATACGTTTCCAGCAACATCTGTAGATTCAACAAGATTATCGCCCTCATACTTGTAAGTTGTCTTTTTCTTACCTGTAGAGCTGATGTGCTTAATTTTATTGTCTGGATACCACTCGAAGAAAAGTTGCTTTCCTTGAGAGTCTTTGATCGACTTTAACTGCTTATTAGACCAGTTAAGGTTTACATAGTAACCATTCTTATTTTTAACTCTAATTAGTTTCCCATCAGAGTTGAAATCTTCTACTTTTCCATCATTAAAGCTTCTTCTATAACCCTTAGATGTTTTTTCAACTTTCTGAAGACCTCTATTATTAGAGTAAAGAACCGACCCAACAGCAATATTAGCTTGAACCTTCCATCTCTTAGCGTAGACTTGTCTAAGCTCAGCATTGTTCGTTAGGTTTTTAATGAGTTTGTCTGCAACGTTTTGAGGTACCTGAGACTTCTTTCTCATTGCTTCAACAATTTCTTGAGCCGCTTTCTTTGGGTCTACTGCCTTTTTTGGAACAAATCTAGACTGAGCCCCTGAACCACTTTCATAAATGACTACTGAACCGTCAGCTGATGGAACGAGATATGTTTCATAATCTGATCCCCAACCAAATCCAACCCAACCTTTATGTGGTGATTTCGAGTTATAATTTCTTAAAAACTCTAAATCTTGTCCTCCACCTGGGACAACAATATCAGAGTAAGAAATATAGAAGTTACCATTTTTTACGTTAACTCCGGCCATTGCCGTGAACGGAATCAACAATAGGAGTAGCAATTTTTTAAGAAAGTTCATCATTATGTCCTTTTTAAACCCATTAAGTTTTTTGGTTCCTCTATCTACAGTTCGGAATAACTTTACTCGGACTTTAGGGAATTATAGAAAATTACATCTTTATTTTTACAATTTTTAGAATAATTATAAATCCGACTGCATCTAGTATTAATGCCCCTATCATAATGGCAATTCCCAGAAACGAGTCAAACATTCTAATCATAGACTGAGGATCGGAGGCTGCATAAATCCCTCCTATTGCGAATGGCATCGCTGCAATAGTCATTCCTTGGAACATCCCTTGCGCGGTATAAGTATCTACTTTTTGTTGAAGACGAACACGTTCTCTAATAACGTTAACAATAGTGTCAAAAACTTCGGCAAGATTACCACCTGACTCACGAAGAATGTTGATACTTGAGACGAACATCTCATTGTCTTCTGTCGGAATTCTTTTTGCTAAGTTATCAAAGCACTCCTCTAGAGGAACACCAATTTTATTTTGTTGAAGGATTACATTGTACTCTTGCGAAATTGGCTCCGGCATTTCATCTACAACCATACCAACAGACTGAGGAAGAGAGAGACCAGCTCTAATTCCATTAGAAAGAAGTGTTAGAGCATCAACCATCTGAGATTGATATAACTTAACTCTTCTACTGACGAGATAATCAACAAATGGTTTTGGAATTTTAAATCCAATAAATGAAAGAAGAATTCCTAAAAAGAGCCCGAGACCCCATTTACTCAGCGCCCCTAATACTAAGAAAGTAAATCCACCTATTCCAACAGAAAGAAACAATAAAATATAAGTAATTCTCTCTGGCGCAATATCAATAAAAAGAAGCTCTAACTTTTCGAGAATATAAGTTCTCGTTCCAAGAGTTTGTCTTTCGATAAAATCGAAAATATGAACAGAGTACTTGTAACAAAAAGCAAAAATCATGATTCCCACGAGGGCAACCATTCCTTTAAAACCTAATAGTTGTAAAAATACACTCATATAATCTACTTCTTAACCGGCTTCTTTTGAGGAGGTCTCTTACCGCCAGGAGGAGCCTTTTTCTCTGGAGGTTTCACTGGAGCACCGGTATGTCTTGGTTCGTTACTAAAAAGTCCTCTCGGCACGTTATATCCCTTTTTTTCAAGGATCTCGATAAACTTAGGGATAAATCCACTTGCTTGGAACTCTCCAACAATTTTCCCGTTTTTATCCATATCTTTTTGATTGAAAGTAAAAATATCTTGAAGTGTGACAACTTCCCCTTGAATCCCACCAATTTCTGTTACATGTGTGACTTTACGAGAACCATCATCTAGACGCTTCTGCTGTACAATCAAGTGAACAGCACTAGCGATCATTTCTCTAATTGCCTTTGGAGTTAGTCCAGCACCAGCATACTGTACAAGTGTTTCTACACGCCCAATACACTCTCGCGGATTGTTTGAGTGAATTGTTGTCATCGAGCCGTCATGCCCTGTTCCCATGGCCTGAAGCATATCGAGAGTTTCACCACCACGACACTCACCAACGATAATTCTATCTGGTCTCATTCTCAGCGTTTGTTTTACAAGACAGCGGATATCAATTTCACCGTCACCTTCTAGCGAAGGTGGTCTCGTCTCAAGGCGGACAATATGATCTTGAGGGAAGTTAAGTTCGGCAGAGTCCTCACAAGTAATAATGCGTTCATTTGCTTGAATAAAGCTTCCAAGGATGTTGATAAGTGTCGTCTTACCTGATCCAGTACCACCACTTACAATAATATTTCTGTGAGCTTCAACTGCAATTCGCAGAAAGTCGGCCATATTCTGAGTGACAGAGCCAAATTTGATTAAGTCTTTGTAAGTTAGTCTTTCTGTTGGGAACTTACGAATTGTAATACAACAACCATCAATAGCAGATGGAGGAATAATCGCGTGAACCCTTGATCCATCGTGAAGTCTAGCATCTACATATGGAGTTTTCTCATCGATCCTTCTACCAATAGGAGCAACGATTCTTTCAATAACATTTAGAACCTGTCGATCATTAGTGAAAGTAATATCTGACTTTTTAATTTTTCCACTATGCTCATAAAAGATCTTATCTGGGCCAACGACCATAATTTCAGTACAATCACTATCTGCAAGAAGGTCTTCTAAAGGTCCTAATCCAAGAGCTTCATCGAGAATCTCTTTAACAATTCTATTCATATCTTCTCTAGATTTTAGAATTGTTTTTGTATCTTCTTTATTAAGGAGTTCAACGACTTTTTTCTTTGTCTGCTCTCTTAAAATAACTTGAGCTTTAGGATCATTGTCATCACTCTTTTTTAGATCCATCTCATCAACAAGACTTTTATGAATTCTTGATTTTAAATCTGTCCATACACTTTTAGACTTAGGATCAAGAGCTCCACCAGCGGTTCCACCACTCTTAGTTCCAATATCTGCAGGTTTATTAAGGCTAGAAAGAGTTCTAAGAACGTTCTTTTGTTGAAGTTTATTAACTACTTCAATAACACCTTTTGCGAAAGATGAATTCTTAGCGACAACAAGTGCTGGTTTTTTTTGGTTTAGAGCAAGAACACATGTTTGATCATCTTTTGGAATTGCTGAGAACACTCCTTTACCAATAGTTTTACCTACAACTTCAGGAGTAACGGGATGCCCTTTCTGATGCTGGTTTAAAATAACTTGCATCATATCTTTTGGAAACATCATCGTAACAAGTTCAGAGTACAATCTTTTTGTCTGATTTAAAGCGAGAATATCAGGAGTTACAACAATGAAAATCAATGTCGAATATTCCAAGGCCTTGAGAGTTAAAGGCGTTAATTCAGAACCACCATCAATAATTGTATATGGAAAAATTCCAGTACAGGCCTTCAGCGTTTTCCCAATACCTTCCGAATCAACACTATCACTTTCATTTGGATCACTTGGCATTCCAATATAATTCACTCCCGAAGGGTGTGGTGAAACAAATTGAATAATAGATCTTGGATCAATTGCTCCAGGAAACGAAGCAATATCTCGAACTGTCTTTTTCGGCTTTATTCCCGTAATAAAGTTCTGATCCCCACTGGCCCTTTGATCAAAGTCCATAAGTAGAACTTTACTTCGAGTTGAAGTAGCATAAGCAAAAGCAAGGTTCGCTGCAATTTGCGACTTCCCTTGTCCTCCCTTACCACCAATAACTGTTATAATATGACCTTTGGCCATTAACGTGTTCTCCTTCTGAACTTTCTTTTAATTTCTTCTGTTCCTTGAGAAGCAGACTGAATGATCTCAGGAGTGACGAAAACAACAAACTGACTTTTACCAGATGTATAGTTTTTCGATCGGATGAAAGAAAGAAGTCCAGTACCATTTTCAACTTGATCTGCTCCGTCAGGTGCATTCTTGTCAAAGTCTGTACTACTTGTACTTACAACAACTCCACCTACAACTGCTGATTCTTTCGATTTAACAACAACTGAAGTAGAGATATCATTTGAAAGTTTTGTTGGCGGACTCCCCACAGTTGAACTTACAGAAATGCCTAGAGCAAGATCAATACTCTCTCCTGATAATATTGTAGGCGTAACATTTAAATTAAATCCTGCGGTAACCGACTGAGCTCTTGTAAACTCATTTGTTCCAACACTAAATGTTTGTTCAGAGTTTTTCTTAATTGTTCCTCTTGTTTTATCTTTCGTTACAAGAATCCCTGATTGAACAATACGTGCATAACCTGCGGCCTTAGCTGAAGATAACTTTGGAAAAAGGTTCGCAATTGTCCCAGAGAGAGTTCCATTAGACTTAGTTGTAACTCCTCCATCTGTCGTTTTCCCGAAAGAAATCGACCCTCCTCCTTCACTTAAGCTAGGAGTCCATTTGAAACCAAAGACTTTATTATATTCTTTTTTAAGCTCAACAAACTGAGCCGTAATTTTGATAAGCTTTGGTGGGGGTTGTGGTTTCTGCTTCTGATTAACAACAATAAAGTTATTAATAATAGGTCTATTCTCAACTGTTTGAACTGCTTCAGTTCTCTGAGAGAGTGTTTGAATTCTATCAGGTAGGTAGGCAACAGCAATCTGTTCTGCTCTAACCTTATCTGCTTCATTAGTAACAATACCTTCTAACCAGTAAGCACTGTTTACAACTCTTACTGAAACGTCTTTCATATTAGATCGTTGAATTTCTTCTTGCATTTTTTTTGCAATATATCGTTGCGTCTGAGGTGAGAGTTCAACAAGCCTTAAAACTTCGGGATACTTATCCAAAACCAGAACGACCAGACCAATATCATTGGGAACAACGATATTCCCACCAACATAGACGTCTCCGCCTTTAATTCCAACTTCAATACCTTCAACTTTTGCAAGTTGCTCTTTAATTTTTTGAACTAATTTCGATTGATCAGTAGCTGTAACATTAACAAGAAATTTTGCCTTAATATCACCGGCCGTATTTCTGATTGTTACAGACGTTTGTCCAGGACCTCTACCTTTTAAGGTAATCTCCCTCTTTTGAGGTATGAGTTGATATGAGAGAATTTTCTCATTACCGATTTGAACCTTAGTAGAAGGTGCAAAGTTCAATTTCTCAATATGATCAATCCCAAGGACAAGTTCTACTACAACCTCTTTAGGCTCTTTATCTTGTGCCCAAGACATTGAGCTCATAGCGACAAAGATAAATATTAGAACTCTTGGAAAGATAGATCTCATTTACTTCCCTTGGTATTTTTCAGAGAAAAATTGCTTTGCTCTTACACCTGTATCATCCCCTAAGACATCAAAGATCTTCGTTTCTCCGATATTAACTTTTGTTTTATCGTTAATATTTCTAAGAGAAAGATATGGCGGATACGGTGAGTACGTTAAAAGAAAAATAAGCTTTTGAACCTGAAATGGATCGAGTTCAATCGTTACTGTATTATAATTTGCATACGTATTAAGTTTCATCTTCTTAATAACTGTTGGTGTTTTAACTCCAATGAGAGGAAGGTTATTTGAAACACTCATTCCCGTTGAAAGAACTCTTACATCTTGAAGAATAGTCTTTGTTGTTTGTAAGTCTTTACGTCCAGAGGCATAGTCAATAGAGGCGATAATATCAACTCGATCCCCAGGTTTAATCAGCTTCGAAACCGCCTGTTTATCAGTAATACTGATTGCGATGGCCCTTTTTTCTACAGAGACCTCTCGAGATAGTCCTGTTTTCTCACCAGGAAATGTTAATCGAGGCTTCGTAATTTGCTCACCTTTCAAGATAGGAACAGTTGCAATAGTATTTTCAACTTCCCTCATTGTTTTAAAGTGACCGGGAGCAAGGAATTTTTGAGGAACATTCATTACCGTTACTTTAGAATCATCAAGAAGTTCAAATTCCTTAATATCTGTCTTAGCAACAACAACAGAGCTCATCGTCCCATACTTCAATGTCAATGATGCTTTTTGGTCTTCTACATAGGTATAAACCATAAACATTGCAAAGACTGCGATGATCAAGGCCAGTGTAAACGATCTAGTATTCATATTTCCTCTTTCAACCTAAATACGTGTTTTAATTAAATTTTAACATTCCCTTAGGTCAAAAGGAGGGAGGCAAGAAAGTTCTCATTTATATGTACAGATGTCGCGAGCGCGACCAATATAATCCCGACGATAATAGGCGCCTTCTTTAACGTAGCTTTCGCCACAAATTCCAAAAAAGGTATAGGCCCTAACATATGCTGTCTTGGTTTGCCCTGGAATTGGATTTTTACAATCTTCGGAATCACTCAAACCGTCTCCAGGCATACTAGGAAATTTATAGCAAGCACCATGGTACACATCACCCTCTTTACTTGCTCCCCAGCCAATGATGTAAGTTGATGTCTTAACTAGACCCGCGCCATTAGCAATATCCAAGTCGGCAACAGTTGGAACATTCGAGTTTCCAGATAAGAGGCGAAAGGCATATCCTCGCGTAGCTTTTTGTTGATTAATCGAAGCATTTATCGCGTTTCCAGCATTCATCATGACCGCAACAATATACAAAATAAAAGGGATGAATATGACAAATTCAAATACTGACTGACCACTTTCATCAAGAAATTTATTTTTAATTTCTTCTTTCATTAACATCCATTATCAAAAAACGTTACATATTGATTACAATTCGTCCCAGCGGCCGTAAGCGCTTCACATATTCTCTCAACACATTCACTTCTTGTTGGCTCTCTCCCCAGAAAAGACTCTGAAGTAAGATTCAACGTCTGATTCGTTCCCACTAATGAAGGAGAAGGGAATCTTTGTTTAAATTTAACATAGGGTCCGACATAGGACTTTCTCCCACCAAAATCAGGAGAATTGACTTGAAAATCAACATTACTAGCATCTAATAAAGACAGGACTTGATAACTTTCAAATACTTTTTTGGCTTCATCAGCAGCAACTGGATCTGCAGTAGATGAACCAGCGAGATTGTTATCTATAACAAGATAAGATCGACTCGCCATAAATGTTGCATAATGAACAAGAAACCCATTCGTATAAACTAGGGCAAGACGGACAACAAAGAAAACCAGTCCAATGGCAAAGGTCATTGTTGTCAAAAACTCAATTGTTGATTGTCCGCTTTCTTTTCTAATACTCTTCTCTTGGAGTAAAGAATCGCGACTCTCCAGAGATTGGATCATAATATGTCTCATGTTGTTCATTACCATAAACACTAGTCGTAGCATCCGTTCCAGGTGAGCCATGACGATAAGAATATTCAAATTGACTTCTAAGAGATGCAAAGAGATTTGAATTGTCTCCAAATAACTGCTTAAAGGCATTACTTTTAAATACTGTTGCACCAATTGCTATGACAACAACGAGAACTAAAATATACTCAACAGTACTTTGCCCTTTTTGATCTACACAATGTCTTTGAATAGATTCCATCCTAATATTAGCCATCCTAGTAAAATAACTGGTGCATAGGAAAATCGTTTTCCAAAAACACCTTTAATGAAATTTCTATCTTTCATTCTAAGGAATAATATAAAAGATTGAAAGTTCTTCAATAGATTAATCACAAATAGAGTTCCACCGACTAAAACAGTCGCATATAAAAGATATTCAAATGCCTGATCGTGTAAAGATATTGGAACACATAAAAATAGAGTCGCAAGATATTTTGCATCTCCACCTCCCATGATCCCGAGAGCAAACATCACAAAACCACCAAAAAAGAAAAGTAGCGGAAACTTTATTAATTCAAGGCCTAATTCATAAGAAGAAGGAAAGATGAAAAGAAAAAGAACAGCAAAAGCTAGATGGAGATAAGACCAATTATTAGAAATCTTTCCCTTTTTAAAATCGATATAGGAGACGACAACAAGCTCTATTAAGAAGAAGAGGTAAATTGAAAGAGGCACTAGAAGTTCCTATTCCCAAAGGCCTTATGTAAACATTGACCTTCACATGCACCAATCGTAAGTTGTTGTGTCAAATGATAGGCCATGCTTCCAACTGAAGAACCTAGATAACTACCAATCCCCTTCACCATTCCAACAGCAAGTAAGGCCATAAAGCTAAAGAGTAATAGGTATTCAATTAAAGCTTGTCCGCTTTGTTTTTTATTCATGAGAAAATTTTAATCGACAAACGCGAGAATGCGCAACACAAGGCATCTCCTTCTTTAAGCGAAGAAGATAATAGGAAATCCAGACTTTCTTTTAGATAAACTAAAATTAATTATTGAAAGTCTGGATCATCGAGAATGTTGTCAGCTTTTTCAAACACTCCACCCGTTAAAGCGGAAAGCTTTTCTGTAGCTTCTTTCTTGAATTTGAAAACGATCAAAGCAACAACTGCAACGAGTAGGATATACTCTGTTGACGTCTGCCCATCTTCATTTTTCAGAAATTCGTAGAACTTCTTCATAGTTGCTCCCTTTATGAACCTATCTCCTTATCGTCTGTGTTTAAAAAAAGTTGAGGGATTTCTCTCACTTTTTCACCATACAGCTCCATTTCAATCATTATAACCCGACGCATCATCATATAAAATGAAAAAGTATTTGAAATCACCTAATTTCAGCAACCTATCATAATTACAAGAAAAATTTGTTTTCTTGAGTGCTGACCCCAAAATCTAGTATAATCTTAGCTGGGTCCGGTAGTTGGCAAATGACGAGTTTCGCCCTACAAATTATGTAATCGGAGTGGTCCCTGATTACTGTGAGCAAGCTCATAACTAGACCATTGGTCTTTTTCAGTGAGAAGCCTAACGTAGTTACTAACCGCTGCCACCTGTCAAATGACGGGCGGAACCGAGAGATCAACTATCGGACCTGTATTCCCTACCTTTTAACTCATCCAATTTATTGACAGTCAATCTCCATCCATTCATTATTAGAGTATGGATAGTATGACTTCTACTGAACAAATTTCCACGAAATGGATTGAAAACCTCGCTCTTGAAGAATTAAATATGGAAGAGTCTGGTATTGTTAATTTTAACAACCACCTAAACCCTGCCTATCTTCTCGAAGAGTCTTCAATTGATTTCATGAATCAACTGCGTGATCGCTTTGAACTTTATACAACTAAGTTCAATGAGTATCGTGGTATGCATACAGGAAATGGTATTAAGATTTTCAAAATTTCTAATACAGTTAATGACTTCATGCTATTTCGTAATTCTTTAAGATTGATTTTTGCTAGAAAAGCTCATGATCTTATTAACATTGGCTTTCTTGCCAATGGTAAAGATCTTTTTTCAGCAAGAATGTCACATGAAGAAGATCACGGAGCACCAAACGTACATGAAATTAGGGCCCATATCGGTCCATTTAATAATATTACATGGCGTTTTAATGGTGAGATCGTTGATCCTGATGCACTTGTAAGGCATTACATGACAGAGTTCATCACAAACTCTGCTAGATAAAGTTAACACCACCAGTATTCTTATCTTTCTTCGATTCTTTCTTCACTCCATGAAGTCTTTTAAACGTATAGTTAAGTGATTCTTCAATACTTGGAAGTTTAATATTTAAAAACCCTTCTAAGTTTGAAACATCGAGATCAAAGTAAAATTTTTCAGCAACGTGTGTCGCTGCACTTGTTAGAATGGGATAAGACCACTTTCCTTTAGTAATAAGGGTACTTTGATCATTGAATATTTCGGCGTACTTCTTAGTAAAGTTATAAAGTGTCATCTGGTCTGTACTACTGACTTGAAAGAGTCTGTTCTTTACTTCTCGGTCAAAACAGATTTTTAAAATCATGGCCAGATAGTAAACATCTAAATAACCGGTTGAAACATAGTCATCCAATTCGATTTGTTCTTTTTGAGACAATTTCATTTGGATTAAATCAAACCAAGTGAATCTTTTAGGATTATTAGATCGCCCATAAAGTTTTGAACTTCTAAACAAGATGTAATTCAATGACGTTTTTTGTATATAAAATTCTGCGGATGCCTGAGTTTTTCCATAGATCGTGTTTGGATCAGGAATATCCATTTCTAGATAATTTTTCTTCTCACCTGCAAATACGTTGGCCGAAGAAATAAAACAAATTTGAGATTTATAACGAGCACAGTAGTCAACGACATTAAAGAGTCCCGAAGTATTGAGGGCATCAGCTCTTTCTGGCTCTAATGCACAATCGACAACTGATGACATACCGACAGCATATATTGTGATATCTGGTCGAAATGCAAAGAGAACTAACTGAACCTCATCTTTTTGTAAGACGTCACAAGGAATCGTTAAAATTCCAGGAATACGAACTGGGTTTTTATTATATGTTCCAACAACTTTATACTCATCTTTAAAAAATTCAGCGAGATTTGAACCTAGGAAAGAAGAGATTCCAAAAATTAATATCGTTTTTTTTCTTTTTGGCTTAATGGCCTTAACTTCATTATTCATGTGACCATTTTACTTTAAATTCGTTTTGATAGATGTATGGGAAGAATTTGCGATAAGCAAAATAAAAAGAAGGTACCCTTGCCTCATTCAAGGCCAAGGGTACAAGAGAAAGACTAAATTACTTCAGTAAGCTTAGAGCCACATTTGGGAACTGATTAGCCTGTCCAAGGACAGAGGCTCCCGCCTGCATTAGGATATTGTTCTTTGTCATTTTCGCTGACTCTGAAGCGATATCCACATCTCTAATTCTTGATTTCGCAGCACTTAGGTTTTCATCACTGATTCCTAAGTTATTCACTGTCGAACTCAAGCGGTTCTGTAAGGCACCAAGATTTGATCGCACTCCGTTGATTTGCACAAGAGCATCATCAAGTTTCTTGAGTGATGTTTGCGCTCCTTCTTTAGAGCCGATAGTCTCAGCGGAAATTCCAAGCGAAGCGAGCGTTGCATCTGAACCAGTTCCGTCATAAGTAAGCCTATCCAAGATTGGATCATTGTTGATTCCAACTTGAAATTCCATTCGCCCACTCGTTCCATCAAGAAGCTTCTGACCGTTGAACTCACTAGAGCGAGCGATACGATCGACTTCTTCTTTAAGGTTCTGAAACTCAATGTCTGCAAACCTTCTCTCCTCTGGCCCGAGCGTGTCGTTGGCTGCTTGAACAGAGAGCTCTCTAAGTCGAATAACGATGTTAGATATCTCACTCAAGCCTCCTTCTGCCGTTTGGATTAAAGAGATTGCATCACTTGCGTTTCTCTTTGCTTGTCTCATACCTCTGATTTGTGCTCTTAAATTTTCACTAATCGCCAAACCAGCGGCATCATCACTTGCTCTCGTGATTCTTTCACCACTTGAGAGTTTTCTTAAGTTATCATTTAATCTTCTATTAGTTGTTGAAAGTGTTCTTTGCGCAGCTAATGAAGATACGTTTGTATTTATTCTAAGACCCATTGTTAATCTCCTTCAAACATATAAAACCTCCTGTTTTGTACAGCGAACCTCTTGTTCACCAAAATTGTTAATTGTTCTAAAGTTCTCATTTTTGCTTTAAGCTTTTTGAGTAATTAACTAGTCTTCCTCTATAATCTTCTTTTTTATTTTTTCCGGTGCAACCGTACCTTGCAGGGTGGACGGCTGCCCCTCAGGTTTTAACCCGTTGAACTAGTCATCTTAAACTCCTAAGCAAAACAATCTTAATTACATAAAGCCTTAATCAGTTAGCGATCACGGATTAACCGTTAGACGCTGCTTGGATTAGACTTAGGGCACTCTTTGTACTTGTGTTGGCCTGTGATAGAACCGAAGTACCTGCCTGCATTAGGATGTTTTGTTTAGTAAGCTCAGCAGTTTCTGCAGCAATATCAGTGTCTCTAACACGAGAGTTTGCAGCAGATAAGTTTTCAATACTTACTTGAATGTTGTTTACCGTTGATTGAAGTCTGTTCTGAAGAGCACCAAAGTCAGCTCTAATTCCAGATACAGATACAATTGCTTGGTCAATTGAAGATAGAGAGTTCTGTGCAGAAATCTTATCAGCAACTGAAGCAAGGTTTAAACCAAGGGCCGCTACGTTTACGTCTGCACTTGAAGCATCAAATGTTAGACGGTCACTAATAGGGTCATTTCTTGTTCCAATTTGGATATCAAAAACAGCACCTGTTCCGTTTAGTAGTGGAACACGGTTGAATTCTGTAGAGTTTGCGATACGGTCAACTTCAGATGTTAACTGTTCGAATTCAACGTTAAGAAATTTTCTTTCCGTTGCACCGATAGTATCAGAAGCAGCTTGTACAGCTAGTTCTCTAAGACGAATAAGGATGTTAGATACTTCACCTAATGCACCTTCAGCAATTTGAACTAAAGAGATACCATCTTCAGCGTTTCTTTCCGCTTGTCCAAGACCTCTAATTTGTGCTTTTAGGTTTTCTGAGATTGCCAGACCGGCAGCATCGTCACCAGCTCTGTTAATTCTTTGACCCGATGAAAGTTTCTCTAAAGATTTGTTCATCGATAGACGTGTTCCACTCAAATTTCTTTGAGCATTAAGTGACGCCACGTTTGTGTTAATACGAAGTCCCATTTCATCCTCCTTGATTTGGGTACTGACAAGAATCCTTCTAGTCAGAGAACTTCACGCAGTGATTTCCATATCACTAACGTTCTTAACTACCCTATCGTCGCTAATTCTTGGAACTTTAGAAAAAAATGTAAAATAATTAGACACCAATATCAGGTAGGCAAAAACTGCCAAAGCACCTCTATATAGGGCTATAGAGGATTCAACCGACTTATAGCATCGGTTATTGTTTTGAAAAAAATGTATTTTTTTTTACAGTTTTTTAAAGAGAACGTTTAAAATTTAATCAATGAAAGCGGTTTTAAAAGAATATATTCATACAAATTTGGCTAGAAACCCAGAATTTCTAATTCAAACACTTGGACTCATTGAAAAATCTTTTCAATATCCTAAAGAACATTCTTTTGAGACTGATTTCTATCCTCTTTTAAACCCTCATAACTATAAGAACTGTCACATTCTTCTTAACGAAAACAAAGAGGTTATTGCACATGTTGGCGTAAAGCTTCGAACCTTAAACTTCAAAGAGACTAACTCTCCAGTTGCATTGCTTGGTGGAATTTGTATGCGAGAAGACTATAGAGGTAAAGGAATCTTTAAGGCCTTCTTTAATGAATGCATCAATATATATTCTACTAAGGTAAGCTTCTTCCTTTTATGGAGTGATAAAAGTGAGCTCTATGGTAAGTTTTCCTTCTTTCAAGCAGGAGGAATTATTCAAACTGGCGATATGATTATCGATCCAGAGTATCTGCCTCCTTATTTAGAAAAAGCTGAATTAAGTCCAAAGACAATGCCCGATATAAGATACTGTTATAAAAGTGGTATAGAGGGGCGTTTCCTCACTTTAAAAAGAGAAGAATCAGACTGGAATGACTTTATGAATATCAAGTCTGCAAATCTCTACTTTATAAAGAACTCATCTAGCGTCGATGGTTACCTTCTCTGTGGAAAGGGTGCCGACTTAAAAGATGTCATTCACGAGGTCGCTTTTGCACAAAATGAGGCATTTCATCTAGAGAAACTTTCAGAGTATCAACTCTGGCTTTCTGAAAGTGAGTATAAGAGATTCAAGTCAAAGAAAACCATTTACATGGGTCTCTTTAAAGTTGGAAATCATCTTTTGTTTCAAAATTTTATCAATGCCTACACAAGAGGATTAATAAAAGTCATAAAAATAGATCAAGACAATGTCCATTTTAACTTTGAGAATTCGAATATCACAATGGATATGAGTGAGTTCTTACAAATTATCTTCGGTCCATCAAGAGCAACAGAACTGTCTAAGTGCGAACCACTATACATAAGTGGAATGGACAGTATCTAATTACTTCTCTTTAAGATTCTTAAGGCATTAAGGATTAACACAGTAGAAATCCCCCAGAAGATCCAAGCAATTGTTGGAATATCTTTTAAAGAATGCACATTAACATCTTTAATTAATAGAACTCCTGCTAAAACCATGATTCCACTTAATAAAGAGTTTCCTAAAAAGATAAGTGAAGAACTTAACATAGAGAGTTGTTCTTCATGTCCTCTATGAATGATCTCAAAAGCATAACCTTTTTTCGACCACTCCTTTAAAAACCACTTTAAGTGTCTTGGAACTGTCCTTGATGCAGACAAAATATCGCGTCCAGACCACATGGCCTCTTCTAATAATTCCTCTTTCTTGAAATTACTTTTTACGATTCCGCTAATATCTTTATTAAAAAGTCCAAAGAGATCAAGATCCATATCTAAAGACTTTCCAACTCCATCGAGAGTAATGAGAGCTCTAAATACAATGAACCAATCTCGAGGTAAGTAGATTCGATGAGTTCTTAATGTCTCGGCTAATGTTCTTAGAACAATTGTGAAGTCTGTTTGTTGAACAGTTAGACCCACAAAGGGAGAAAGAGAATCTCTTAAGTCCTTAACTAATGTATCTACATCAGGAATCTCATCATATTCTGCGACATCAAGAAATTCATAAACTAAGTTTTCATAATCATTGGTAACAAGAGCATATAAAATCGCAACAAAATTCATGCGACTTTTTTTACTTAATGTTCCCATTAAACCGTAGTCTATGATTCCAACTTTTCCATTTGGAAGATAAAAGAAATTTCCGCCATGTAAATCAGCATGAAAGAAACCATCTAAAAGAAAAGTTTTGATGATAACACCAACACCCTTTTCAATCTTTTCTTTAATCGAGTCTATTTCTTTATTTACATTATCTATGTCACTAAAGGCGAAGCCTTCGAGCTTTTCCATAACAAGAAGATCTTTTGAGCAGAACTTCTTATAAATTTTTGGAATATAGAAGATTTCTTCTGGATCATACTTTGCAAGGTTTTGAGCAAAGCGAGTGCAGTTCAGTGCCTCGATATTAAAGTTAAGCTCATTTTGTAAGGAATGAGCGAAGTCTTTTAGAATACGACTGATTCCTAAATAACGAATATCTTCACTGGCCCTTTCCAGTTGAGAAACGAGAAAGATAACAATTGAAAGATCTGTTGTTATATCTTTTTCAATTCCCGGTCGCTTAACTTTGATAACAACTGGCTCACCTGTTTTTAGAAGCCCCTTAAAAACGACTCCAATAGAAGCTGTTCCAATCGGATTTGGGTCAATAGATTCGAAAACTTCTGTCCAATCTTTTTCTAGAGACTCACTAATGACATCTTGAACCTCGTTAAAAGGAACTGGTTTTACTTTATCCCTTAGCATTTGCATTTGTTCAATAAATTCTGCAGGAAAAATGTCTTCTCTTGATCCCATAAGTTGACCTAGCTTAATAAAAGCTGGCCCAAGCTCTTCAAAACTTTTCCTAAGTCTCTCGCCAACATCTCGTGCTAGATCTTCATCAGTCTTACCTTTTTTAATCTGCTCTTCAATTGTATCAGTGCCACTCGCCTTCTCAGGAAGCGATAATCCAGGAATCTTTGACATGGTGGCCCTTAGAACCAAACTATCAAATCCATTGCGCATAAGTACTGAGATGATTTCTCGCAATCTCCCAACGTTTCTTATTGTTTTAGAAAGTTGAATACCTGTCTTTATAAGGCCCATAATTTGTCCATTTGAAATTTCATATACTTATATTTTAATCAGCATTCCTCTAAATGCCTAGACGGCAAGGCTTATACAATTCATTTGGTCTATTCTCGTAGAAATTCACGACTTAAAATGGTAAAAAGAATATTCAAGCATTGGAGACAATAGTTGAGTAAATTTATTTTTATTATTTTAGCTTTTTCACTTTCACTAACTTCATTCTCACAAGAGACATGTAGTCGTGTTGCCGTTATCAATTATCAAGAAGTTCTTGTGGATACGAACTCAACTCAAAAAGGTGAAGGACTGCGTTATCATCTTGAAAAAGATGAAGTCGCAATGAAGTATCTAAATAAATATCAAGAGGGCACTAAGACAAAGTGGCAGAATGCCGCACTTGGAACTGTTGGAACATCTTTATTATTAACAGGACTTCTTAGTAGCAGCAGTAACTCGACAAAAAAGACTCTTCTTATCGGTGGAAGTGCAATTATCCTTGTAAACTTCCTCATAGCTAAAACCTATGAAAGGGCCAACGAAGAAAATTTGAACAGAGCGATTGAAGAATATAACAAAAGAAACTTACCAAGAATTTACTTTGGTCCCGACCTCGACTCCAGTGGGGAAAGCGAGAAGACGGGAGCAAAGTTTTTTATCGACAAGAGCTGGAGTTTTTAATGTTTAATGATAATAAGGCAATAACCTGCTATAATTGCAATAAAGAACTTAGCTTAACGACTGGTCAGAAAATTCTACGTAGTGAGGAATGTCCTCATTGCTACGCCTCTGTCCATTGTTGTAAAATGTGTAACTTCTATGACCCGTCTGCATATAATGAATGTCGTGAATCGAGTGCAGACAGAATTGTTGATAAAGAGAAGGCAAATTTCTGTGACTACTTTATTCTTAAAGGAACCGGAAATAGCGGTAGTGATAGCGACGATATCATGGCCCAGGCAAATGCCCTATTTAAAGATTAACGGAGTAAATTATGAGTTTAAATGGATCACCAATGACAAGAGAAGGTTTCGAAGTAGTTCAAAAAGAACTCGATCACCTTATTAAAGTTGTCCGTGAAGAATTAAAAGTAACGATTTCTGAAGCCAGAGAGCTTGGCGACTTAAAAGAAAACGCTGAATATCATGCTGCAAAAGAAAAACAATCGGTAGTTGAAGGAAGAATTCTTCTTCTTCAAGGAATTGTTGCTGGAAGTAAAGTTATTGACGTTGAGTCAACAGATAGTGATACAATCGTATTTGGTGCTACTGTAACACTGATCAACGTAGATAAAGATGAAGAAGTGACTTACCAAATTGTTGGAGAGCATGAATCTGATATGTCTAAAGGAAAAATCTCTTTTACTTCTCCTCTAGGAAAAGCATTGCTAGGAAAAGAGGAAGGAGATACTGTTGTCGTAAAAGCACCAAAAGGTGAAGTTGAATATGAGGTCGACAGTTTCGAATACAAATAAATTATTATGGAGTTCCCCCCTCGAAAGTCTATTTACTCGAGGGGGCTCTAAAACTCTTACAAGTCTTCAGCAAGCAAATATAGATAAAATTGAAGACTTACTCTGGATACTTCCCTTAAAAATTCATTTTATTCCAGATGCTCATTCTTTTAATAAAGCATCAATAGACCAATACTTTCGTGGAAGAGGCAAGATCGTCTCAATTCAAAGTAGACCGAATTTCAAGGCCCGCGGAAAAGGTAGAGCGATGCTCTTGAATATTACAGTCATCGTTCAAGATCTAAACAGTACGCAAACCTTAACCCTCAAATGGTTCAACTCTTATGGTTCTGTAAATGATAAACTTAAGAAGATCGACACAATTGAGTTTGTCGGTGTCATCACAGAATATATGGGTCAATTACAAATATTAAATCCAGAGTTTCAAGAATATCAAGAGAGTTTAGAATCAACCTCTTCCAATACTTTAAAGATTCAATATCCGACTATTAATGGCGTTAATACAACTAATGTCAAAAGAACAATCGACAAGATTCCAAAGTATCTTTGGGACTCAATTGATGAGACTCTTACGCCTGAACTTATAACACAAAGAAGTTTTCTAACTCTAGAAGATTCATTCAAAATTATGCACGGAAAGATTTCAGCAGACAGTTGGAGTAATGAATTAGTTGACCGTGCAAAAGAAAGACTTATTTATGAAGAGTTCTTTTTAGAACAAATTAAAATAAAGCTTAGAAAAGATAAGAATGCTCTTCTTCCAGGAATTGAGATAAAAGTAAATGATGAGAACTTTAACAAAGCGCTCAATATTTTTCCATACCAATTAACAGAAGATCAGAACAAGACAATTAATGAGGTCCGACACGATTTACTCGGAGAGAAGCCAATGATGAGGTTGGTTCAAGGTGATGTCGGATGTGGGAAAACCTCTGTCGCTCTTATTAGCGCCCTATTATGTCACTATGAAAATTATCAAAGTGCGCTAATGTGTCCTACAGAATCACTTGCACTTCAACATTATCAGGAAGCACAAGAGTTCTTATCTCCACTAGGAATGAAGATTGCTCTTCTTATCGGAAGTACAACTGAAAAAGAAAAAAAGAATATCAAAGAATGTCTACTCTCTGGTGAAATTGATCTCATAATTGGAACACATGCGCTTTTTCAAGATAGTGTTCAATTCAAAAATCTAGGTTTATCTATTATTGATGAACAACATAAGTTTGGTGTTGAACAAAGGCTTAAATTAGCAAATAAGCAAAAAGGTAGCCACTGTCTAATTATGACAGCAACACCTATTCCACGCTCTCTTAGCCTAACTCAATATGGAGATCTTGATATCTCGATAATTAAGACAATGCCCAGTGGTAGAAAAGGTTGTAAAACGCGAGTCGTAACACCAGGGACATTTGAGAAGTTTCTAAGCTTCATCAATACTCGTCTTCAAATGTCTGAACAGGTCTATATTGTTGTTCCAGCAATTAATGAAAGTGAGACACAAGAGTTTCTTTATTTAGAACAAGTCTTAAAAAGATTCGAAAATTTCTTTCCAAACTATAGAATTAAGGGTCTTCATGGGCAACTTTCACCAGATGAAAAGTCAGAGGCTTTCAAAGATTTCAAAACACATAAAATTGATATTCTTATCGCTACAAGTGTAATTGAAGTCGGTATTAACGTCACGAATGCAACGGTGATGGCCATAATGAACCCTGAGAGATTTGGACTTTCTTCGCTCCATCAACTTCGAGGTCGCGTAGGACGTGGAGATAAGCCTGGCTTCTGTTTTCTAGTTAACGATCGCCAAGTTTCACCAGAGAGCTTACAAAGACTTCAAGTTATAGAAAAATACACTGATGGATTTAAAATAGCAGAAGAAGATTTAAAAATTAGAGGCTCAGGAGATCTTTTTGGTACAAACCAATCAGGAATCCAGTCAACTAAAAGACTCGCAGATATCGTCCTTCATCAAAATCACTTACTACAAGCTCGAGAGGATGTTGATGAAATTCTTGATAAAAATAATATTAGTGAAAAACTCTCTAAGCTTATTGAATCTTTTAAAAATGACGAGAGAATTTTTTCTACTATATAAGAATGAGAATAAGTATTAAAATAATACTATGATAAAACTTAAAGTTCTTAAATCACCAGATATAGAGAAGCTCGTACCCTTCACTTTCAATTTTGATCAAATCAAGATTGGGTCAAAAAAATCCTGTGATATTTACTTGAAAGATATGGCCATAAAGAAACAGGTTTTAACTTTAAAAGTTAAAGATGATAGAGTTCTTGTTACAGGTGAAAACTCGGAGCTTTTTTACAAAATAAATGGAAAGAAAATATCTGGGTCTAAACTTCTAAGAGTTGGCGATTTAATTACGATCGGTGAAACTCAGTTATTATTAGAATCAGCGAAGGAAAACTGGAATCCAATTACAGTTAATTTTGAAGAAAAGATTTCAAATGCAATAAATGAGACTCCTGAGATGAAAGAGATTTTTGATCTCCTTGAAAAAGAAGTCATCATAGCTGGAAAAGAAAAAGATGCTTAAAACAAATTATAGTGCCTATAAATACACAGACCAAAACACCAAAATCCTGTACTCAACTAATTTTGAAATCAAGAACATAAAAAAGGATGAGCCTTTACTCGTTTTTAATTACGGCCTAGTTTGCTCCAATGCACACTGGATGTATCAACTACCCTACTTTGAAAATCTAGGATATCAAATCCTCATTCATGATTATAGATGTCACTTTTCATCTGAATGCAGTGATGGAATTGAGACTTGCACCTTTCAAAATATTGCTAACGACCTTCATTCAATTTTAAAAGATATTAATTCGAAAAATGTTCACATGATCGGGCATAGTATGGGCGTGAATGTGACATTAGAATACGCACGTCTCTACCCTGAATTCATAAAATCACAAACACTGATATCCGGAACAGTCTTACCACCACAAGATATTATGTTCGACTCGAATATTGTCGACATAACATCGCCTTATATTGAAGATGTTGCTAAGAACTTTTCCGATCTATTCGAATCTATTTGGAAAAGTTCATATAAAAACCCCATTGCAAGACTTGCTGTTTTAAGAGGTGGGTTTAATCCGAAAAAAACAAGTGATGATTTTGTTCAACTGTATATGAAGAGAATTGGTGAACTTAATAGCGATCTCTTTTTTCATCTACTTAATCAGATGAAAGAGCATGATATTATAAATGATCTCGAGAAGATAAAAACACCTACTCTCATCATTGGTGGCGATAAAGATAAAGTTATTCCTAACTATCTTCAAAAAATTCTCTATCAATATATTAAGAATTCAGAACTCTATATCGTAAAAGACGGAAGCCATGTTCCTCAAGTCGATTTTCCAGACTCTATTAATGATAGAATTTCACGATTTTTAAATTCTTAATCTACGTTCATATTTTTGTATTGAAGTAAGTCTTTAAAAACTCTCTTCATAGCAGATATTTTTTGACTTCTCTTATACTCTTGGTGAGATGCCTCACCTTCAGTATTTTGCTTATGAGCATCGACATCTACAACTTGAACTTCAAATGGGTAAAAGAATCGAACATCTCTAGCAATAAGAGAGAAATCCATTGAAAGAATCTTCTTTCTGAGTTCATCATTTTCATCGGCCTTCTTAGCTAGTTTACGAAGGTCATGAAATTCTGTCATAAATGGATTTTTATATTTGATCAACTGTCTACATGTGAACTGAATTGATTGATAACCTTTCTTAGAGTGAAGATTTCGATCAGAGTTTTTACTAGAAAATCCATTTTCCATAATCTCTCTATTTAGAGCCTGTAAAAAACGCTCTTCTGAAAGATTATTACGTAATGCCATTCTTAGAATTTCACTATGTCTTCTTCTAAAATTATCCAGATTCACCATCGTATTTACTGAACGACTAGGCTTGATATTGTGAGGAATGATGACGTTATTCTCAACAAAAAACTTCACAGCAAGAAGCGAGTCGAAACGAGTTTTGGTGATGACTCTTACTCCAATTCTATCAAATAATTCTTCAGCGACATTTTCAGCCTTATGAAGAAGTTTAATAATAACACTATCACGAGTTTTCTTAGACTTCGTTTCAAAATCTATTAATGGGATTTGATATTTATTATCACTTGTCCCTAGAAATAAATTTTGCTCTTCATCGCGATACAGATACTTATAAAACTTATCAAAAATCTGAGTCTGAATGACATTAAAGTAGCTAGAACGGAGATCCTTATCAACATGTAAAATAGTATGCATGATTTTTAAAACGATCTCACACCATAACTTCTCCTCATAAGTCTTTGAAGGATCAGCACCTGTGGCCGTTAAAAATACATCACTGATATCAGTAACCATATATAGTGAATTTGGTATTTTAAGATCAAGGCCATCACGACTTCCCTCTTTAAGGAAATAACGTCGGATAAACTGAAGGGCCTCTTGAAAGTTCCCAAAGAGCTCAGCTTTACTAATATTATCACTTGGATCAAGACCATAACTCTTAAGAAAAGAGTTCACCTTATCTATATTGAATTTCTGATCTCCCAGGAACTTTGAATCAAGCGAAGACTTGCCGCCAATAACAACATCAAAAACTTCCCAGTCAAAAATATATTTAGATAAATAATCAGGTCTATTCATAAGCTTTTAAAACCTTTAGTAAACGTTCGAAATAAGATATCATAATTACCATGAATGACAATAAGAGACTTAACGCCCTTAGCCTAGAAAACCTTTTCCTCTCCTTTTTTGGAGTTGGCCATATCCCATGGGCCCCTGGAACTTTTGGAACACTAGCTACAATGCCATTTCTCTATGCTCTTGGTGCATTTGGTACACCATTCTTTTTTCTTATTCCTTTTATTGTTATTACCTTTATTATCTCGTGTTTTATTACTGACCATGTTCAAAAACAGTTAAAAGTTGAGGATCCATCATGGATCGTTATCGATGAAGTACTCGGGATCATGGTTACATGGTTGTTTCTACAATCGCATCACTGGATTCATTACGTTGTCATTTTTATTTTCTTTCGATTTTTCGATATTGTGAAAATTTGGCCAGCAAATTACGTCGATAAAAACGTCAAAAACGGTATTGGTACAATCTTAGATGATATTATAAGTGGTGTTTACGCAGGGCTCCTATACCTAATTCTTACAAAATTAAACATTCTCTAAGTTACGCAAATTACCCCTTGACTTACGCATAACTTACGCACAAAATAAACTTACTGAACGAAGTAAATATTTGAAGCTGCCCTAAATTTAAGCCCGAAAATACAAGGTCTTGAAATCTGTGAAGTCTCTTCAATTTGCATAACTTTGTCCGTGAAACATTGAAACCATCGTGATAGCGTACGGACGCTTTGCGATCACCATAAATCATATTAATGAGGTACTTAATGGCAACAAAATCTACTACAGTCGATGCAAACAAAAAGAAAGCACTAGACCTAGCTCTTTCATCTATTGAAAAGCAATTTGGTAAAGGTGCCATCATGAAGCTTGATGCTGACTCAAATACTCCTGAGAAGATTCCTGCAATCTCTACTGGATGTCTTGGTTTAGACCTTGGTCTTGGAATTGGTGGAGTGCCTAAAGGTAGAATCATTGAAATTTATGGTCCAGAGTCTTCTGGTAAAACAACACTTACTCTTCATATCGCAGCTGAGTGTCAAAAAGAAGGTGGAACAGTTGCCTTCGTTGATGCTGAACATGCTCTAGATACGGTTTATGCTTCTAATCTGGGCGTTGACATCCCTAACACACTTATTTCACAACCAGATAGTGGTGAACAGGCTCTAGAAATTGCGGATATGCTCGTACGCTCAGGCGCAGTAGACCTTCTCATCGTTGACTCTGTTGCAGCACTTACTCCAAGAGCTGAACTAGAGGGAGACATGGGAGACACACACGTAGGTCTTCAAGCTCGTCTAATGTCACAAGCTCTTCGTAAACTAACTGGTTCAATCTCAAGATCAAACTGTACAGTTATTTTCATCAACCAACTTAGAATGAAAATTGGTGTTATGTTCGGTAACCCAGAGACAACAACTGGTGGTAACGCTCTTAAATTCTACTCATCTGTGAGACTAGATATTAGAAGAACTGGTGCTATCAAAGATGGAGACAATGTTGTTGGTAACAGAACGAAAGTTAAGGTTGTAAAAAACAAAGTAGCTCCACCATTCAAAGTCATCGAATTTGATATAATGTACGGACAAGGTATTTCAAAAAGTGGTGACCTTCTTGACCTAGCTGTTGAAAACAAAATCGTTGATAAAGCTGGTGCATGGTTCTCTTACAACAATGCAAAAATTGGTCAAGGACGTGAGAACTCGAAACGCTTTTTAGAAGAGAATACTGAAATTATGGAAGAAATTAAAAACAAAATTTTAGTTATTCACGGACTAGCAGAAGGACCTGTCGAAACTCTAGCAGAAGAAGTAAATACTGAAACTGGAGAGATCATCGAAGAAGAAGTGACAGCTACAAAGAAGACAAAGAAAAGTAAAAAAACTGTTCAATAATCCAATTTTAAGTTGAGGATGAGTGATGTCACTACTGAATAGTAGGCCACCATTCTCCTCAGCTCTTTATTATGTTCCAAAGCAAATACAAAGTTAAAGAATCTTCAACAAAGAAGGCTTACAATTACCTTATTAATCTCATCGCTAAGAGAGATTATAGTGAGTACAAGCTAAGAGAGAAGCTAAGACTCAAAGGTTATGAGAGTTCTCACATTGATGAATCAATACAAAAGCTCATCGATGATGGATACTTAAGGGAAGACTTTTATACAGATGCCCGAATAAGAGGGCTTATGTCTAAAAACTACTCTCCATCTCATATTAAAAGATCACTAGAGCAAGAAAAGATATATGTGGACGAGAGCTATATACTTTCGATCTTTGGCGATAACTATACATCAGTTGATGACCAGGTAGACTATCTCGTAAGCAAGAAAATAGGATCAAAACCTATTCCTGAAGGAAGAGAAGAATTCTATAAATTCAAAAATAAAATCATTACTTTTATTGTCTCAAAAGGACACAGTTTTTCTGCGGCATCCGATGCCTTTAATCGTTATCTCGATAAGACGGATTAAAAAAGTTGTGTTAGCCTATCTCCGACATCATGAAGGAGACAACACATGGGAAGACTACTCATTAGTCTGATTTTAACTTTTTCGATCTTTTCTTGTACGAAAAGCTCAAAACTAGATGAAAATACTCTTAATGTTCCAATCGCTGGACAAATTTCGACTTTAGATCCAGCACAATCATTTGATACAATTTCAGCTTCAGTTATCTATCAAGGTTATGACCAACTCTTTGAATATCATTATTTAAAAAGACCGTACCAAGTTCAACCACTTCTTGCGACGTCTATGCCTAAAATAGAAAATGATGGCACTCGCTACATTATTAATATCCGCTCAAATATTCGCTATCACGACGACCCTGTTTTTGAAGGAAAACCTCGCTACGTTAAAGCTGAAGACTTTATCACTCAAATAAAAAGACTGGCCTTCCTTCCAACAAATAGTAATGGGTGGTGGCTTTTTAAAGGAAAGATTAAAGGTATTGACGAGTTTAGAAAGCAAGCTGGAAATGATTTAGAGAAATTCAAGTCACTAAAAGTAGAAGGTCTTACAGCAACTGACGATACGACTTTAGTCATTGATCTTGTTAAGCCACATCCTCAAATGCTCTACGCTCTCACGATGACATTTGCTTCTCCAATGCCAATGGAAGCGGTGATGAAATACAATAATGACCTTGGGGAAAGAATAATTGGAACAGGTGCATACAAGCTTAAAAACTGGACAAGAAATTCAATCATTACTTTTGAGAGATTTGAAAATTATCACAATCGTTTTTATCCTGCTCAAGGTGATCGACTGGCCAATAGTCGTGAGCTATTAAAAGATGCTGGTAAAAAGCTACCATTTATCGAAAGAGTTAATTTCAAAGTCATTAAAGAAGCGCAAACAAGATGGCTAAATTTCCTTAAAGGAAAAATAGACTACCTCGCACTTCCAAAAGATAATTATAATACGACAATCACTCCTTCAGGTGAGCTAAATTCAGAATTAAAGAAGAAGAAAATTAAGTTACAAATTTTCCCTTCACTTACTTACTGGTGGCTTTCATTCAATATGAATGATCCAATTGTTGGGAAGAACCTCAATCTTAGAAAAGCGATTGCTCACGCTATTGATTATGATCGCTATATTACAATGTTTACAAATAATATTGGTCAAAAGGCAAACTCAATCTACCCTCCGGGTATTGCAGGATATGATCCTTCCAATGTCTTGCCTTATGAGTATAGTTTAGAAAAAGCAAAAGAGTATCTTGCCAAAGCAGGCTATCCAAATGGAAAAGGTCTTCCAATTATCAAGTATGATACGCGTGGATCAAATACAACGATTAGACAAAGAGCTGAGTTTATTAAAACTTCTCTATCTAAAATTGGGATAAAGATTGATGTTCATACGAATAATTTTCCGGCCTTTCTCGATAAGGCCAAAAAAGGAAAACTACAATTTTGGCTAGACGGATGGGCGCTAGATTATCCTGATGCTGAGAATGTTCTTCAACTTCTTATCTCAAAGAACGTAAGTCCTTATGGACCAAACTCTACATTTTATTCTAATAAGAAAGTAGATGATCTATTTGATCAGTTGAAGATACTTCCAGATGGAAAAGAAAAGTTCGATCTAATGGTAAAAATTGAGAAAGAAGTTAATGAGCAACTTCCTTGGGTCATGCTCTTTTATTCAAGAAACTATATTGTTTCACACGAAAGACTCAAGAATTTCCGTCACTCAGACATTATTTACAATCAAATTAAGTACCTAAAAATAGATAATAGGTAGAGGGTTTCCCTCTACCTTAAAGGTACTTTTTTCCGCTCAAGCACTCCAACCTATAGATTCTCTTTGGCATCCCGAATAGAGCTAATAGAAGTGAGTTGAATCACTTCTCAATTACTCAATCTGGAGTTTGAGATGCTTAGAAAAATCAGCCTGCACGCTTTAATCATCCCCGTATTCCTATTTACGGCAACCATGGGTTTTGCTCGAGATTATATTATTTATAATATCTCGCAAGAAGTTCCCATGAGTAAGACTCACGTTCCGAAAAAGAACTTCTATGTAAATGTTGGAACAGAGCAAGGTCTTCAAAAAGGCAACATGTTAGAGGTCTATAGAACAGTCTCTCGCCTTGATCCTTACGAAACAAAGAAAAGATATACTTATAGAGTTAAACTTGGTGAACTTAAAGTGATCCATTCAGAAGATAACGCGGCAATTGGCGTTCTATCTAATTTAGACGTTGGGGAAGAAACTCCAATGACTGAAATTAGTAAATTCATGATTGGTGATCATGTAGATCTGAAAGTTAAATAATTATTTAATCTGATGAAGCAAGGCCCTTCTTTCTTTGATAAGAACGATCATCTTATCAACGGCCTTGTTTCCTTTTTCTATTCTTTCAATAATCTTAGGATCAATTTCAACTTCTGAGTTAACAAGGCCTCTGTGAACAATTGCGCCCATTCCCTGAGCAACAACAAGTTGATTACTCAAATCATGAAGAAATTTTCTTTCATCAAGTGCCATTTGTTCAACAGATTTTTCCATCCATTACTCTCTTCTTAAAATTGATTATGTGTAAACTTATTATACTTAGTTATCAGGGTTTAATAAAAGTGTCATTTATTTCCTTATGTGAAATTAACTTAGAGATTAACTCTGTTTTATTTATTCTAATTTCTAGTAAATATAAGAGGTATTCACTGTTCTTTTCGAAGCTTTTTGATAATCCGTCCCCCTTTAAGACTATTCTATTGATGTAATGACCTCGATAGTTGCCTATGAAATGAATATCTACTCTATGCTCAGCGACTTTGAGGCATTTCCCCAAGGCGAGAAAATATTTTTGAGTCTTCACCTTTTACTCCTTCTTTTTATTTTCATTAAAGAGGACTACAATGAAGAATAATTAAAGATAATCTAAAGCACTCAATTTAAAAGGTTTTATAATGAAACTTGATCAAAAAACGATATCAAACCTCTTCCTTAAAAGAGTTGAAAAAACCCCTCATCACGATGCCGTTGGTTGGATTGAAAACAATACTGTTCGTTATCTTTCATTCGAAACTTATTTCAATGAAGTGTCCAAAGTAAGTAATGGGCTCTACTCATTAGGTATTACGAAAGAAGATAAAGTCTCAATTCTCGGACAGACGAGCTTAAAGTGGAACTTATTAGACTTAGGTTCTCTATGTGCTGGATCTACTGTTGTTCCAATTTATCATACGTATACTGAAGAAGAAGTTGAATATATTTTAAATCATTCAGGTGCTGCTTTAATATTTGTTGAAAATTCATCTCAACTAAAAAAAGTCACAGATGTACAAGAGAAGCTAACAGCTCTTAAATGGATTGTGATGTTCGATGAGATTGAAGCGAGTGACAAAGTAAAGATTAAGGAGGGAATAACAATATTTTCTCTACAAGAACTGAAAGAGCAAGGTAAAGATTTTAAGGAAAAGCAACCTCAGTACCACAAAGAAAAAATGGAAAGCATCCAAGAAGTAGATATGGCCTCAATCATCTACACTTCGGGTACAACAGGTGTTCCCAAAGGGGCAGTTGTTACACATAAAGCTGTGACAACAATGCTTTTAAACATTCACCAAAGGCTTGGAAGCATTATTAATGGAGATAAGCTTCTTACGTTTCTTCCGCTATCTCATGTTCTAGGTCGTTGTGATTCTTTACTCCCTCTGGCCCTTGGTTCTCAAAATATTTACGCTGAATCAATTGATAAAATCATCGATAACTTGGCCTTGGTAAAACCAAATGTAATGATTGCTGTACCAAGAATTTTTGAAAAAGTTTATGCAGGAATCCTAGAAAAAATCGAAAACTCAGGAACTATAACAAAGAAGATGTTCCACTGGGCAAAAGAAGTCTCTGATCGTTACTTTGAAAAGATTCAAAATGATAAAGCACCTACAACGAGAGAAATTATTGAAAGAAAACTGGCCTACAAACTAGTCTTCTCAAAAATATATAAGAGATTTGGTGGAGAAATTCGCTTTTTCGTTTCAGGAGGAGCGCCACTCTCACCTAAGATCATCGAGTTTCTAAGAAATGCAAATCTCACTATTCTCGAAGGTTACGGACTTACTGAAACAATTGCTCCGTGTGCACTAAACCCACTCAGTAAGCAAATCCCAGGAACAGTTGGAACTCCTCTGGGAGATGTACAAATTGGTTTTGCTGACGATGGGGAAATCCTCATCAAAACAGAGGCTCTTTTTAAAGAATACTACAAAAACCCAGAGGCGACGGAAGAAGCATTCGATGGAGAATGGTTTAAATCTGGAGATATCGGGGAATTAACTAGTGAAGGTTATATCAGAATTACCGATAGAAAGAAGGACATCATCATTACCTCTGGCGGAAAGAATGTCGCACCACAAAAAATTGAAAATATGCTGAAAACAAAGCCACATATTTCTAATTTCATGGTTGTTGGAGACAAAAGAAAGTACCTCTCTGGAGTCGTTTCTATTGAAAAAGATAGCTTCTTAGACGAACTTCCGGCCATGGGGCTTGAAACAAGTTGTAGCTTAGAGGAAATAGCGAAGCACCCAAGAACACGAGAAATTCTATTGAAAGAGATTGAAGAGACTAATGCTGAGTTAGCAAGATTTGAAACAATAAAGAAATTTTATATATCACCAGAAGAGTTCACTATTGAGAATGGACTTCTGACTCCTTCCCTTAAGCTCAGAAAGAAGGAAATACTGAAAAAATTTGCTACCGAGATAGACGCACTGTACTAAAATCGGTTAAACTTTGACTTTATTAACTTATTGCAATATATAAATAAACTTGTACGTATTTTAAAATCTACTGGAGACCTTCCTATGGCAAGAATCACAATCGAAGATTGTCTTGAAAAAGTTGAAAATCGTTATGAACTAGTTCACCTTGCAACTAAAAGAGTAAAGCAACTTAGAGAAGGTGCAGAGTCTCTTGTAAGAAGCAAGAACAAAGACGTTGTAACTGCTCTTAGAGAAATCGCTGCTGGAAAAGTTAAGCACGCTCCTGCAGAAGAGTACGATTCAGACGAATTCTAGATTTTTCTCAAAATCTTTACATAAAAAAAGGAGCCCTAGAGCTCCTTTTTTTATTTCTTATTTAAAGCAATTTTTAATACTTCATCAAAGTGGGCAACAGGATAAAACTTAATCCCTTTTCTGTGTCTATCAGGAACTTCTTTAAGGTCTTTTTCATTTGCCTTAGGAAGAAGAATTGTTTTAATACCAGCTCTTTTAGCAGCAAGTACTTTTTCCTTAATTCCTCCAACTGGAAGAACTTTACCTGTAAGACTCAACTCACCTGTCATCGCTACACCTGACTTAACACGCTTGCCAGTCGCAAGACTGTAAAGGGCCAAGGCCATTGTAATACCCGCAGATGGTCCATCTTTTGGAGTTGCACCAGCAGGTAAGTGAAGGTGAACTTCATGTTGATCTAAGAAATCTTCAGGTGACTCATCTGTCTGCTCACCTTTTTTATTTTGACGTTTCTTAGGTGTATTGATCATTTCATTTTCGAGAAGTAGTTTAACGTAACTATATGCCAAATTTGCTGATTCATTCATGACATCACCAAGTTGACCAGTTAACTTAAATCCACCTTTTCCTCTTAGAGGTAGAGTTTCAATAAAGAGAATATCACCACCGTAACCAGTCCAAGCAAGACCAGTTACAACACCAGGTTGAAGATTTCTTTCCGCCATCTCAGTTTGATAACGAGCTCCACCTAGTAGTGCCTCTAGATCAGCTGGCTTTGGAGAAAATTTCTTATGTCTCTTACTTGTAACTTTCATAAGAGCTGCTTTTCTACAAAGCTTCGCGATGAATTGCTCCATAACACGAACACCTGGTTCACGAGCATAGTCAGAAATTAATTTCTTAATTGTCGTAACAGCTAATTGAAAATCAGCTTTTTCAAGCCCATGCTTTTTCATTTGCTTTGGAATGACCCACTTCGTTGCAATCGACACTTTTTCTTCAATCGTATATCCAGATAGATCGATAATTTCCATTCTATCTAGAAGAGGCTCTGGAATTTCACCGATATAGTTTGCAGTTGCAATAAACAATACTTTTGATAGATCGAAAGGTACATCTAGGTAGTGATCAATGAACGTAGAGTTTTGCTCTGGATCAAGAACTTCAAGAAGTGCAGAAGCTGGATCACCTTGGAAAGATTGTCCAAGCTTATCAATTTCATCAAGCATAATAACTGGGTTGTTAACTTCAACTCGTTTTAGTGCTTGAATAATACGTCCTGGCATAGCTCCAACGTACGTTCTTCTATGTCCTTTAATTTCTGCTTCGTCTCTCATACCACCAAGACTGAAGCGATAAAACTTTCTTCCTAAAGACTCAGCAATTGAGCGTCCTAATGATGTTTTACCTACACCTGGAGGCCCAGCAAGACAAAGAATAGTACCATCATAAGAAGGCTTTAATTTACGAACGGCTAAGAATTCTAAGATTCTTTCTTTTGCTTTCTCTAAACCAAAGTGATCCTTTTCAAGAATCTTCTTGGCCTTAACCATATCAATTAAATCATTTGTTGATTTTGACCAAGGTAAATCGATAATCCAAGTTAGATATGTTCTCGTCACATTATATTCTGGTGAACTATCCGGAATAGACTCGAGTTTTTCGAGTTCCTCATTTACTGACTTTAGAACTTCTTCTGGTAAATTCGCTTTCTCTACTTCATCACGAAACTTTCTAAGATCACGTGATTTATCATCATCTTCCATTCCAAGTTCAGAACGAATTACTTTTAATTGCTCTCTAAGGAAGTACTCTCTTTGATACTTATTAACTTTGTCGTTAACTTCATCTGAGATTTTCTTTTGAATATCTGCGACATCTTTTTCTCTTTTTAGGTAAACAAGAAGTTTTGCAAATCTCTTCTTAACAACAAGTGTTTCAAGAAAGTCTTGCGCTTCTGGAATATCAAGAGAAAGAGCAAATGCAACTAAATCAGCAAGAGCTCCAGGTGATGGAGAATTTAAAATGGCTAATTTCATTTCCTCATTAAAATAAGGATTGATTTCACTTAATCTCTTAACCTGATTAATAACAGATCTAGTATATGCGTCCAACTCATCGTCTGCGTCGATGATATCATCGAATACATCAACTTTTGCTCTAAGAAGAGGTGCCTCATCAGTAAAACCTGAAACACGGTATCTCTTGATTCCATGTACAAGAACATTCACTGATCCATCTGGTAATTTTAACTTTTTAACAACTTTACAGAGAACACCGACTTTGTAGATATCACCTGTTCTTATTTCTCTATTATCAATATCAAGCTCTTCTTCGTTGATGAATTCACCTTCATCATCTTTAAGGTCTGACTTTACCAAGTTTAGAGCTACATACCCAGACTTGAGAAGATAATCATCTAATTCTGGCGTAAATTTATCTTCAGTAAGAATGATCGGTGCAATCATTCCTGGAAAGATTGGACTATTCATAATTGGGATGATGACAACTTCACTTGGGAAGTCATTTTCATTTCCACCTAAATCGCTTGCATCAACTGCGCCTAATTGTACTTGTAGTTCGCTTTCAACATCTGACATGATGACTCCAGTATTTAACCTTTAATATCGATAACGAGTCTTCCTGGACCTTTGAGGTAGAAGACATCAACATTAACATTTTTTTTGAATTTAATTTCCATTGATAAGCTATCATCTTCAATCGGATAAAAATCGACATTATTTACAAATTTAGACTTACCAAATGAACCAACGTTCTTTGTTAACTTAGTGTTGAAAACATCTAAATATACTTTCTTATGTTGATTCGAGATATAACCATAGATTCGAGGAATCTCTTTTGTTTCGAAGTCGATAACAACTCGTTCAAAACCTCTTGATTCGCTATACGAGTGTCGTACTGCCTTAATCGTTGATGATATCTTAGGTCCTCCATTATGGAAGATCCCACTATCAAAATAAATAGATCTCTTTTTTGCCGGTACTCTTCTGATTCTTTCGGCCATAAGATCTTGTGCCATTACAGACTGTGACACAAAAATTAATACTAATACTTTAAAAATAAATCTCATAATCTGCCTTCCGATGACATATTAAACTTCCTATAGATTCTCTATTATATTATGGGTTTTTTTTGGCTTAAATGAAAGAACTTTTACTGGTTTAGCGCTTTAAATCTGAAGAGTGTAATGAGCATCATCATTGAAAAAACAAGGAGCATTGACTTAGGTCCACTTCCGTTTGAATCATTATTTATAAAAGCAACAGATGCACAACCTGCGACTTCAACATCTCTTGAACCAGAAAAGGAAGAATCAATCAATTGTCCCGAGCCTGTATCAGAAGATGACGTCATAGAATATGTTTGCGAAGCATCTAGACATAGAGAGTTATCAGATACGTCAAATACAACTGGATCAACCTTTGTATAACTTCCATCCGTATTCTTTTTTACTAAATGCGCTTGAAACAAATAGAAAAACATCGATTCACTCGATTTTTCGATTCCAGGAAATGTATTCTCTTTCGCTCCAGCATTACCAATTTCTACAAAGTCTATATCGTACGGAGTAATTGTCAGAGTAAAAGACTTGGTTAAAGCACTTGTCATATCAACAGGCATTCTTATAACAGCATCGATTTCATAATTATTGTCAGAATCATATTCAAACGAAGTATATATTCCATCGCTAGGAAAGTTTGATTGTGCTCCATCAGCTCTCGTTAAATTAAATACATTTCGATATGCCGAAAAGAACTCTTGGTTTGTTACTTTTACTTCCAAATATAAGTCATCTGAAAGATTTGCCGTTATGTCTTCAATCCCTAATGTTGAGAAATCGATATTAATAACATCTGAAACATTTGTTTCAACATCATTGCGAGTAAAATATCCAACAAAAGGAGATCCGATTTTATAAGAATTTTTGAGATATTGAGTGAAATTCGTGAAATCATAATCTGTTTTATTTGAAAAATAATCTACTGGCACATCCAGATTACAACGAATCGATATATTTTCAGTATCAAAGATATTGCGTCCACTACTTAGATCAATCGTCTGAGGAATTCCTTCACTTGAAGTTCGGCAAGCTTGAAAAAATGAACCCCTATAACTTGAACCTGAAGTACAAAAATTCTTTTTTACATCTTCATAATACTCAGGAAGGACATTTAATCCATCGAGTGGTGATGTGTAGATATAGTAATGATCATTCTCTAGACCCTTAATTGAATATGTTCCATCGCTATTTGAAATGTCCGCAGCAACAACTTTTCCTGTAGTTGAAGAAACGGCATGAACATTTGCACCAAAGACAGGCACAAGATCTTCACCAACAATTTTTCCTTCAATTACATTTAGGTTTGGTCCATAAAGAGCTCGAGCTCCAGAATGGTCATCAGTATGCAGCGTTCCCTGTCCCTTAAAAAGTCTATAAAACATTGTTGAACCAAGAACTGTACTGTGTCCAAGTCCTAGAAAATGCCCGAGTTCGTGAGAGACAACATTACCTAAATAATATGAGCTATTTGAATCTGTAGAAATATTAAAAACATCATCGTTGATAATAATATCTGCTTCTTTGATTTCGCCCGTAATATTGTTATAGGCAATCGATGTAACTCCAACTACTCCCACGCCTGCATAGAACGGATTCTCTGAATTAAAATAGAGATCGTTTCTTGAATCAGAAGGTGCTGAATTTGTCGTCGTTTTCTGAATATTAAAATCTGATTTTTCGTTCCAAGATGTTAAAGCACTGTTGATAATCACTTGAGCATCTGCTTCTGCAATTCTAGAGTTTGCAGGATTTACAGCAATACTTGTACTAAGAGTCTTCCACTTAATAAACCCATCATCACTACTATGATTTAGAGTATAAGCATCAACTTTCATTGAAAGTATCGTAATGAATGTAGCAATGATTAAGCCCAGTTTCATTTTTTAGTTCTTTTTCGCCCTACTTACACTTTTTAAAAATAATGCGCCCATAACTCCAAAAATAATTGCTAACCAAATAGTTGTACTTACACCCTCTGGTTCATTTTCAGTTGAAGCCGGTTCACGGCCATCTCTCGACCTTACCGTTATTTGTGAATCAACAACTTTCTTTTTCGTTACGCGGTTAACATATCTGTCTGAGAAGATTTCATGTAACTCTTCACCGAATTTATCTCTAACAATCTCATTAAATTCTTCGTAAGAAATAACTCCGTACTTTTCATGGTTTGGAAAAACTGAAGAACGTAGCATCACACCTTCATCTCTATTTCTTTCGACTTTAAACTTTCCAGCAAGAAGTGAATTAACGGTATATCCATACTTAGAATTTCTAAGCATTAGAACAACTTCTTCACCTAATTTAAATTTTGGTGAACCAAATACTTTGTAAGTAACATCTTGCCACTCTCCACCTGGATACATAATTCTAAAGGCATTTTTATTAAGAACATCGTTATGCTTTATTCCAGCAGACTTAATTACTGTAAAAAGCCCTTCTGTTACAACCTGACCAGATGGAAGCTTTTTATAAGTTTGACCATTAAACACACCATGAACGACGGCATGTGAGTCATAGATTAATCTTTCAGGTGGGGTTGGTCTGAACGTCGTCGCTAATGTACTTGTGACGTACACTAATGAGAGCAATGTTATTTTCAGTAAATTAGTCATATTAAAATATTCCTTGGAGCCCATACTCATTGCTTATCGGAATATAAAGCCTATTCTTTACTGATTTTATCAGGTAATTGAACCCATTTAAATTTCGAACACTTAGACTACATTTTCATGATTTTATGAGCGTAATCCTCAAAGAATTCGTTCTCATCAATAAGAACGATTGTATTGTTCATAGACAAAAGCCTGTGTAGAAGTTCGACAATTTTGGCCATTTCTTTTTTTGAAAGTCCGAAAGAGAGGTTCTCAAAAAAGAGGACAGAATTGCTAATCTCTTTTTGCATGGCCGAAAGAAGTTTAAGACGCTGTCCTTCTCCTCCAGAGAGAGAACTCAACTCTCTATCGAGAGATAAATAATCTAGATTAAGAATTTTAATATACTCCCAAATTCTTTTCATTTTTGGCGTCATACGAACCTGAGGTAAAACTCTATTCATTGGAAGGCTAAATGATTCATGCACACTAAAGTTACCGTCATGTATCGTGGCATAAAGTGGTTTTAACTTCATCCCCTTACAGTCTTCACAGGTAAATTCCAGATCTTCTAAGAATTGCATATCGATAACTTTTGTTCCCTTTCCATCACAACTTGTACATTTTCCAAGATCTGAATTTGGAGAAAAGTTTCCAGCAAGGAGTCCCATACTTTTTGAAACGGGAAGATCTGCAAAGTGCTTTCTAAGTATTGGAGTAACACCAATCATTGTACCGACAGAGGAGCGGCTTGAAGACCTTAGTGGCGATGTACCAAACGAAAAAACATCCAAAGTATCCATCGGATATTGAAGCCCTTTTACTTTCGCATCGTTGAAAAATAATTTCTCACCTTTGATTTCATAGCTAAGTAAATTAGCTAAACCTTCAATAAGTAATTTTGTTTTAATACTTCCAGTTCCACCTTTCACTAAAGTTAATTGATTCAAAGGAAGTTTTATATTTTTTAAGGCATGATCCTCAATTGTTAGTTCTTTAAATTCTAGAGAACCTTTTCTTTTTTTATCATAGAGATCTTGTGGCAGATCATTGAATTTCGATTTCTTAAATTTGCCTTGGTAGACAACTTCTCCACCTTCATTTCCCGCTCCAGGACCCATAAGAATTACTTCATCACTCATTTTTTGTAAGTATTCAGAGTGATCTACCAAGATAATCGTATTACCTTGTTCTTTTAAATCTACTAAGCATTTCCATAAGGCTTCTTGCTCATTTTTAGTTAAGCCTAAAGAAGGTTCATCCAATACAAATAGCGACCCATTACCACTATAGGATAAATACTTAACAAGTAGTAAACGTTGATATTCTCCAGTAGAGATCGTGCGAGCTTTTTTAGTAAGGGGTAAATGGGAAAGCCCTAAGTGGTTAGCCTTTTCTAAAATCAAAACAGCATTCTCATAGCTAGACTTATACTTTGGCCAAAGATCACTCTTACTCAGATTACTCTTTAATTCTAAAAGAGAAATATAGGCCTCTCCTAGATTCATCGATAATAAATTTTCATAAGAAAGATCATTCAGTAAAACATTCAAAACATTTTGATTTACTCTTGTTCCGTTACAAACAGTACATACTCTTTCCGTTTGAATACTTCTAAGAAAAATTCTAACGCTTCGTTTGTATCTTTTAGACTCTAAGTAATCAAAAAGTTCATTGAAGCCACAATAGCTCCCCTTCCCATTATAAAGAAGTGTCATGAATGCCTTAGGAAGTTTTTCAATCGGCGTATCAAGGTCAAGGCCGGCCTTTTTCATTTCATTTTTTAGCCTTGAGTTCTCCATAGAGAGTCGCTTATTTGTTAAAAAAGAAACACCGTCCTCTCTTACAGACAAAGACGGATCTTTAATTAACTTTTTAATATCATACTCAAGAGTCATTCCATGTCCCTGACAATTATCACAGGCACCAAGTGCATTATATGGAGAAAAGTATTCGTAAGACTTAACTTCGACCTCTTCTGAATCACACTCTGGACAAACTCTATTGCTTTTAACTGGCAGATAAAAACTTTCAGCTAAGCTTTTAGAAACGATAAGAAAGTTTCCTCTAAACTCTGTCAGATTAAGCTCTTTGAAGCTCTTACTAACTTTATCCATTTTACTTTTCTTGAAGCGGAATAATTCAAAATAATAATCTTCTGAATTAAAATCACGAAGCTCAGTTAAATCAGCATCAACGGAGCGACTAGGCAGAACATGTGAAGAGACAACTTTCTGGTAATCATTTTTAGCAATAAAGCAGTGGTACACTTCCTCACTAGAGTCCTCTAGTAAAGACTGAAGCCTCTGCTCAATTCCCTTTTCAACATATTCAACTTCATGATCTGGACACGTATTTTTTCCCGCAAGATAAAAGATCTTTTGTACTTGATCAGATAGTCCAATAATATCAGCGACGGCAGGCCTTGAACCAATAATGGGATTGTTTTGAGCTAGGCCCCATACTGGAAGAACCGGATTTATCGAATCAACATCGACAACATTAGGAAGATCCCAAAAGAACTTCACATCACTTGGAAATGAGTTCATAAAACGTCTTTTAGATTCTGTTAAAAGCGTATGGAAAGCTAAAGTAGATTTTCCAGATCCTGATGGACCATAAAAACAAGTAATCGATCCTATTTTAATTTTAAGATCTATATTTTTGAGATTATTAGTTCTCGCGCCCTTGATATCGATATGAGTAAATTGATTCATCTCATCGTTATATCATGGAGATGATAAGCTGCACATAGACCTTAAGGCTCTATATTTTCTCGACAAAAATTCTCACCCTCAGGAACATTTAAATAGAGAAAGTTAATCAGTCTATCGTAATTCTCTGTTCGTTGGTAAAAGTCCCATAAAAGACAAAAAATCTCCTTCTTTTTATTCAAAGCTGTTTCCTCTGAAACTAAGACACTCTCAAGACCATCTGTTAGTTCTTTCATATAGGGAACATCTACAGAAATAGACGCCTCTTTTTTGAACTCACAAATGTAAAAATCTGCTCTTTCTTTAAGATTATTATCTTTTATTACTGTACTCATATATCTATTTTCAGTGGATTGTGATTCAATCATTAACTTATAGTTTGGATCATTTTTAACAGCAATTTCCTCCGTAATACTTGCCCCATCTAGCACAATTCCCAATTTTTTTTCCTCAGCATCAACTTCATACTCTTCTCCACTATGAAGAAGCTCATTAACAGCAAAATATATGTCCAAAAGCGCCTCACACTTTTTCTCTAAAGAAGAATCTACAAAGAAGCATTCTTCCTGTGCTTGAGCATAAGCTAATTCATAGACCTCTAGGAAATCATTTGCTTCTATATATTTTTTAATGAGTCGGAGCTCCTCGTCAGCAAGCTCAGGGAGGCTAGAATACTCTAAACTCTTGTGCATATGGAGAAACGAAAGGAACTTTGGAACACTCTGAAGCTCCAGAGTTTCTTGAGCTTTATTATTAACTTGTGTCTTTTCGACTCCGTTTATTTCTACATGCAACATAACTTTAGTAATGGACCCATTAGCAAAAGCATCTAGATGAAAAAAAATCAAGAAAACGCAGAAGACGAAACGATTCATGACTTTCTATTCGGAGAATTCAAAAATATAGTTAGAAAATAGATAGCCTTAAAAAAGTACAAAAAAAGCCCTCCATAAAGGAGGGCCTTGTAACGTATATCGAAAAAGTATTTTGATTAACGTTTCGAGAATTGGTATCTCGCTCTCGCACCTTTTTGACCGTATTTTTGTCTTTCAACTTTACGTGGGTCACGAGTTAAGAATCCAGCAGCTTTTAGCTCTGGTCTTGCAGCTGGATCAAGCTTAAGGATTGCTCTTGCAACACCTAGTCTTACCGCACCAGCTTGTCCAGTTGTTCCACCACCTTTAACATTGATGTTAAGGTCGTACTTATCAATCAGCTTAAGAAGCTTAAGTGGTTGATTAACAACGTATCTATCAGTTCCCTTTGGGAAATAATCTTTGATGTCTCTTTTGTTCACTGTGATCTTTCCAGAACCAGTTGCTACATAAACTCTAGCAACAGAAGTCTTTCTTCTACCTACAGCGTGTGCATCGTATGTTTTACCTTTAGTAGCCATAAAAAATCCTCTTTAACCTAAATTAGAAATTGTAAACTTCTGGTTTTTGAGCTTCGTGTGCATGTTCATTACCTGCAAACACTTTAAGCTTTTTCAGTTGTTGACGTCCAAGAGAGTTCTTTGGAAGCATCCCTTTAACAGCATTCATAACAACTTGCTCAGGCTTCTTAGCAAGAAGTTCTCTTGCAGTTGTTTCTTTTAGTCCACCAACATAACCAGAGTGCTTGTAATATTTCTTTTGGTCAAGCTTTCTACCAGTAAATCTAACTTTGTCAGCGTTTACAACTACAACGAAATCACCAGAGTCTGTGTGCGGAGTGTACTTTGGATTGTTCTTTCCTCTTAGGATGTCTGCAATCTCAGTAGCAAGTCTACCGACAACTTTGTCTGTTGCGTCTACTAGATACCATTTTTTGTCAGCATCAGCAGGTTTTAGTACAAAAGATTTTTGCGTATACATAATTTTTAACCTTCCACCTAATAATTAATAACATTTTCTTTTACATATTGGGGAAATGTAACGGGAATGTTGTCCTTTATAATTGACTATGGGGCCTCTAGTCAAGAGCTAAATTCTACCTAAGTAATTATTAATATGGCCTTTTAGAAGAAGCCAATTGATAAATGGAATCGACCAAAAGACTCTCTTTGCTGAGCATCATTTTCTCGCCTTTTAAGCTTGATTCCATAATCAAAATCCAGTGAACCTACTTGAGTCACAAATTTAAAAGTTCCACCCACAGCAGTACGTAATTTCAATGGCTTAAGACTATTTACATAAAGAGACCCTGCATCAAAGAATCCACCAATCACGACATTATCATTAATATAGTACCTAGGCTCTACCTTCAGGTTCAAGAAATAGGCCTTATCATTAATAATGACATCCCCTATATCGACCCCAGACTCAAGACGATTTATTTCATCAGAAGAAAAGCCTCGAACCTGATCGACACCTTCTAAACGAAAGACCTTTAGACTTGGAATATATCCAATAGGTACAGGGTTTCCAACTTCATCTTGTTCAATATTTCCATCAGCATCTTTTCTAAAACCAGTTGCAAAGTTTTTCTCAACACCACCGGCCAAAGAAGTTGCAATAACCAATGAATCAGTAACTGGTACATAAAAGCGATTTCTCGAAACTAGTTTATTAAAGTTAATGACTAGATCATCTTCTTCCATTGAATAGAAATAACTATTCGCAAACTCCCATGAGAGAGCAAAGTATGCACCTTTTTTTGGATTGGTTGGATCATCTCTTAAATCCCAACTGATAGAAGGAGTAAGCGAGCCAATCCTAAATGTATCGTTGTTAATCTCTCTCGTGGCGTCAAATTGTCGGATAACTTCTAACTGATAACGTAGCGAAGTAGAAACATTGTCTCCAAATGTTTTTGAAAGCTGTGGAGATAGCTTGAAAATATCAGCATCGAAACTCGAGAATCTCTTTCTTTGAAAAGACGCTGACATTTCGCCATCGAGTTTAGTTTTAATAAGATTATAGCCAACATAGGGTTCGTTAAAAGAGAACTTAACCAATCCCTCTAGCAGTCTTTTCTCTTCCTGCTTTCTTCTTTCATCTAGACCTTTAAAACTAAGTCTCAAGTTTCCTTGTACTTGCATACTTAAAGATCGGTTCATGCCACTAATGTTGTTTAGAACGACTCCTCCTGAAAACTTCGCCCCTAAATCGGTACGATAACCCGGAGCCACCTCAGCTTGACCAAAGTCTTTCTCTTTCAATTGAACAAGTAAATTAACTCTCGTTTCTCCATTCTTTTCATTTGATGAACCAATGTATGGAGTGACTCGAATTGCAGAGAATAATCCTAATAAAGTCAGACGATTTCGAATGTTCTGCATTTTCTTTGGCGTAATAATATCACCGCGTTTCATGAGAACTTCTCTATCAATAACTTGAAACTTAGTTTTTACATTTCCAGTTACAAGCAAGCTCTCAAAAACTGTTTTTGGGCCAGAAATAATATCTAACTGTAAGACTGCTTCTTTGTAGTTACTCGTATAAGTAACGATCTTTTTAGGATCTCTATTTCTATATTCAGCAAAATAATAACCTTTCTCACGAATGACATTGATTACTTTATCAAGATCTTTTTCAAGAGCAACGACATTTAAAGCGGCACCCTTCTTATTATGAATGCTTTTTAAAACATCTTCGAAAAGCTTATTATCAACACCCTTAATCTTTATTTCGTTAAGTGTTGTTTGTTGTCTTTCAATAATAAGAATATTAACCTCGGCCTCATCCTTCTCTTCATTGAAACGAATGACAGGCTTAACAATTTCCGAAAAAAGAAATCCGTTTTCTAGATACTTCTTTTTAATAATATCTTGAAATTCAGTTAAATAATTTTCATCCAAATAGTTGGCCTTAATAAGCGAGCTTCCCTTCTTATAAAAAACATCTGTCAAAAACTGCTTACTAAAGAATCGATTCCCTTCGAAAACTAAATTATTAACTTTAACCTTATTACCTTCTTTAAGCTCAACAAAGTAATGAATATATGGCAGACCATTTATATCTAACCCTCTTCTCTCATTGAAAAGAACGACAGTATTATAAAGTCCCCTCTTACCATACATTTCGAGAATCACTTCTTTTAGATCAGAGGAATTGAACTTGAATCCTTGAGATTTAACAATTGCTCTAATCTCCGTTACAAATTCTTGTTTTGAAAAGATTTTATTATTATAGAAATCAAAGGCATATCTCTTGCCTGGAATAACATCAATATTAAGACTTACGTTATCTTGCTTATCAAACTTTGGCGGTTTCAAGCTTAGCTTTATTTCATAAAATCCAAGAAGAAAGAGTTCATCTTGAATACCTTCTAGCTGAATCTGAAAACTGCTTTTGTCCCAAATTTTATTTTTTCGAGTTATCAACTTTGTCGAAATAAAGTCCTTTAACCATACAATATTTGATTCAACATTTATTGATGTAATTTTAGAGTATTTACCAAGAGTAACATCAAATGAAATATTAACGACTGATCCTGTCTCATTAACTTTCATCTTAACTTGTGAGTTAAAATAGCCGTGTTCCCTCAAATACTTTTTAGCATCATCATAGCTCTTTGCGAGTAGTTCTTCTGAATAGTAATCATCTATTTTCAAAGAGACTCTAGAGGAAATTTCATCGAGTGCGACATCTTCATCAAAAGTAAAAACAATATCATTAACTTTTCTTTTAATTCCAAGCTCAACTTCAACAACAATTTCGTTTTCGCCTTCATACACTTCATAAGCAAAAGTGTTAATGGACTGATCTAAAAGTTTGAAACGGAGTTGTTCACGGAGTAATTCGTTTGAAAACTCAAGGCCAATGATATCGTCAAATTTATCTTTGTACTCAGAACAAAGTGATTTAATGTCACATGTGACATTAAAGGTACTAATCTTCTTTGCGTAACTATTAAAAGAAACGACTAAAAAGAATATGAATGTCATTAATCTTAGAATGACCATCTATATTTTATATCCGCACCAATCGAGTCTGGAGTATCGACAGATTCTTCACTACTCGATTTGAGTTCATAAACCCCTTCAACAGAGAGGTTCTTATTTATATTATAGTTTAAATTCATTTCTTGTTTTTGCTCTAACGAACCACCTATCGTACTAGATAATGATAAATCCATCGAGTTTGTTATTTGTTTTTGTACTTTAACCTTAGTAGCACTTTTAAATCTAGATACATCTCCATCACTTACTCCTGATTTTCCCTGTAAAAGTGTATCCTCATTCTCTCCAAATTCAGGAAGAACACTCAATCTTAGTCCCAAAGATGAATTTAGTCCTTCGTTAATTTTAAGTTGATCAACAAGTAAAGTTCCTAGACCTAATGTCGTAACATTCTGTCTTTCTCGAGACTGTAGTCCTTGTGAGATATCGGAAGTAACACCTAGAGTAAGAAGAGACAAGATATCCTCTTGGACTAGGAATGGCTCCGCAGAAAGATTAATATTTAAGTCATTTGATTTCCCACCAACTTCTAGCTTTATGTCATATTGATTAATTCTAGATTGAGCAGAAAAAAATAATTCAGGAGTTGACCCGATTGATTCATCATCAAAATTTACTTTCCCTTCGTAGAGAATAAATTCATGTCCTTTGAATTTAAATTTACTGATCGAAGGTATAAATAGGAGATTACCAAAGACTTTTGGTCTAATTGGACTCCCAGTAATTCTCGCTTTTCCAGTAAATTGAAGATCGGACAAACTATTTTTTACAAATAAAGGGCTATCTGTATTTAAGTTAATATCTAAATCAAAAAAGCGAGTATTATCGATATTCGTTTTATCTGGAATGAACTGATACACACTTGAAGGAATGATTTCACTCTTAGAGAATTCATCAAATTCATCACTATAACTACCAGCTTTTAAAATAACATCTCCCTGAATTTTATAAGGAAAACTCTCTCCAATAATTTTTGAGTTTGCTGAAACAACAACACCAGATTTCTTAAAAAATGGAATATATGCACTATCTACTTTAATATTTATATCAGATCGAGGAAATGGAAATACAAATTCTACGATTCCATTCGATGTTATGATTCCTCCACCAAATTTGGCACTAGCTTCCTCTAGCAACAGATTCTTACCATCAAGAATTATTTTTGCGTTAATATCTGTTATGACATTTGGAAGTTTTTCTATCTTTGCTGAGACATCACTTACTTCTAATTCATAAAAATTATCAACCTGACCTATTTCCCCAACAAAGACTCCTCGTCCTCTTATTAAACCTGATATCTTATGAATTTTTGGAGTTAATACTTCGGCCCAATCGGCATCGAGGACGAGTTCTTGTTCAATTCGAAGCCCCTTTTCAATAGAGCCACTGAAAACTGTTTTAATTCCCTTGTCTCTATGCTTTAAAAAGAATTCACCCTTGGTCACGATACCGTTATTTAAAACGAGACTCTTCTTCCCAGGAAGGAGAATTGTAGATCCACCTCTGCGAACAGCGAACTCATCAAGAGTTAAATTCAAATTAATATTCTTAAGGTCTTCATAGTTAAAATTACTATCCAGTAGCCCTCGCACCCTTCCTGTAATTGAACGATCTCTTATATTGTGGTCTGAGATAATACCAAGAATTTCCCTCAGATTATCAAAGTCAAAGAGTATATTTATCTTAACATCTTTAGAGTCTGTATTAATTTCTGAAACGATAGCTATTTCATCACCAAGACCTTCGGCCCTAACATTCAATCTTTTATCAACATATTTAAATTTTAATTCTGAGTCACCGACTTTAACATTGTTGATTTGAGAACCAAGTAAGCTTATATCCCCCTGAATTATTGATTCACCAAATTTCTTTTTAAGGGAAATATTTGATTTAACAAACCCATCTAAACCAAGTCCTGTAAGACGATAAAAGTCACTATCTTTCAATCTAAAACTATTTAGCCGAATATTTAATTCATCCATTTCACCCTGATAAAAATGAATATTTCCAGCTAATTTACCGTTAGACTTTTTGAAGACAACATCATTAATAAAAATATCTCGACTATCGATACTGAAGTTAGCCTTTGCATCTTCAAAAGTTTCACCGTAAAGATCAATATCTTCTAAATCTATTTCACCCTTCAGTTTAACATCATCAAGACTACCAGACAGTCTCATATCCACTTCAGCATTAGCTCTAATTTTTTCAGGAATAGTCAAAGGAATCTTCTTAAAGAAGTCCTCTGTAATATACTTCATATCAAGATAAGTGATCTTTGGAATATCGAATTTAATATCAAGATTGTTTTGACTAAAATCAATAAAACCTTCAGCATTACCATCAGTAGAATCGAATTTAAAAACGGTATCGTTAATGAGTATCTTGTTACGACTAAGGTCATAAAAGATATTTCCCTTTGCTTTTTTTGTTTTGAAATCAAGAAGACCAAAGTCTTCAAGATCTAAATCAACATTGAAGGTAACATCGCCTTGATAGTTACCATTAATAATAACCTTGGCCTTTCCTTTCCCATCGATAGGAAATTCCATAATTTTTCCAAACTCAGCAAAATCAAAATTATTATTGGCTAGTTCGAAAAAGATCGTATTATTCCCAACCTTACCAGTTACATTAAATTTTGTATAACTCCCTGAGATAGCATCTAGTCTAAAAAAGACCGAAAGATCTTCATTTAAAACGATCTGAGAATCTGAAAAAGTAATATCCTTTGGGGACAAAACAACTGGGCTTTGTTCATCTAAAACGTATTTTGTCTGCTTTAATTTTGTCCCGGATAAAATATGAAAGAGCCAAGTATCTTTTATAAACTCTATCTCTAACTCTCCATTAATAAATCCCTTTAATCCATCCAGGCTATCTTTAATGGCATATAGAGCGTCGTTTGTATGAAAATCGTTGGCCTTAATATGAAATTTAAGTTGATCCAATTTATTGATATTTACTTCAATAGGTTTTGAGTTTTCAATTGACCCTTCTCCCCTTTTAAGAAATGCCTTACTGGCCGATAAATTCCCATCTTTATATCGACCTTTACTTTCAAAATAATCATAATGAAAATAACTTGATATCCCTTCCCAACTTTTAATCACGAAGTCTGCTTGGGGATCTGATACATTTCCTTTTGATGTCACTTCAAATTCAACATATCCATCAATTTTTTCGTCAAAGCCTTTTATTTCATCGATAATATCCTGAATACCTCCAGAATATTTCATTTTAAGATCGTGAGTACCATTTTTGAGATCATCAACAATTTCTCCACTCAGAGAAAGTTTATTGAGGCCGTCTTCAATCATTAAGTTCTTAATTCTCAATTTATTTGCGCTCAGCTCTGTTTGAAAATCGATACTATCTCTTTGAAGATACTTATCAATATTTGTTTCACCACTTCGAACACTATTGATCTTCCCATTCACCTCTATACTTTTAGAAAAGTCAGATAGTTCGATATTATCGATATAAATGATCGCATCATTTATAAATACTGACGTTTTATTTACATACACTCGAGAAACTTTAACAGGTAGTTTCGTATCAATTGCTTGTCGTATTTCTTGAAATATATTTTTTAACTTGAAGTCTTCTCTTTTGCTTGATTCCTTTGACTCAGGAATACTTCCATATATTTCTGCACCATAGATATCAAAAGAACTAATAGATAACTCTTTCTTGAAGAAATCTAAAATACCAAATTTGAGTGCTACTTCTTTTGATTGAAAATCTATCCAGCCATCATTTAGTTTCTTCTTAACTTTTATATCTTTTAAAATTGTAGCTGGAGGAAAGAAACCAACTCCAATTTGTTTAAACTCTAAACTCAAGTCGGCTTTATCTTGAGCAATCTTTTGGACCTGCTTAGATAAATATTCCCCTACCATCTCACTTTGCAACAAAGATCGTGCTCCATAAATAGTTATGGATATTAGCAAAACAAATATTAATAAAAATGTATTTACTTTACCTAATCTCATTTAACCTCTGCTTCACTAGTCGATAGTTTTTGTCGACAGCAAAGACTCTTGCATAGTATTTCATGGCCTCTAATTTTCTACCTATTTTTCTATAACACTCTCCAACGATGTAGTAAAAATCTATTCGTTCATCTTCTGTAAAAGGGATTTCATCAATTGCGGCTTCCGCTCTATTTAACGCTTTATAATATTCCTTATCTTGAAACAAAGCATTCACTATTAGATATTCTCTTTTTACAATTTCTTTTAAGTCTTCTGTCTCACTCAAAGATTCAATCATACTTACAACAACAGTTGGAAGTTCCATCATCAAAAGAGCAATAGATAGATCATAGTATTGTTCATCGAGTTCTTCTTTGGACGAGTTCTCAATAAGCTTTTTAACATATGACTCTATTTCACTTGTTTTCTCTTCAGGCTCTTCTGAATACTTATTAATTATCTTCGTAAAATCTGTAGTTACGTCTCTATTAATCGCTAGCGCTTTAGAACCCTTCTTTCTCAGTTTCTCATCTTCAAAATCACTAATTAGAGTACTGTCACTTCCCCTGGCCTTTAGTTCATTAATTAGTTCTTCTGCTTTTTCTTCCTCACCCATTTGAATGAGAAAATTTATTCTATTTTCAATCTCTTGCTCTTCTGTCAAAACATCTATCGCAAAGAGATCAGTTCCAAGATCAATCTCATCTCGATAATCAAATTCTTCAAAATTTCGAACTTCCATATCCATTGCAAGAAGTTCATCTTTTTGATTCTCTGTTAATAAATCAGAAAAATATTTTTCACTTAAAACTTTGATTAAAAGGTCACACAGCTGTCTTCTTTTTAATTCAAATGACTTTTTCAAAAGAAAAAAGAGTGTCTCCTTTTCCTTAGGTTCATGAATTAAAATCTGTAAGCATGATGAAAAGAATTCTTCATCTTCTAGGCCTAGGTTTAGAGCGAGCTTTTTATATTCATATTTTTTTAACCATTCTTTTTTATGATTTGATAGTTCAAGCTCACTCATAAAAATTTTGTATTCGTTTTCAGAGCTTATAAGATTAAAAACACTTGTTTCGCCCTTCTCTATCATCACTCTAAATTTCGCTCTAATCAGCTTTGAGCGAGGCACATTGATATCATTCATCTCTTCTATAAAAGACATGGCCTGATCAAAAAGTTTTTCATCTAAGAGTTTATTTAACATCTTGGAAGCCAACTTCTTTGCTTCAGCGATTTCACCTATCAAAATATAAGACTTAAAAATTTTATAAGTTACTGAGAAGCGAAGATCTCTTACAAGATTCTCCTCATAGAATTTAACAATGTTTAAGGCATCATCTGCAACAATTAAAGTCTCAATACAAGCTTCAACAGTCGACCTAATGTTAAGCTCTAATTTCTTTTTTATATGAATGGATAAATTAAAGAATTCGATTTTTTCTTTAGAGGTGAAATGTTCAATTTCTTTTTCAATACTTTTCAAGCATGCAAAAGCATCATGGATTTTTCCACTCGAATATAGCATTTGCAATTTTGAAAGAACCAAAGGGCCTCCTAAAAAAAGTAAATATTAGAGTTAGAAACTCAAGTTTAAACTTGAGTTCTAACTCCTTTATTTTACTTCATTTTAAGAGCAAGAAAGTTTGTAGCGTAATTATTTCCCCTGAAGTCAGGGTCATCAATTATCGATAAATGTAGATCTTTATTTGTCTTAATTCCATCAATGAATGTTTCATTAAGAGCACGTCTCATTCTATCTAAACACTCATCTCTGTTACGAGCTGTAACGATAACTTTTGCAATCATCGAATCATAAAATGGTGGTACCTTGTAACCAGAGTAGATGAAATCATCAACTCTAACTCCAATACCAGCTGGGCGGTGATAATAGATAATCTCACCTGGAGATGGCATGGAAGTAACAGGATCTTCAGCATTAATACGGCATTCAATAGAGTGTCCAGAGAACTTAATGTCTTCTTGTTTAAACTCTAGTACTTCATTTTCAGCTGAACGAATTTGTTGAGCAATTAAGTCAACACCTGTTCTTTGTTCAGTTACAGGGTGTTCTACCTGAATTCTTGTGTTCATTTCCATGAAGTAGAATTTTTGCTCGTCTTGATCGTAAAGATATTCAACCGTTCCAACAGAGTCATAACCAACGTGCTTTGCTAGATCAACAGCAGATTGGCAAATTTCTTGACGCTTTTGTTCTGTTAAAACAGGACAAGGCGACTCTTCAACAACTTTTTGAAATCTTCTCTGAACAGTACAATCTCTTTCACCAAGGTGAATCACATTGCCATGCTTATCTGCAAGAATCTGAACTTCAACGTGTCTTGGGTTTGTAATGAATTTTTCTACAAATAATGTATCATCACCAAATCCAGCTTTCGCTTCCGTCTTCAGTCTTGTAATAGCAGGTAGAAGATTTTTTGGGTCGTCGATCATTTGCATCCCGCGTCCACCACCTCCGGCAGATGCTTTGATAAGAACAGGGTAGCCCATTCTCTCTACATCAGCGACGATATCAGAGTCAGTTCTTCCATTCACCTTAATTGGCTTTAGAATTGGAATACCTGCGGCTTCAGCAAGCTCTTTTGAAAGAATCTTACTTCCCATTTTGTCGATACATTCAACATTTGGTCCAATAAACTCAATACCCCATTTAGCACAAAGTTCAGCAAATTCTTTATTCTCTGAAAGAAAACCAAACCCTGGGTGAATTGCTTCAGCACCAGTGATCTCTGCTGCAGAAAGAATTGCTGGAATATTAAGATATGAAAGAGCTGACTTTGCAGGACCAATACAGACCGACTCATCAGCAAGCTTTACGTGAAGCGAGTTTTCATCAGCTGTCGAATGAACACAAACTGTTTCAATACCAAGCTCTTTACACGTTCTAAGAATACGAACCGCAATTTCTCCACGGTTCGCAATTAAGATTTTTTTAAATTTCATGACGACCTCTAAATTAAGGTTTGATTTTGAAAAGAACTTGTCCAAACTCAACGTATGTTTCGTTCTCTACACAAACCTCAACAATCTCACCAGAAACATCTGACTCAATTTCATTCATGATCTTCATGGCTTCAACAATACACATGACTTTACCACTTGAAACTCTATCTCCAACTTTTGCATATACGTCAGCATCAGGAGATGGTGATGCATAAAAAGTTCCAACAAAAGGAGAAGTAATTTCAAGAAGACCAGAGTCAGCAGAAGTCGCTGCCTTAGACTGTGGGGCTACCTGAGGAGCCGCAGCGGCTGCAACGATTGGAGCAACAGGAGCAACAGTTCCAGCGGTTGGAAATTCAACAGAAAATTTTTCTTTACCTGCTTCATATTCAAGTGAGCTAGCACCTGCTTCTTTTGCGATTTCAATAAATTCTTTTAGCTTTTCAAAATCCATGACTGCCTCGATTGCTATCTATTAGCTTTTAACACGCTCTACGTATTCACCTGTACGTGTATCAATTTTTAATAATTCACCTTCGTTGATGAAAAGTGGTACGTTTACCTGAAGCCCAGTTTCCATAATGGCCTTTTTCAGTCCACCTTGTGCAGTGTCACCTTTAAGTCCAGGGTCTGTTTGTGTAACTTTCAGCTCAACGAAGTTTGGAAGTTCAATAGAAATTGGATTTCCTTTATAGTAAAGAACATACAATTTAATCCCTTCTTGAAGGTAATTAACTGCATCCCCACATTGTTCAGTTGTAACGTGAATTGTTTCGTAAGTAGACTGGTCCATGAAGTTAAATCCGTCAGTATCTCCATACATATACTCAACTTCTTTTTCATCTAGATCTGGCTTCATTACACCTGTTGAAACACCAGACTTATAAGTTCTTTCTAAAACGTTTCCGTTTTCAAGGTTTTTAAGTTTAACTTTATAGAAAGCAGAACCTTTTCCAGGGTTTGTGAAGTCACATTTAACGATAAGATATGGCTTATCATCAACTTCTACTTTAAGACCTTTTCTAAAATCTGTAGTTTGAAATTCCATTATTAATTTCCTTTATTTAACTGAGTTAAAATTCCGAATAAATAAGCATTTTTTCCTAGGCCCTCCATTATGATTGTGGAGGCTTTGGCCGTCAACTTGACCTGTCTAAAGGTCTCTCTCTGATGAGTGTTACTTAAATGAACTTCAACAATTGGTATTGATAACATTTTCAGTGCATCCAAGATTGCGACACTCGTATGAGAATACGCGGCAGGATTAATAATTAAAGCTGAAAAGTCAGATTCCACTAATCCCTGTATTTTATCTATTATTTCGGTTTCTGAATTTGACTGAAACCAGTTGATTTGAACACTGTGTCCCATCTTTGAAAGTGTAGATTCTGTATAGTCTTGAATATCGTTTAAAGAGTCATTTCCATAGATAGAAGCTTCTCTTTTTCCCAACATATTTAAATTAGGTCCATTAATGACCATAAATTTCATTGCCATCAGGCACTCCACTTTTTCACGGTGCACCAAATAATTAGCAAGTGTAATAAATGTTGTAAAGAAAAGAGCTAGCGAGGATTAGCTACATTAGCAGCTCTCGATTTGATCAATTCGTGAAATCTCCAAAGCCTACCTTCAAGCTCTACAAGTCTCTCTCGGCTTTCGTCTGATTCTAAAGACTTAGGTTCTTCGACAATTTCAGCTTTTTCCACTTCGCGCGGAGCAACATTATCGATATGGTACTTCTGCTCATCGACCTCTTTAAACTTCGAGGCCAAAATACTCATTAAATTCTGTCTTCCAGCTTCCTCAGTTTCTTCAATTCTCTTGGCCGTCTGCTCTACAAATTGAACTTCTTCCTGTTCTTTAGCTGCCTGCTCAATCTCTTGCTTGAATTCAAATGTATGCTCAGCGAGTGATTTCGATTTATTTTTCGATGGTTTCAACAATTCCATCTCAAGTTCATTTAGCCTTTTGATTGCCGCTTGATCTTTAGGATTCAATTCAATGATTTTCTCTAAAATAGAAACGGCTTTGTCTGTATGACCCTGAGAACAATAAAGATCGACTAGAGTTTGTGTATAAACTGAACCTGTATCTTCTTCACCATCTTGATCTATTAATTCTGTAGCAAATTCAATCGGCTCTTCTTCAACGACTTCGTCTAAATCTACTTCTTTCTCAACTGACCAAGAATCAATATCAGTTTCAGAAGAATTCTCCGTTTCATCACCTTCTGGATTAAATTTAACTTCTACCCACTCATCAAATGAATCAGCTCCAGCATCAATTTTCTCAACATTAAAGAAGTTGCTTTTATCTTCTGCTGGCTGCTCAGTGATGATGTAATCAAAGTTCCCACCAGGTGATGGGTAAAGGCTATCTTCTAACTCTTTTACCTTCTCTGCAAAGTATTCATTTTTAGGGTTCATAAAAAGAAGAAGCTTGAATGTAGATAAGGCTTCTTCTCGATGATTGATCTTTAAACAAATATCTCCAAAGAGTTTTTGAAGTAAGAGATTCTCTTTATTCGAATCAATATACGGCTTGATGGTTGTATAAGCGAGTGATTCTTCGCCCATATCAAAGTAACAGTGAGCAAGACCCACGTGTCCAAGAACATAATCAGGGTTTTGTCTTATCCCTTCTCTTAGAATATTTAGGGCCTGCTTTACAAGTCCCATTTTGCGATAGACCTCTGCCAAAGGAGCAAATACTCTTGATTTTGGATTTTTCTCCAAGATCTCACTATATTTATCAATCAAAGGCGTAGTCGTATCACTTGAACTCATTAGCTTTTATTCCCAAGTCCAGCTTCTTCTTGGTTAATCACTCTTGGTGTCATAAATATGATCAACTCATTTTTACTAATTTCAGGCCCAGAAGGAGTTCTAAAGAACCATCCAATTAGTGGAATATCCTTTAAGAAAGGTACTCCAGAGTGAGTTTCACGCTTTTCGTAGTTATAAACACCACCAAGTACAATTGTAGATCCATTATCTACTAGAACACTAGTATTAACAGTTCTAGCTTGTTTATCAGGTGGAGCTAAGTTACTTGGTCTCGTACCAAATTGCTCTTTACTCAATTCGATGTCTAGAGCAATTGAACCTTCATTTGTAACTTGTGGAGTTACTGCGAGATTTAAAGTAGCATCAATTTGTTGGAATGAAGTAACTGCATCATCACCGTTTCCAGTTTGTTGTGAGTAACTTGTTGTATCAACTGTTTGAATCGTTGCTTTCTTTTTGTTTTGAGCAATAACTTTTGGACTCGCAACAACCTTCCCTTTCGATTCATTCTCCATTAACTGAAGCCTAAAATTTAAATTTAGAAGTCTCCCAAATCGAGTGATTGATAATCCAAATAGATCTCTCGCACCATCACCTGTACTAGGAGCAGAACTTAGTGAAAATCCAGGCCCACTATCGGATGCATCTGCTGTAGAAGTAATTGGATCGTAACCAAAGTTTAAACCTTCAACTAATCCAATTTCTTTTTTATAGCCTTCTGTAACTTCAACAATCTTAGATTCGATTAAAACCTGTGGTGTCTGAGTATCTAAGATTTCAATGATTTTTTTAATCTTTTCAATATTCTCGACAGTATCTTTTACGATCATCGAGTTCGTTCTATCGTCCACAGAGAGAGTTCCTCTTTGCGGTGTAAGATATGGTTTAACAATATCAGTCAAAGATTTTGTATCAGAGTAAGATATTGGAAAAATCTTAGTTACAAGGGGTTCATCTCTAACCTTAATTCTCTTTGCTGCAATTTCTTTTTCTTGCTCTTTGGCCGCTTCATCAAAAGTAGTTACCATAAGGATGGCACCATTCTTTTTCGCAACTAATCTTCCAAGTCCAAGAACAGTATCAAGGGCCTGATCCCAAGGAACATTGACAAGATTTAATGATAGCGGAGGTAATCTTTCAACAGATTCCGTCAAGATAATATTGAATCCCGAAGCATCTGCAATCATCTTTAGAATTTCAGCAATTTTTAAATTTTGTACGTTGATTGTAATTCTTTTACCGATGTATTTTTTTCTACCTGAGAGTGTCAGGTTTTCAAGAATATCCTCGACGGCGCCAGACTTAGGAATGAGAACCTTTGAATCCTCTTCAAGAGTCTCTGCAACTTTTTCTTCGAAACTTTGTCCACTAGAAATTGTATTTTCAGAAAATGCTCCGAATCTATTTTCAATTTCTAAAACGATTCTATTCGGCTTTCTTTTGAGAAGAGATCTAACGTTATCTCTTAATTGAAGAACTAAACGAATATCTTTTGGATTATCTGGTTTTTTATAGGCCGATACATAGACAACTCCACCAGAAAATTCTGAAGTATCAAATCCACGTAGAATTTTATCCGTTGCTGTGGAGTTTTTGATATCAATAATAATCTGCTTAAATTCCGAGTCTTGGAATTTTTTAGCTTCTACATTATTACTGTCAAAGATTAATTCGAGTTGGCTGATTTCACCTTTTTGAGCAAAGTCGATTTTCTCTAACTGTGCACTGAAAGCATTAATCGTCAAAAAGAACGCACCTATTGTGAGTAAAATTCCTCTTTTCATATCACCTCATCCTAAGGTCTTAGATACATACCTGATTTTATTATAGCATTATTTTCAAAAGTCTAAAGAACTTTATTCATTAGAAACTGGAATAACCGTTTCTAAGTACTCTTCTTCGTCATATACGTTAGTAATTTTCTCGGCCAATAAAATTCCACCTGGCAGGATCGCTTTGATGATTGCCTTATTTTGCCCCAACGTCATTCCCTCTTTTAGAATAAAGGTCTCGTTGTCGTTTTGATCACCACCAATAACTTTTGCGATTGCTCTTCTTTCTTTACCAACAAGAATACCTACAATTCTGATATTTTCTAATGGCGTAGAGTCGATTGTTGGAACGTTAGTGAAAAATGTCGTTTCAACTTTCTTAGCCTGCTTCTTCTTAGTCTTAAGAGACGGTCTTTTGAATGGATCTCTTAAGTCCAGAGGGTTAACAATATTCGTTTTACTCTTTCTTAAAATAGCCTCTGCTTTTTTAGAATTACCCAATGCAGGTAGAGCAAATATAAATAATGTCATTATAATTAAGGTACGATTCATCATTATCCACGACCTTTTTTGCTTTTAAATTCACTTTCAATTTTATCAATACCACGATCTTCTTTATGATTATCATTATATTGATAAGCTTCTACCTTAGCTTCGAAATTAACTTCTTGGAAACGTCCTCTTCTTGGTGATGTTCCCTTTGAAATAGTAATCTCTGAAACGTTTAATAGCTGCTCAGCTTCTGAAATTTTTTCTAGGAAAATAAGAAACTGAAGAAAAGTTCCCGAACCCTTAAATTCATAAATCTTTGTGTTATAAAAACCATGATTTTCTCCACTTCGAGGAGAGAGATAGATATTTTTAACATTTAGAGTTTCAGCAATTGTTTTAATGAATTCGAGATTTGATGCATCTGAAATACTACTTGGAAGTTTCTTTTGAATCTTTTCTACTTCAATAGCAACTAATTCGATTCTCTTTTTTGCATCTTCAATTTCCTTCATATAGTTTTCGATATCAGTTTTCTTTTTTTGACTCTTCTTAATTCTTTGCTCTATCGTAGGAATTTCTGATGTAGAGTTAACTTTACGTTCTTCAATAGCAATATACTTTTCATAGGCACCAAAGCCTAGATACAACAACAAGAAAACATGGAGATTCTTTATTAATAACTTCATAACTATTCAGACCAAGGATCAAAGGTTTCTATATTTCCCTCTATTTCAAATACGAGAAATCTAAATTCTGTTCCCTGTACTCTTTCAGGTTTTGTCTCAGAACTTTTAAGGTTTAATGAATTACCGTAAAATCGCGATTCATTAGTAATACTAATAAAGTCACCTATATGCTTATATTCTAAGGCAGCACCTTTGAGATATAACATTCTATCAGACGTAATTCTTAGCTCATCTAACCAAAGATCACTTGGTATTCCTCTTGCGAGTTTTTCTAGCAATGACTTCGGATTTGTTCTCTTTTTAATAATTGCATCAACTTGACCAGAGCGAAGTCTCAGTTTTTCAACTTGATCATTATATGCCGATAACTTTTCTTGAACATTCTGATTTTTTCTTAGGAAAGTTCTTAATTGCCTTTCTTTATTACGAAGCTGCTGAACTTTTTCTTCATTAGCGACAATCTCTTCTTCCAGTTTTGGGAAGTAAAAATAGTCAGGTGTTAATGATATCAAATAGACGATGATAAGCATCTTGAAATTGATTTCACTAACCTCAATTCCTAAAATTTTAGGAATTCTCTTTTTCTTCTTTTTTGCGATGAGGTTAATATAAATCATTTATCAGTCTGCCCTAGTCCCAAGCCCAAAACAACACACCCTTTAAAGGCAATGTCGTTTATCTCTTCTTCAGAGAACTTCTTATCATATTTAATTCCATCAAATGGATTCAGTACTTCAACATCAACATTCAACAGCGCTTTAATCCCTTCTACTAATCCAGGAATAAGTGAACTACCACCAGTAATGCTACATCCAAGGAAGCTGTCATCTGAGGTTGAACTAATATAGAAATCAATTGTTTTTTTGAGTTCACCAAAGATAGCTTCTACAACATCATCAATAATCTCTAAAATTTCTTCAGGTAGATTTCCATTCTCATCCCCTGTGATTTTGAGATCTTCAGCTTCAAAGTAATTAACACCTAATTGTCTTTGAATTTCTTCCGTAATCATTGATCCACCAACATCAATCTCTTTCATGAATATTGGAGTACCATTTTTAAATATTAAAATCTGAGTCTTCTGTGCCCCTAAATCAATGACAATCCAAGAACCCACTTCATCTTCAGAAATTTTATTATAAACAGCCAGTTCAAAAATATTGCAAAGAGCAATTTGACTTAAGTCTACTCTCTTGACCTTCAAACCGCTCGCTTCAACCAAATCTTTATAATTTAAAAGGACTTCTTTCTTAGCAGCAGCGATAATTACATCAACACCACCACCTTCGTTTTCACCAAGATTAAAAAAATCGAGATTACAGTCTTCAATAGCAAAAGGAAGGTATTGTTCAGCTTCCCAAATTACTTGATCCTCGATTTCTTCTTCTGTACCACCGGCTAGCTGAAGTTTTCTAGCGATCGTATTAGCCCCGCTTATTCCTAAGCAGACATACTTACTTTCAAACCCACCTTTTTTATAAGCCGTTTGAATAGCAGCAACTATTTCATTTTCTTTTTGAATCTCATCATCAATTATTGATGCTTCCGGAAGTGGGTAGCTAGAAAACCTTTCTAACTTAAACTCTTTTCCATTAAAACTGACTTCGCTAAATTTAATAGCGCTTTGACCAATATCTAGACCAAGCAAAGTTTTATTACCAAAGCTCAACTGATCTTTTAAATCATCAATGAATGAATCTAGTTTGTTTTGAATATCCAATTTATTTTGTCCACTATTAAAGTACTTTAAGCTTATCTATTCAAAATTATAACTGATAGATTCAACTATTTTCAAGAAATTAGACGCCTAAATGAAATAAACTTTCCATTATTCTCGAAAAATCTTCTTTAAAAAAGATTTGAAAGAAAGCAACAACCAAAATAAAAGGACCAAACGGTATCTGAGTCTTTCGGTTTGTTATTTTTAAAGCAATAAGAGCAATCCCAACAACAGAGCCTAACATACAGCTCAAAAAGATATTATGAATAATGCCGACAACACCAAAGTGAATCCCTAAGACACCCCATAATTTAACATCCCCCATACCAAGACCTTCTTCACCCCGGAGAGCTTTAAAACCTCTACTCACAAGAAAAGGTCCACCAAAACCTGCAAGTAATCCGGCTCCCCAAAATAATGGAGATGAAAAAAGAATTGCATACACTAAGAATGTTGCAAGGAGATATAAATTAATAACATTTGGAAGAATCTTAAATTCTAAATCAACGATAAAGTGAACGAGAAAACAACTGAAGATTGAAAAATAGAAAGCATAAAAGGCCAAGCTTTCTGAACTCAGTGATGATGGCATTAAAAGAAGAGAAGCAACCCCTGTGACAACTTCAACAAAGGGATATCTAAGTGGTATCTTCCAATGACATTTACTACATTTACCTCTCAAAAATAAGTATCCTAAAATAGGAACATTTTCATACCAATAGATTAGTTTCCCACAACCTGGGCAAGCAGAACGAGGCCTCACAAAGTCGAGCTCTCTTGGAATTCTGTAGATAAGTACATTGAGAAAACTTCCAATCATTGCACCAAACACAAAGAAGAAAGCTTTAATTAAAAAAAAGTCGGTCATGTTAAATCTTTTTTGTTAAGAATGAAAACAGAAAGCAACATAATAGCAGCAATATAGATTATTCCATAAGAAAAACTTCCTACGAGATAACTCGTAGATAAATGATTCTCGAAAAGGACAAAGTTTTTAATATTAAGCTTACTAAAATTAGGAAAAAATGTTCCATAAAATTTTAGAAGATAGAGAAATACAGGATTATTTTTTGCAAAGTTTAACGCCGTTGTATTCGTAAGACTATGTCCCAGAATATAGATTAATATAGTATAGACCGTGCTCATCGTAACATTTGTTAACATAGAAAAAAGAACACTAATACATAGAATAATTACCGATTCAACGACAGCAAATAGAATCGCCCAGTAAATAAGTGAATCAAAGAAATTCCCAGAACTCATCCAAAAAACAAAGAGACTCATCAAGCTTAGAATTAAAATATTCACAATTAGCATTGTGATCATCCCTAGGACTCTACCAATGAGATATTCCCATCTTTTAACTGGACGAGATAAAATCATATAGATTGTTCTTCCCTCAATCTCTTTTGAAATAAGCGTGGAGCCAAAGAAAATTCCCATACCAACACTTGATAATGTCAAAAGGCCAAGACCAAAGTCTAGAGCGACTCTCTCCGGAACACCATAGGTAAATTCTCTCGCAATAAATGATGCGATCAGAAGAATCACTCCCAAGAAAAGAGTATTATAGATAATTCGACTTTTAAAAACTTCAATGAATGTATACTTGGCGATACTTATAACTCTCATTATTTTTTCAACTTATAAACAACTTCTTCTAGAGTTGGTACGATTGCCTCGACTCTTTCGATGGCCTTATTGTTTTTAATAGCTTCTTTCAAAAAGATATTCTTATCTTCTTCATTAAATACTTTTTCAATCAGCTTATCTTTTTCACGAAGAATCACCGAATATTGAAGATCAGTATCCTTCTTTAGTAATTCATCCTTACTTCCATTAAATAAAACCTTACCTCTTTCTAAGAAAATGACATCGCTACAAACCTCTTCTAAGTCAGAAACAATGTGGCTACTAAAAAAGATAGTCATCCCTTTTGCATTTAGCTCCCGTATTGCATCTTTCATAACAGAACGCCCTATTGGATCGACTCCTGATAGTGGCTCATCTAGTACGAGAAATTTTGGTGAATGCAAAATGGCGACAACAAAACCTAATCTTTGCAACATCCCTTTTGAATAACTTCTGATTTTCTGATCGAGGGCGTGATCAATAAGCAATTTCTTTGTCCAACGGATTAACTGATCATTATAGTCACCTATCTTAAGCCCATTTAACTCTAAGAGGTATTTCGCAAACTCTCGCCCCGTTAAATAAGGATAAAAATATGGGTGTTCTGGTAAATATCCAATATTCTTTTTAATCTCAAGGTCGTTGTTTCCTAGCTCTTTTGAGAAAACCACTGTACCAGATTTAGGTTTAATAAAATCCATTAAGATTTTGATAGATGTAGTTTTCCCTGCTCCATTAGCGCCGAGAAAACCAATAACCTTCCCTTGTGGTATTTCAAAAGAGACCTTATCGAGGACGACTTTCTCTTTTGACCAAAAATCTGATTTGAATGTTTTTAGAACTTCGTTAAAATGAATCATATTATGTATAACTTTAAAAAATATTTTTTATTATTACCTATATTCATATTATTCTATTTCGCTTTTGTTTTAAATAGTAGTTTTAAAAAGCCTAAACTTGAAATTACTAAACAAGATAGTGCGCAAAATTTTAATAATGACTTTCTAAAGATTTTCTCACTCGGACAAGAGCGCCTCTTATCCAGTATCCTCTGGGTAGAAACAATGATGAACTCAGACATTGATCATTATAAAAGTAATGACCTTCTCTCTTGGATGTATCTACGATTTAATACCATTACTGATTTAACACCAAAATTCTATGAACCTTATCTTTATGGTGGGATTTACCTTTCAATCATTAAAGATGACGATCTTGGGGCTAAAAAGATTTACGAAAAGGGAATTAATCAATTCCCTAATGATTATTATCTTCTTCTTAACAGCTCATTTCACTATTACTACGAATTAGGTGATGTAGATAATGCCATCACGAATTTAACTAAGATTAAAGACCACCCTAGAGCTGCGAGTTATATTCCCTCATTGATCGCGAGATTAAAATCATCATCAGGAGATCTCGTAGGAGCTTTCACTCTACTTTATGAAACCTTTCGAAATGCACCATCAGAAAGTGCTATCAAAAAGAAACTTGCTAATGATCTCTATTCAATTAAAGCAGAGATTGATTTAGACTGCCTTAATTCAGAGTCAAATAAGACTTGCCAGAGACAAGATTTTTTTGGAAACGATTATATATATATGAATGGTCGTTACAGTTCTTCAAAGCCTTTTAAACCTTACAGAAATAAAAAAGGGGCAAACTAAGTTGCCCCTTCCTTTTTATCAAAGAATAAATTCTAATTAGAAACCAGCATTGATTTGCATTAGAGTCTTGTTTTCGTTGATTGCCCACTTACTTGCAGAAGTGTTCTTGTTGAAATCGGCATCAATAACACCAATTGCACCAGCTACGAAATAAGAACCATTTGCATAAACTGCAGGGATATCAAGTGCTGAGTTCCCAGAGTTATTTAAAGTTGTCGTCGCGATGTTCTTAATGTCAGCGATAGCCATTTTCGCACCACCAACAGTTTTATTAGCAGGGAATCCATAAGCTCCGGCCACACAAGAACCACCGTTATCTACGATAATTTGGTTTGCAGCTGTTGCTTCAGCAGAGAATCCAATTGCATAATAATTTCCAATCGGAGCAACATATCCAGCACTTTCAAGACATGATCCAAAGGCATCATAGTCAGCTTGAAGAGCTGTAAGTGCAGAGTAAATAGCAGAAAGTTGAAGCTTCGCCTCAGACGTCTTTGCTTTTGATTGATAACGCTTAAAGTTTGGAATTGCTACAGCTGAAAGAATACCAATAATGGCAACAACAACCATGAGCTCAACCAGGGTAAAACCATGTTCCAGTCTTCTCTTTTTCATAAAAGTTCTCCTTAAAAAACTAATAATAATAGCTTCCTATCTAACTTAAACACATTGAGAGAGCTTAAGCAGACTAAGAATGTTTATATTTTAACACAATTCAATATTCGTTTATTCTAAATCGGATATTTCAGAGTAAAACTTTAGCTAGCACCGAAATATCAAACACTTACGCGCCACCTGCACTCATGAACATCGGTAAGTACATGGCAACGAGGATACCGGCAATAATCCCACCTAAAACGACAATAATGATTGGCTCAAACATCTTCGTCATTTGCCCAACCAAGTCATTCACTTCATCTTCAAAAACTTGCGCAACTTTTAAAAGCATTTGGTCAACGGCACCCGTTTGCTCACCTACTTTAATCATCTGAGTTACCATGTCTGGGAAATAGTCTATTTTCATTAAGGGCTCTGAAAGGGTTTTCCCTTCAACAACCTTCTTTTTAACTTTCTTGAGATCACTTGTGATAACTAAATTATCAATTGTTTCAATACAAATATCTAGTGCATCAACAAGAGAGACACCAGAAGAGAGCATCGTCGATAATGTTCTAGAAAATGATCCTAGGTTCCCCTTGATAACAATTCCGCCAAAGACGGGCATCTTCATAGAGATTTTGTCATAGATCAATTTTCCGGAAGGAGTTTTTATATAATTTTTTAAAGCAGCGAAGGCCACGAATGCACCAATGAATGTGAATATGGCATAGTCCCCTAAAAAATCAGAGGCACCAATAACAAATTTAGTAATTCCAGGAATCTCTTGTCCTGTATCCGTTAGCATACTTGTAAATTGTGGAACAACAAAAACAAGCATCGCCCAAATTACACCTGTTCCAACAAGTGAAACAATAACTGGATAAGTCAAAGCTGACTTAATCTGAGCAATGGTCTTTTGCTGCTTCTCCATGTGCTCAGCTAGTTTATCTAGAATAGAGTCGAGAATACCTCCCGTCTCACCGGCCTTAATAAGACTGCAATATAATTTATCAAAACCTTGCTGCTTTTCGAGTGCTTCAGAAATCGTCTTACCTTCGCCAACTTCTCTAGCGACTTCTTTAATTGCTCTTTTTAGCGATGGATTCTTCTCCGACTTATAAAGAATTTCAAGTCCATGAAGAATTGGAACCCCGGCAGAAATCATAATAGAGAGCTGCTTTGTAAAGTTCTTTAACTCAGTCATTCCAAAAGGCTTAGCAAAACCTTTTTCTTCCATCCACTCACCAATATCAAATTCTAATAACGACGGTGGGGTAATTTTTTTAATCCTGATTCCCTGAGCTCTTAAGATCCTTCTCGCTTCTCTTTCATTTTTTGCATCGACCGCCCCCTCTAGGCGCTTGCCATCTTTGCTTAATCCTTCGTAGCGCCAATTAGCCATTACGACCTACCTCTCCCTTTCAATCCTAATTGAGAATTAAGTTCTTCAGGGTTAGTCGAATACGTTAGAGCCGCTTCAGCATCAATAAGTCCTCTATCAACAAACTTCTTTAAAGATTGGTTCATTGTTACCATTCCCGTTTGATCTTGACCTACTTGCATTTGCGAATAAACTTGGTGAATTTTATCTTCACGAATAAGGTTTCTAATGGCTGGAGTTGGTCGCAAGATTTCCTGCGCACAAACACGTCCACCTTCAAAAGACTTTGGAATTAGCTGCTGAGAGACAACCCCTTGTAAAACGAATGATAGTAGTGTTCTAATCTGACCTTGCTGATCAGAAGGGAAAACGTTGATAATCCTGTTAATTGTCTGAACAGTAGAGTTGGTGTGTAATGTTCCAAACACCAAGTGACCTGTTTCAGCAATTGTTAGTGCGGCTTCAATTGTTTCTGGATCTCGAAGCTCTCCAACCAGAACGATATCAGGGTCCTGTCTTAGGAGTGACTTAATAGCATTTTTAAACGTAAGTGAGTCTCTACCAATTTCTCTCTGATTAACGATACAACTTTTATGGTTGTGAACGAATTCAACAGGGTCCTCAAGTGTAATAATATGGCCTGCCTCAACACTATTTAATCTATCGATGAGAGCGGCTAGCGTTGTCGACTTACCTGAACCAGTTGGCCCTGTAACAAGAATTAGTCCATTTGAAATGTCTGTCATCTCTAGAAGAACATTAGGTAAGTTCAGTTGTTTAAAGTCTGGAATGATACTTGGAATTAGACGAAATACAGCGGCAACACCACCTTTAGAATAAAAAATATTTGCCCTAAAACGAGCAAGACCCTTAATTCCAAATGAGAAGTCTAATTCTAAGTTTTTCTCAAAGTCATTTTTCTGCTCATCAGTTAATATCTGATAAACAAGTCTTTTAGAATCTTGTGCACTAAGAGGTGGGATTTTAACTCTTACAATTTCCCCATTTACTCTAAGACCTGGGGATGTTCCTACTGTTAAGTGAAGATCGGAACCACCACTTTCAACCATTAATTTAAATAGCTGCTGAACCTTTAACGTATCATTTGTCGTATCATATTTGGTTCTAGTAATTGTATTATCAGACATATTATTCCCTCTTAAAATTTATCTGCACTTGAATTTGTTAATGCTTCACTTAACGTTGTATCACCCATCGCCACTTTGGTTAGGGCCGACATTCTCAATGTTTTCATACCGTCTTTGATTGCTTGTTTTTTTAGATCATCTGCTGAAGCATTTTTAAGAATTAGTTCTTTTACTCCAGGAGTCAGGGCCATGACTTCGTAAATTGCGACTCGGCCCTTATAGCCAGAGTTTCCGCAAATTTCACAGCCTTTGCCTTTATAAACTTTCATATTAGGAGCGCTTGAAGGGGCGACACCACAACTTATGATTTCTTCAACAGTGACATCCTTATCTTCCACTTTGCAATTGCTACAAATTCTTCGACAAAGCCTTTGAGCAACAACAACATTTAAAGAACCAACGACAAGGAAAGGTTCAATTCCCATATTTAGAAGTCTTGTAACAGTTGAAGGGGCATCGTTTGTATGGAGTGTTGAAAGGACAAGGTGACCGGTAAGGGCTGCTTCAACGGCAGTTTCACCAACTTCTAAATCTCGGATCTCCCCAACCATGATAATATCAGGGTCTTGTCTTAGAAAGGCCTTCAAAGCTATTGAAAAGTCCAGACCAATTTCTTTTTTAACGTTAACTTGATTGATCCCCTCTAAGTTAAATTCAACAGGGTCTTCAGCAGTTGAGATATTTGTGTCAGATTTATTAAGATCTGAAAGTGCAGAGTAAAGTGTCGTTGTCTTTCCTGAACCTGTTGGCCCTGTTACAAGACACATTCCATATGGTTGATAAATCCCTTCTCTAAAGACTTCTAATTGCTTTGGTTCAAAGCCAAGCTTTGTCATATCGAGTTGGAGATTTGATTGATCGAGAAGTCGAAGAACGACCTTCTCTCCAAAGAGTGTTGGTAACGAGGAAACCCTGTAATCGATTGGCCTTCCTCCAACAGAGAGTTTAATCCTTCCATCTTGAGGCTTTCTTCTCTCAGAGATATCTAACTGGGCCATAATTTTTAGACGAGAAATAATTGGAAGCATCAATGCTCGAGGCGGCTTAATTACTTCAACGAGGGTTCCATCTATTCTAAAACGAACTCTAAAGTTATGCTCATATGGTTCAATATGAATATCAGATGCTTTTCTTATAAATGCATCAGCAAGAATCCTATTCACGTAACGAATAACATCATCACCGATATCTTCTTCTTTTACCTCAACTTGATCATCAGCATTATTGGCCTTTACTTCACGCACCGTCTCTAATAATTCATCAACAGTTTCAGTAACACGGTCAAATATTTTCGCCCATGCTGAAATATTTGTAAGAATGAATTCGACATTATATTGAAATAAAGTAACAAGATCGGATCTCTTTTCAAGAATTGAAGGATCAAAGATTGCGACAGTAACAGACTTTGAGGACTTTTGAATTGGAAGAGCTCTATACTTAACGATATCAGCTTTCTTAATAAGCTTTAGATACTTGTCTTGTACCTTTGCCTTTGAGAGGTCGATAAATGTTAATCCATATTTTTCAGAAAGCTGTTTGGCAAATTTAACATCATCAAAGAAATCGAACTTCATTAAATCAAATTCAGAAATTTTGTTCTCTTCCTTATTCAACATTAAAGGGCGTAAGTCCTTTAAAGGAACCATACCGGTTTTACCAATAACGTCAGCGAACTCTTTTCTAAACATTAAGTACCTTCTTAAATCAATTCGTTAGTACTTATTCTAACGGATTTTTGGGTACTTATTTAGGTAGGCAAAGTCGTCAAATCTTATTCGATTGACCAAATTTCTAAAGCAAATTTAGCTTGTAGCTTGAGCATCTCAAGACCATCAATATAATTGGATACTTGAGTAAGATGATCGTGTTCTTCAAAATTGTAGTTTAGGTCAAAGAAAGTGACTTCTTTAGAGATCTTTCCATTGAAAATAAATGATCGTGAACATGTATTTACAACTAATGTTTGTTTGCTTAACTGCGATAGATCCAATTTTTCTAGGCAGTCTCCATTTTTTCTTGAGAACTGCTCAAAAGGTATGGCCAACTTATTAAGTAAACAAATTAGTACATGGGCCATGGACCCATCTCCTAAAATATAAACATTCCTCATCTTACTAAACTGATTTTGAATGATGTAATTCAGAGCTAAGTAATCAGTATTAAAACCAAAAAATTGATTTCCATCTTTTTTGATACAGTTAATAGCATTTAATCTTTGAGTTTCTTCATCCATGACTACTTCATCGAGAAAAAACTTCTTATATGGAGCTGTTATACTAAGCCCCTCATTAACAGAGAATAATTCTTGTAAACTTGGAACAATGGCTTCATCACTGATGTCGACGAGTTCATAGTCGATATTTCGACCTAAAAGACTTTCATACATCTCTTGAGACTTTGAATGAGAGATATTTTTACCAAGAAGTGCTAGCTTTGTTTTAGGCATTTTTAAAAAAGTCCCTAGCGACTTCAACATCATTTTTAATTTGATCAATTAAATCATTCACTGAATTGAACTTTACTTCATCTCTTACTTTTTTAATGAATTCGATTCTGATTTCGTTCCCATAAATATTATCTTCGAAATCAATGATGTGAGTTTCAACAAATAAATCATTGCCTGTGTTAAATGTAGGATTGCTTCCGACATTTGTGATAGAATTCCACACTTGATCGCCAAGAGTTGCTCGACTTATGTAAACGCCCTTACCTGGCGCAATTCGCTCTGCTAGAAATTGCATGTTGGCCGTAGGAAATCCGATCTTACGACCTCTTCCTTCTCCACGAACCACGCGACCAGAGATATAAAAGTCGCGCCCAAGCATTTCATTGGCCTTTTCTATATTTCCGATGTTGATATTCTCACGTATTTCAGTTGAAGAGACACAATGTTTGCGAAGTAAAAACTCTTCTAAGAGAACTATTTCAATATTTTTCGGTTTACAATATTCTTGCACAAACTCATGGTTTCCCGACTTATTTGCACCAAAAGCAAAGTCATGACCTAAGTATAGTTTTTCGACATTGCCACAAGATAAAATAAAGTCATCAAGAAAATCCCCTGGAGACATAGTCGAGACATCGCGAGTAAATTCGATTTCACAAAGATATTCGATACCAACATGCTTAAGTAGATCTCTCTTTTCAACATAAGAATTTATTAGAAAATGATTTCTTGGCCTTAAAATTTGAATTGGATGAGGTTCAAAAGTAACAACAACTAACTTAAGATCATTTTTTTCACAATCAGCTTTAATTTGCTTCAATATAGACTGGTGTCCCAAATGAACTCCATCAAAGTTACCAATGGTTACAGCGAACTTTTCTTTTTCTTCATTCAATGCACTTAAGTTTTTTACTATCTTCATACGTTTCTCAATTCTTTTTCAAGAGCCGTGATATGTTTCTTTTGTGTTTTTTTATTTATAACACTTTTTTGATTTTTATATGACTCTCTTTCTACTACTTCATATAGACTTTTAAAATACTTCTTCGCTTCGCTATCCAGATTGGAGCTTTCAATTTTTTCTAGGACACCTTCACCGTTACTTAGATCATTAAGAACACTAAACAAATCATGGTGAGAAAATTTTCCAGAACGAATCTTCTTAAGCTTAAGAATTTGATCACTATTTGATCCACCCTTTTTAAATGATGTAAAACTTAAAAGTATCAGAACAATACTCGCTGCGAGGGCGATGTTAAGCTCAACTAGATACTCACTAATATTAACTGGCTCATCTTTTACAACAAAGGTCGGACCGATAAGTTTTCCCTTAACTTTTGACTCTACAGATATTGTTGGTTCTTTTTTAGAAATTGCTTTAGTACCAGAATTTTTAACTCCTGCCGTAGAAGTTCCACCTACAGTTATTCCTGGTATATCAATTTCAACTCCAACATATTCTTTTCTTTCTGGGTCAAAGAAATGAAGGATTCTTTTACTTGGCGGTATAAGAAGAGAATCTCTAGCTAAGAAAGTATAATCAAAGATTTTCTTGGCCATTTGATTATTTAATTCTTGAACCTCAGTTTTTGTATCAAACTCTTCTAAAAATTCATGTTTATATATCTTTGGTGCATCATAACCTTCCAGAGCACCGTCACCAATAACTTCTAACTTTGCCTCAATTGCCTCATTAACAAGAAATTTATTTCGTGGAACAGTTAACTTGAAATCATATTTTCCAACTAGTCCTGTAAAAGTTTGAGGAACATTGTCTGCTGGTAATGCTAGTACTTGAATAACTTGTTGTTCGTTTCGAATAGTCTTCTTTCTAACATTCCTTTGAATACTTAATCCAAAAGGACTATTAGAAAAAGCGTTCCTTCCTGTGCTTTTATTGTAGCGAACTTCTAGTTTTAATTGCCCTATCTTAGCTTCGCCTGGTTTTTCAGCGAAAAGACGCGCTGAGTACTTTTTTATCCTTCTATACACTTTCCCATCATATTCAACTGATTCGACAGACTCATTAGGAAGGTGAAATCGCTTTACAAATTTTCGAAATTTTGGAAATTCTTTAACGTCTATCGAAATAACATTCGTTCTAAAGTAGACATAATAATCGACATTAAATCCTTCACCGACATAAACAGTATCTTTACTAGGAACAGCTTTAACGAATACTTCAGGTGCTTCTTTTGGCTCTCGTAATACTGTAATTGAAATATCTTTATGAGTTAATGTCTTGTCCCCTAGTTCAACTTTAATATCGCTTAACCTTATACGCCCTGCTCTTTCTGCGACAAGATCGAATCGATAAGTCACACTTTTCTTAGCATATAACTTTCCATTAATTAACGAAGTTGACATCATTCTTCCAGCTTCTGTTCGCCCCGTAACACGGGCCCTCCCTGGGTCAAATGAAATATAGGGTTCTTCATCGGAGTTAGTTTCAATTTCAAAGATTGCTGAAAAGCTTTCATTAACTACCGGATTATTTGGTGTAACAGCAACATTTAGCCTATCGGCCAAAGATGTCATTGAAAATAAGAGGCATGTTAGAGCTACTAATGTTCTCATTCTACCAGTCCTTTCTATTTCTTTGCTGAGATTGGGAATTTCTTATTCTTTCCAATACTCGTTTTTGTAAATTTCTATCGTTATTTAAGACCTGCTTCAACTTAGCAGGTAGCTTAACCATTTTTCTTTTCTTTTTAATTTCTTCTTCTTTTTCGTCTACACTCTTAGGTTTTGACTTTTCGGGCCGTTTTTCTTCGCCCTTATCTCTTTGATCTTTCTTTTCTTCTTTTTTCTTATCTTTCTTCTTTTCTTTATTTTGTTGATCATCTTTAGGATCATTATTCTCGTTGGGCCTTTTCTGTTTATTACTTTGACTATTAGACTGACCTTTTCCCTTGCTATCTTTCTGGTCTTCTTTGCTGTCTTTTTTCTCGTCTTCACCCTGATCTTTTTTGTCGTTTTTATCTTTCTTGTCTTTATTATCTTTTTTGTCTTTCTCTTCTTGCTCTTTTTGTTTTTGCTCTTGCTTCTTCTTTTGCTCAATTTCTTTTAAAGCGCTATAGATATTCTTTTTTACAATTTCTTTTTGTTCATCATTAAGCTTGTCATTTTTTTCGATATATCTAAATAAACTAAGACCATCTTTAGTTCTTTTATTTAAAAGAAGTGATGTACCATAATTTATGGCATCATTCGCATCCATACTATTAAGATCAGTGGCTCGTTCTTCATATATTTTTAACGCCTCTTCGGGTTTATCAATTTTTAGATATTCACCCGCGAGTTCAAAAAATCTCTTGTCTCGTGTATCTCCATCTTTAATTTTGTTTTTTATCGCTTCTACTTGTTTCATTTTTTCAGCTTGTATTTCTTCAGCTGATTTTTCCTCATTCGCTTTAACGTTGTTTTGGTAACTAAATAGAAAGAAAGCAATAAATGCTACATGTCTTAAAGATTTAAATTGCCTAAGGATAGTTGAAACAATAAAGAAAACGAAAAATGGAATTAACATTTTTTGTATTTCAACAGGTTTAACAATTGAACTTCCCTTTGAGAGCTTACTTGTAAATTTTTGTCTAAAAAAACTTAGTACTTCTTCAGTAGGAATATTATAAGATTGAACAACCCAGTACTTATAATTTTCTATCTTTCCTTCTAACGAACTCAACATGCTTTCATTTAATTTCGAAATTACTCTCTTACCATTGAATTCTTTATATTTTTGAAAACCACCTGTTCTAGCTCGTATAGGAATTGGGCCACCCTTTACAGTTCCAACTCCAACAAAAGCGACATTCACAGTTGAAGGAATCTGGATTTGCATAGCATCTTCATGTTCTTCACTATCAGTAAAGATAAGGAGATTTCCCTGTGAAATTTCCGTACTTGATTCTTCCTCTTTGAAGTATTGAAGAGATTCATTTATCGCTAAAGAGATATTAGAACCTCCTCTACTTAAATCGATGTCTTCTAGTCCACCAATTTTTGCATCAAGTAAGTCAATATCATCAGTGAAAGGGATAAGCTTAGTCTGAGAGTCAGAAAATAAGACGACTGAAATCTGATGACCAGCAGCATTTTTTACGAAGTGCCTTGCCATTAATAAGGCTTTTTGAAATCTATTCGGTCTCACATCTTCAACAAGCATACTCGCTGAAGCATCAATGAGAACGATCGTCTTCTGATCAGGAATATCACTTTCGATTTTTATCGGTTTTCCTCTGAGATCTAGAGTCGCTCCCCCTAGAAAAAGAAAAGATATAATAAAGAATATGAAAGATAGATTGTTAATCTTTGAGGACTTTCTGAAGAAAAAGCGCTTCGTTAGATTATAAAAATTTGAACGATATCTGAGAACAAGAAATGAAAACAGAATCAGAACAACTAGCATGGCAGGCAACATCGATATTTTTTCAAAATTCATTCTGCCTCCTTCAACCAATATCTTCTAAGAATCTCAACAATAACCAACAACACAGAACCAAAGATCAAAAATTGATAATGATGATAACTATAAATAATCTTTGCGCTTATTTCGATTTTCTTTCTTTCAAGTTTTTCAATTTCCGCGAGTACTTCGCGAAGAGCTTCAGAGTTACCAGCAATGAAGTCCTTTCCTCCTGTAATTTCAGCAATCTTTTGAAGAGTTTCAAAATCAACACTTCCACCTGGAATCTTTTGATATCTCTTAATTCCAAAAGTATTACTTATTGGCATTTGTGCATCTTCAGAGCCACCGATTCCAATTGTATAAACTTTAATTCCTTGATTCTTAGCCTCTTCAGCAGCTTGTAAAGGAGTCATATAACCAACCTGGCTTACACCGTCAGTCAATAGAATAATTGTCTTCTTGTTAGTAAGTGACTTTGCTCCTCTTGCAACAGCTAGAGCAAGAGCATCTCCAATATTTGTTCCACCGCCTAATAATCCACCGATTCGAATTTCATCAATAACCCTTTCTATCAATTTCAAGTCAGTGGTTAGAGGAAGGAGTGTGAACGCCCTTTCTGAAAACATAATGATTCCAATTCTATCTGTTGGAACCATTTTTATGAATTCGTATATCTTCTTTTTAGCCGCTTCTAATCGATTTGGCTGAAAATCCTCTGCAAGCATGGATCTAGAAACGTCGACAACAAAGAAAATGTCATTAACTTCTGTATTATTTTTCGCAAATCCAGCAGGTTTTCTTGGAATAGTCCCCGAAATCCCTAGTGCAATCCAAGCAAAGAAAGCCAGAAGGATAACTGTCCATGTTTTAAAAAAATTCCCTGAACGTAAATACTTATTAGGTAGACGCAACTCAGGCTTCTTAAATGGTTTAAGTAAGCTGATAAGCCAAAATATAAAACCAACTATTCCAAATATAAGAAACATTGGTTCTTTTAGTTGTAATCCTGCTATCATAATTTCTCTATTACTGTCTTCAATTCATCATAAGCATCTTGAACTTGATGGAGCTCAATATCATCCCATTCTCTCTTGTACTGACAAGCATTCAGAGCTTCAATAAATCGAAGTTTACAAGGTGTATCGTTAGGAATTAGTTTTCCCCACTTATCTTTTAATCTGTAGATTGATTCAAATTCTTCTCGCGTATTCAAATCCGTAAAAATCTTTTTCCAATTTTCTTCTTCCCCCTTTTGTTTGCCCTTACGTATCACAAAAAAGTAAAGTATCACTCCAATAGCAATCAAAAGTAAAAGACCTGCTAGCAATATTTTTTCAAGATCACTGCCGTCAGTAATATCTGTATCCAAGACAACAACCTTCTGCTGAATTTGTTCACCCTTTTCGAGCTTAAACCCCTTGAATTCGACAGGGATATTCAAGGCCTTCCATGACCAGATATGTACATCACTCAGACCAACAGTTTTAGTGTAAGTAATTTCAAAACTGACATCCCAAACTTGAGGATTATTCTTATTTTGATCGAGACCTTCAATTTTAACGATTCGAAAATATTCTAAAAAAGGTTCTCCTTCTAATTTTTTTAAATCTTCCTTTACCATTTTTTGGATATTAAAGACTCGCATTCGTCCTTTTACAATTTCTCCAATTTCAACTTCCTCTTTCTCTAACGTTAGGACCGCTGTTGTGTCATAGCCCATAACTTGAAAACAAAGTAAAAATAAGAAAAAAATAAAGATATTCTTCATCACATCATCTCTTTAATAAAATCTTCTAAATATCTATCTTCAACATTTAGCTGCTTTATTCTCTTTCCAAGTGTTTCGTTCATGTCTTTTTTCTTGAAATTAATCTGATACATTCCCTTTTTAGAATTCTCTGATTGAACAGCTTTGATCATATAAGGAAAAGAGTCAGACCTATCGACGAGTGATAGAATTTGAAAACAGTGAACATTCTTTCTAAACAATAGTCTTCTCAAATGCTCTGTCGAAAGAAGACCGTTAAAATCGGAGAGAATAACTAACTCTCTCTTTTTACCAACATGCTTCATAATCGACTTATACTTTTTCGATTCATCGTCAGTATCGGCAATCTGATCTTGGTATCGATGATCAACTTTCCCCTGACTATCTAAGACTCCCATTTCTTGAAGAGTTGATATCAAAGCAATAATTCCGAAATCACCACTTTTCTTTGGAATATCGACTAATTCATTGCCTACCACTAAGACGTGAACATAATCATTAGTTTCTTTGGCCAATAAATAGAGTAAACAACAAAGTTCAATTGCAGCTTGCAATTTTGTTACTCCACGATCTCCAAAGAACATTGTCGCTGAAATATCAAGAACGACGACAATTTCGACGTTTCTTTCTTCATCAAATGTTTTCACATAAGGATTTGACGTCTTCGCTAAGATTTTCCAATCAATGAACCTTACATCATCACCAGGAACATAGACTTGATGTTCTTTAAACTGAAGACCCGTTCCTTTAAAATGGGACTTCAACATTCCTATTGAATATGAGTTGGAATTTTTAAACAGAGTAGACTTTATTCTACCAACTGTTTTCCTAACCTCGTTAATATCCATTAGATCTGTCCTTGTGCAATCTCCATCGCGACTTGATCGGCCTTAATATCGTCGATCGTTGCTTCATAACTCAGTAGAATTCTGTGACCAAGAACACTTTTAACAATCTTCAAGATATGCTCTGGTGCAACATAATCCTTGCCATCAAGGAAGGCCATGAACTTACCAATTTTATGAAGCCAGATACATGCACGCGGAGAAGCTCCTGCAATGAGAGCACCTTCATACTTTTTATTAAAATACTTTGAACCTGGCCTTGTTGCTTGAACAATACGAACAATAAGATCTTTCATCTTATCGTCTACATAAATTCCATCAACAACTTCTTGCAATGAAATCAGATCATCAGTACTTAGAACAGATTCCATATCAGCTTCATATGTTTTTTTAAGATCTAAAATTGCTTTTTCTGCATCAAAGCTTGGATAGTCAACGTAGACTTTCATCATAAATCTATCCATCTGAGCTTCTGGAAGTGGATACGTTCCCTCTTGATCAATCGGGTTTTGTGTAGCAAGAACAACAAATGGTCTAGATAACTTATGAGTATCATCACCAATCGTTACTTGTTTTTCGGCCATTGCTTCTAGTAGAGCGGCTTGTACTTTAGCTGGTGATCTGTTGATCTCATCGGCCAAGAGAATCTGAGTAAAGATTGGTCCAAACTTCGTTGTAAACTCCTCACTTTTTTGACTATAAATCATCGTACCCACAAGATCCGATGGAAGTAGATCAGGTGTGAACTGAATTCTTTTGAACGAAAGATCACAAAGCTTACTTATCGTTGAAACTGAAAGCGTCTTACCTAAACCTGGCATACCTTCAATGAGCAAATGCCCATCACATACAAGAGCAGCTATAATTGAATCGAGTAGATCGTCTTGTCCGAAAATTACAGACTTAGCACTCGTTAATGTTTTATGAACTTTCTCTAATAAAATATCATTCATCAGACTTCTCCATATCTAACGTAATAAAGAATATATTTAATATAATTTGATTTACTATTTAATGTTTCAAGATTGTGATCACTTCCTTGAATCCCTATATCTTGAACAAAGACTTTATAATTTTTCTTTTGTGCTGCTTTTAGAACAATCTTATCTAATTCATCAAGTGAGATATAGTGAGTACAAGAAGCTGCTACAAGTAATCCCTCATTCTCTGTTATATCAAAAATATTTTGGTATAACTTGTCATAGCCCCTAATAGCTGATTTCTTAGCATTTTCATTTTTAGCAAATGCAGGAGGATCACAAATAACAAGATCATATTTTTCATTTCTACTCTTAGCATCTAATAAGAATTTAAAAACATCACTTCGATGAAATTGCCCCTGACCTTCAAAGCCATTCAATTTTAGATGATGTTCTGTAACATCTTTCATATTTGCTTGGTCGACAAAATCAACATACTCGACATTTCCCTTAAGAGCATGTAGTCCCCAACTTCCAACATAAGAAAAGAGATCAACTCCTTTTTTAAGCTGTCCTTTATAGTCGAGAAGTCGTAGTTTCATTTTGTCTCTATTATCTCTATGATCGTAGTAATATCCAATTTTCTGCATATGAGAAGCTGGAATGGAATATTTAATTCCAGACTCTTCAATAAGAATATCTTTATCTATTTGTGTTTCATTAAATCTAGGAAGTAATTCATTTGCTCTATATTCATCGTTATCTAAAAAATACACCTCACGATCAAGATTTTCTTCCAAGACTTCTTTTACAAGATCCCTATAGCGATCAATTCCAGCTGTATTTATTTGGACAATAACAATATTTTTATACGAATCGACAATTAAACCGGGAAGGCTATCTTCATCACCAAAAATAAGTCTTGCTCCTTCGCTGAATCGTTTAAACTTACTTCGATAATCAAGAGCAGATAATATATTTCTAGTTATAATAAATTTCGCAAATTCATCTTCATTTTGTTGAAGACTCTCACTTCGGCCGACACATCTAAAAACAGGACCTTTATCAATATTAACATTTATAAAGCCAAAAAAGCCTTCTTTAGTTTTGAGTTTAATCCATTGCCCAGGAATGAAGGATCTTCCAATTTCATTGAAATCTTTTAGGTATAATCCTTTTTCTCCACTTATTAATTTATTATATCCAGACTTGGATAATTCAACTTCTTTCAACACTTAGTTTTTCCCTTTCATTAATTCTCTTTTAGCAATCCCTTGATTTACCTGAAAATTATCGAAATTTAAAATAAGTTTCCCTTTGCCTAAACTCTTTTCTTGCAGCTTATTCTTTTTGTCTTTGAATTTAGCAATCGTTTCAGAGTTTACTTCTATCTTCTTTGGAAAGCCGTATCCACTCTCATTTACATAATCAATATGAGTGTCAACTTTAACAAGCCGATTCCCTTGAATCGTTTCACTTGCGAGGCTTTCAAGTACCCATTTATTTCGTGACCACGTTTTCTTTGTCGATGTAAAATCAGTTGTAGAAACAAGAGAAGGTGAAAAGGAAATAGACTTCACTAGTCTTCCATCATTTGAAAAGATGAACTTAATTCTACTTGAATTAAGTTTTTGTGTTTTATCAACACCCCCAACCTCAACATTACCTTCAACAGTTTCAGCACTCAACTGATATGCTCTTATTCGTGGTTGAAGTTCTTGTGGAATAACGTAAATAAGATAAGGCTCCACGGCCATGCGAATTCTATTTTTTAGTTCATAGAATCCATTTGGTAATCCATTTACCTCTAACTTTAATTCACCAGGAGTTAACCAATAAACTTTAACAAAGACATCAGATAGTTTTCCAAGTGCACGCCCTTCATTAAGAGATTCAACTAGTCCCTCTTGTCGTATCTCAAACGTTAGATCTTTGAGTGCAAATTTATCTGGATGATAAGTTCTAAGATCATATTGATCGATAGTTTCTCTCGCTATTTTTTCATTCGCTTGAACTGAAAAAATGAGAGTAAATAGAACTGTAATAGAAATGAGTTTCTTAAGCATAAGTATACCTCTTAAATATATTATACTCATTTTACTTTTCAATTACTTAGACACAATCTCTTGCAATTCTTTCCTTCCATTCCCGACAATAATTAACGGATATATAACGCTGCTTTTTCATTGTTACACCTCCCTTTTGTCCTTTAATTCCTTTCAAGTTTTTAACCTGTGTATACATCAATGGAGGTCGATCTAAAGATAGCGAACTATAATCTGCGAGAAGAGATCCTATAATATCAAGGTGTTCTTGATTTAATTTACTAATATTATCAACTTTAATAATCAAGTGAGCACTAGGATATCCGTCTATGTGAAACCAAAGATCATCTTTCTTCGCCCACTTTGTCCTTAGATAATCATTATCAACATCTCTATGGCCGACTGCCATAGTCATGCTTTCAGTAAGCTTATAGATATCTATTTTTCGATTATTCTCGTTCACAATTTTCTTTGCTTTATTTGTAATCCACACAGGAGTAACGATTGATGGTAGATCAAATTCAAATGGACTATTTCCCGATTCAAATTGCACAAGCTCTTCTTTCGTGTCTTCCAATCTTTTCTCAAGTAATGACTCTGCATTTCGTAATGACTTTATTTTTTCGAAAATTAAATTCTTACGCCCCCATTCATTTAAGCTCGATTCAAACTTAAATCTAATACCTTCTATTTTAACTTTATATTCCTTAGGAACTTGCCAATTAGGATCTTCAACAAGTGATTTTAATTCTTTCCATTTAAGAACCTTCTTATAATCACTTTCAATATTCTTAATCTTTCGAGAAAGAAATCTCTTCTTTTTAGTAATCTTTTTAGTGCTTCCTTCTAGCAAATCAGACTCGTATTTATCTATCTCAAAATCTCGATCTTTTTCAGACACACTTCCAACTTCAACAGCTCCAAAACCAACTTCTTCTAATTTCTCATAAAGTAGTTCCTTAGCTTCACTAATGTTTTCTACTTTCAACTTACCTTTCCAAGATGCGAATAACTCTACTCTTTCACTGACTTTATATATATGAGCAAAGTATAGATCCTTGCCTTTCCAGAAAAAATAAAAGAAATTCTTCTCGCCCTTTAACGTTTCAAATTCGAGCAATTTATCTTTTTCATTAAGTCTGATATCAACAAGAGAGCTAGATGATAGATATTTTCTTAAGTATTCAAGATACTTATCAATAACCCTTACTTGTGAGGCAGGATGACGTTCCATAATCCAAAACCCAGAGTATTCAGATCCTCTTCCTAGGGCAAAGTACTTCGTCTTTCCAGGAAAACGTACAGCTACTGATATGAAATGCGGCGTCGACATTATCTTTTGAATTTTACCAAAGGACTTTTTACCATCTTGGTTTCCTTCGGGATTAATTTTATTAACATTTCGCTTTATTTCATTATAATTCAAATTCATGTCACACAACTTATTAAATAACTCAGAGTTTTTAGACTTAGTAGATTGGCCAGAAGTCGCCAATAATATTTCTACTTATTCACATTTTGATTTTACAAAAGAACAACTTCTTAAACAATTGAAGGCTAAGTCAAAAAGTGAAATTTTACAAAATTTTGATAATATTGACTTCTTTATCAAAAATTTTGAACAGTTCACTATTGGTAAAGAGAATTTCCTTACCTATATTCCTTCAAATCTAGAATCTAACTTTTCATCTATCGTAACAAAATCTGCTGAATTAACAATTAGACAGATTAATAGTCTCTGTCTAGCTTATGAATTGTATGGATCACTATATAAGACCTTAATTGACTGGGAAAACTTTCAGGAATTCGAAATTGGTCAATCAGAAAAGGATAAGATCAGAAATAAATTTGTTAAGCCTCTTAGAATCTTTGTATCTAAAGAGGGTCATCAAGACTTAGAAAAACACCCGCTTCTAAGAGAATTATTTCAAAACCTAAGAGCTCTCGAAGAGCACTTGCGCTTTCGTTCTACTGAGCTAATAAGAGATCAGAGATATTCAAAAATTATTCAATTTGAACAATTCGATATTGTAAGCGACCGGTTTGTTATCGCTGTAAGATCCGATTCATATAAATCTGATCTTGGGTCTATTGTAGGCCGTTCTACAACTGGCCATACTTTATATATAGAACCTCCAGAACTCAGAAGTGCCAACAATTCAAAAATTGAAATCACTTCTAAGATAGAAAGTGCTCTTTCTAAAATATGTCGAGATTTTACTCAGACAATTCAAAGCTTCTTACCAGAGTTTTTGAAGCTTATAGATTTCTTCAAACTCTATGATGAAATTTATATGAAGAGTCTTTATTCTCTCAATGCTGGTTTAAATAGACCTGAGATCATTGATGAGTTTTCAATTTCTATTGAAGGATTATTTCATCCACTCATCAAGAATGCTGTAAAAAATGATATTGCTCTAGAGTCGAATAAACTCGGACTTGTTATTTCAGGACCTAATACCGGAGGGAAAACGGTCACCCTTAAAAGTGTCATTATTACTCACTTATTTATGCATCTTGGGATTTTTGTTCCAGCAAAAAGAGCAAAACTCTATCCTGTTCAAGAATTATATTTTTATAGTCATGATCAACAAGACTTATCTCAGGGTTTAAGTTCATTTGCTTCAGAAGCAAAGAACTATTTAGAACTACTCTCTACGATTGGAACAAATTCTTTGATCGTTATTGATGAAATTTTTAATTCAACTAGTTCTGAAGAAGCTTCAGCACTAGCGATTTCTTTACTTGAAAAAATACATCAAAAAAGTCATTCAAAAGTAGTCCTTTCAACTCACCACCAATTATTTAAGACTCATATCCACTCTGATAATCAATATGTCTCGGCCTATGTTGGTTACGATATGGAAGAGCATGCACCAACCTATAAGATTTTTCTTGGTGAGCCAGGAAGCTCAATGGCCTTAACAATCTTTGATGATTTATCAAAGAGATTTGGCGTTGAAACGAATATTTCAGAAAAAGCACAACTTGTTCTCGATAGAAAACAAGTTTCTTACGAGAAATTATTAGAAGAGCTTTCTAAAAAGAAATCTCGTCTTGATAAACTTCTCATGGAGAATGAAACTCTTAATAAAGACTTAAAAAACAAACGTAAGTCTTTAGAGGGAATCGTTCATTTAGAAAAAGAACGCATTATTAACAAATACGAAAAGAAAGTTAAGAAAATCGTTTCTCAAGCAGAAGATTTAAAGCGAAGAGCAAAACGTGGTGAATTCAACATAGGAAAGCGTTTTGATAAAGACTCGCATGGCCTTGTTCATTCTGTTGCTACGATGAAAGAAGACCTCTATCACAAGAACGAGCAACCACAACCTGCAACAACGACATTAAACTTGGAAGCACTCGCCTCAGGTGATGTAATCTATTCAACAATCCTTAAAAAGAACGTCGAAATCATAAGTATTAATCTTAGAAAGAAAGAAGTTCAAATTAAAAACGGAACGCTGAAAGCATGGATGCCAGCTAAGTCTTTTAAAGGCCTTAAAGATAAACATATTAAGAAAGTTCAACCGGAAGTCACTGTCCATGTTCAAAAAACGACTGTAGGAAACATTGAAATCGATTGTAGAGGAATGCGTTTAGAAGAGTTCCAGCGCAAGGCCGAAACCTCTATCAACGAAGTGATTAGTGGAGATATACCTTTTTTAACAATCATTCATGGTCATGGATCAGGGATTTTAAAGAAGTGGTTGCGTGAATATCTAAGTAAGCACAGAGAACTCTATTTTGAAAATTTAGATGGGAATGACGGCTGTACGAGAGTTTATCCTAAAGAGTAATCTCACTCTATAGATGTTCCCATTCGTCCTGGCCTGATTTTAAAATTCTTATGTTCGCCAAAAGGCAATATCATTGAGAACCAAACAAATAAGGCCTTTCCCTTAATATACTTTTCAGGAACTAGACCCCAGAATCTTGAATCGTGAGAAAAATCTCTATTATCACCCATAACAAAATATTTTCCTTTTGGAATTTCTATTTTGTCATGAAAGTTACCATAGTAATTGTCATGATCTTGCTGAATAACATGTTTGTGCTTACCCGTTTCTACTTCGTAGAACCTTAAGTTATAAACCTTAAACATATCATCCATGTCTTCCATGATTTTTCTACCATTGATCTCTTTAGCATGAATTGGTTTAGAGTTTATATAAACAACCTTATCCCTTATCTCTAAAGTATCACCAGGAACGCCTACAACCCTTTTTATAAAATTCGTAGAAGGATCTTGTGGAAATTTAAAAACAATAACATCCCCTCTATCAGGACCATCTGTTTTAAATAAGTAAATTGGATCAAAGTTAATATCGAAGAATGAAAAATCTGAAAAAGGAATCTTGAGCCCATAGCTCATCTTATTGACGAGAATGAAATCACCTATCATCAAGGTTGGAATCATTGAGCCTGATGGAATTCTAAATGGTTCAAAAAAAGAACTTCTAAAGCTTAAAATGATTAAAGCGAGTACAGAGATTATTTTAACCTCTCTCAACACTTTGCTTCTCTTTGTCGCTTTATTTTCTTCCATTTTATCTTGATGTCAGTAGAGCATCACCATTAACAGGGTCAATCTTCTTATAGTAATAGTTGATGATTTTATTGGCCAAGAAAGTCGATTTTACGTACCACTTTTTCTTGTTTACAATCATAACACAAATTGAAATACCTTTATCTTTTTCAGCACTTGAGGCAGGTTTTGCAAAGGTTGTCACCCAGTCTCTTTTCCCATATGGAATTCCACCAGTCAGAGAACCTGTCTTTGCTCCAACAATCAAATCTCTTCGCATCTTTCTAGGAAGTTTTCTTTCAAGAATTCTTGCTGTCCCTTTATTGGCCGTATACTCCATAAGAGACTCTAAGTAGTCTGCTGTTTCTTTACTATAAACTTTCTTTGAGCGAACTTCGTTATTCCAAATTAATTCTTTTGTTGTCTTATTCTTTACGTTTAAAACCATTCGTGGATAAACAAGCTCTCCATCATTAGCAACAACTGAAGCAATCAGTGCGCCATGAATAGGACTAATGAGAGTTTCCTTATTAAAACCAGATGCTAATTCAGCTAAATGATAATCACTTCTTGGATGTACAAAGCGTGACTTTGAAAGATCAACATCAACCATAAGTTCTTCATTAAATCCAAACTTACTGGCCATATCAAAAAGCTCTTCTCCACTAATGTGATTAATTGCAGCTTTTCCAAAAACAACATTATTTGAAAAAGCAAATGCGTTTTTAAAACTCTGCTTTCTAGTCCAACGTGTTTTTTTATTTTTAAGCTGATACTTATAAAGAGTCGTTCCTCTACCTCTGTAAGTGAATACCGTTTTATTTTTAACATCAGCATCTTCAACTAAAGCAGCTGATGTGATGACTTTAAATAAACTGGCAGAAGGATGTGTACTTGTAAAAGGAAGAACATCTGCGGGCTTATTTCCTTCTCGCTGATGTCCGATTGCAGTCAAAATATTTCCGTTATTATTATCAATGATAACGACTGATGTATAATCAGGTCTGTGTCTTCTTAAAAGCTTTCTAACATAAGAAGTAAGCTCATCATTAAAAGTATATTCTACTTCAAATAGATCATCTTCAAATTTAATGTCGTGTGGAAGTTTTAATTTACCAGGACCGAAGTGGTCCCCAATTTCAGACTTAACAGTTTTCTTGATTTCGATTCTTCTCTTTCTCTCATACTCTTTCTGATAATGCTCAAGAGCAAAAGTGAAAGCTATCAATGAGAAGATCCCACCAAGAATGATATATTTCTTTTTTATTTTACCTATCATAGGTATTAATTATGCCTTAAAGTTTTTCCCTATGACAAAAAATTCTTTGCTGACTGAGCGTGTTGATTTTGGCTTCAAAAAATGGAAACTTTCAAACAAATTCTTTTGTTCTTTTAGGTATTGCTGAGCTTTATTAGAATCAAAGACCTTAATAACAAGGTTTCCACCAGGACGAAGAAACTGTGGAGCATGATAGAAGACCATTTCGATAAGGTTTAAACTTCGATCTTGATCAACTGATCTTATTCCAGTTGTATTTGGCGCCATATCTGAGACGATAACATCAAATTTTTTAGAAACTTCTAGTTCTTCTAGGTTTTGAATATCAAAGACGTCTTTTTCGAAAACTTTCACATTCTTAAGATGCATAAGCTTTTTGTTCACTGGCTTAATATCACAGCCAACAACTAGCCCCTCTTCACCAATCACTTTTTGTGTATATTGAATCCAAGAGCCTGGGAAATATCCTAAGTCGATGACTTGATCACCTTTTTTTAAAACTTTGTACTTTTCATCTATCTCTTCTAGTTTATAGATACTTCGAGCGAGATACTTTTCTTTCTTAGCTTTTTTGAAATAGTGATCTTGGACTTTGAAACCCATGACGAACCCTTATAATTATGCGTAATTTTTCAGTTCGGTATTAATATCATACTTCTTAATTTTTGCAATTAAAGTCCCTTTGTTGAGAGCGAGATAGCGAGATGTTTGATTGATTTTGCCGAAATTCACCTTCAAAGCCTTTGAAATTAATTGTCTCTCGTATGAATTCACCGACTCTTTAAAATTTGTAAATATTTCATGTTGTTCTTCACTTGAAAACTGTAACTTCCAGTTAAGAAAATCAATGTTCTTCAACGACTTATCCTCAGTGCTTATAAGCATAGATTCACAACAATTTCTTAATTCTCTATAATTTCCTGGCCAGCAATAAAGGAGCATTTCATTTAAAAGTCCCTCGGTTATTTTCTTTGAAATTTCAAAGTCTGCTTGAGCCTTGTAAAGCATTTTTAGAAGGACATTTCTATCAATTGTTTCTCTCAAAGGCTTAAGCTTTTTTTGAACGCATGAAATTCTATAAAATAAATCTCTTCTAAACTTTCCCTCTTTCACTAATTGTAAAAGGTCTTCATTAGTTGCACATATAATGTGCCCATGAAACATTCTTTTATCACTAGAACCGACTCGATAAAAAATTCTCTCATCCAAAAGAGTGAGGAGCTTAGCTTGTGAACTCAGTGTTAAAGATCCTATCTCATCCAAGAAAAGGACTCCGTTTGAAACTTTTGAAGCAAAGCCCTCCCTTTCACAATGGGCACCAGTAAAGGCTCCTTTGACATGACCAAACAATTCACTCTCAAATAATTGGTCATTAAGTGTCGTTACATTCAATTGTAAAAATGGTCTGGATTTAAATGCTGATTTGGAAACGAGAGTTCGGACAGTTTGACTTTTTCCTACGCCACTCTCTCCTATTAGCAAAACCGATCTCTTATTTTCTAGTGCTTTTAAAAGTGCATTCATAATTCCCCCCTTTTGATTTCACGTCAAAAATTGAGTTCATCAATACATGCACTAATTATTTTTAACTACTTAACGGCATTCTTTTTTTCTAGAATTTTCAAAATTGAATTTTGAATCGAATCTTTATACTCAGGTCTACACCATAATAGATTTCCATCTATTTTCTTCTCAATACCTAAAGTAATTTCTTCACTTCCTTGATAGAGCGAAATACCTCTTTCTTTACATATTAGTGTGCCCGCTTTGATATCCCAGATATTTTTAGGTGTTCTCGAATACACAAAATCGCAAGCTCCAGCAGCGAGAAGCCCTAGTTTAAAAGCAATACTCCCCCTTGGAAGTATTTCGATATCATCAACTTGATCAATAAGGTATTTACCGCGACTGTGCTCTGAACGAGAAACTAATCCAACTAGTTTACTCATAGCTAATGGATTCGCTTGCTTTGATTGCTGGATGTCATCAGAAGCTATTTCAAAACCCGTAAATGGATTATAAATCCAACCCCACTCACTATCATGCGAATGTATCGAAAGCGAGATCGCGCACTCGCCTATTCCCTTTGCCAACTCACGCGTTCCATCTATCGGATCGACGATCATGCAGGGATAGACTAAAGACTTCTGATCTTCTTCACTAAAAAAGTTAAGGCCCGCTTCTTTTGCAACTTCGTGCAAGAGATCAGATATATAAAGATCAACTTCGGTAACGAGTGAACGGTCCTCTTTTTCAAATTTTTTGAAATTTCTTTGTGTCCAATCGATTTCGCCGATTTTCTTTTGTACTTTTGTTTTGATTTCCTCTATGACACTCTGATCCAATCTCATTTTACCCACTCCGTCATCAACAAAACTTAATTATTTCGTTCACTTTTTTTGCGAAAAGATGCTTTTTTCTGTTGACTCAAGTATTTTATCCACAAAATTTGCCAAGTTATTCACAATCCGGTGTAAAAACGTCACCTTTTTGACCCCGCTTTTGTCAAGTATAAAAACCCTACTATTTCAGGAGCTTAGCACGCCTCGTTATTTTTTTTTGCGACTCGCCAAATTTTAGCAAAAAGCTTTTCAACAAAATCACCAAAGTTATTCACATTCGAGCCTCTTGTTAACACAAAAAATCACAATTCCTTACAGCTAACACAACCCCAATAGAACCTAACAAAAGCTTAACAATGATTTTGAGAGTAAGAGACTTCAACCACACATAGTGCGTGGTTCGCAAGATCTAGACTTCTTTACGACAAAACTATTCTTCTGTCGTGAGCACTTCCACATCCCCATGCATGGCCATTGAATACGCTGTTAAGTTTTCATCTTCATCATAGAAAACATTCGTCAGAAGCCTAACTTCAGCGCTCTCAGGGTCTACAAAAACAAAAGGGGGTGTGACAATTTCAGACTTACCAAGTTGAAATTCGTGGCAGAAATCATCATAGAGAGATTTTGTTATATTTGACTTAAACAGAGGAACTCCTTTTCAACTGCTTGTCACATATATAATTCTACCACGTTTTGTGATTTAGGAATTAAAAATCCTTAAAATAATTTTTATCCTTCCTTCAAGGTGTGAATCTAAAAGGCAGATTAAGATATAAACAACGTAAATCATGTTACGAGACGATCTCAATCGGCTGATTGATTGAAATAAGTACTCAAGTGGCAAAACACTTAAGAGCGCTAGTGGCCACATAAGTCCAAAGGCCTTGAGGTTATCTGTTTCAAAGAAGATGGCGAGAACACTTATGGCCATAAGTGAGATTAATAGCTCATTTAACTTATCGTCACTGAGTTTAAAATCTCTAAGACTTGTTACTTTATGGGGAAGAAACTTATAGGCCGAAATCAAAAAAACGGATAGGAGAGAGAGCGTAAAAAAAGCTTTTCTCTCTAGAATCGTCCAAAAATCGTTCAAACTGAATCCGAAGTTATAAATCTCAGAGAGATTTAAATGAGACATAAAGACGACCAGTGCCGAAAGAATGACGCCAAATGAGCTGTATTTAAGCATTTGTCGTCTATACCAGAAGGTCTTATTTGACGAGAGCATATAGAAGGTAGCAAAGACCTGAAATGCAGTCAGAACAATATTCATTGGATTAATTAGTATTCCATAAAAGTTCACGAGACCAACAAATAAACCTGATCGATATGTTGATGATTTCGTTGACCACATCAAAGACCAAATCCAAAGCAATGTAAAAGTTGAGTCGAGAGCTAATCCAAAATCAGCAGCTAGAATCTTTGTAACTGACCACGAAGAAATAATGGCAAATGTACCGAGTAGCGAAAGTCTTCTCGATACGAAATATCTCAACAGTGAGTAGAATGTAAAAAGAAACATTCCAAAGAAAGAGAAGTAAAAATGCATCGACCAAGCGACTTTGAATAACTCAGGATATTTTTTAAAAGGGAAGTAGTTAACTGTTAAAAAATTCCATAAAAGGGGAGAGATGGTTTCACTTGGATCAAAGAAAAGTTTCAGTGCACTTATATTATTAAGCTCTGTTAATTCTGGAATCGAAATGATGACCATAACAAAAGTTAATGAAAGTAGCGTTTTTTCAAATCTATCTAAATAGCGAAACTCATTAAAGTTGGAGCTGACCGACTCTTGAATAATCTTTCCTCTAGTAGGCCATGAATAAAATAATCCAAGCACTGCCCAGGTCACCCAGAATGTATTGTTAATCCATTTATCAGGAAGCAAGCTTATTGTATTGAAATAGAGAATGATAAAGAACATTCCAAGATAGATTCTATAGATGATCCTATCTAGACTCGAATTTACCTTAAAGAAGATCTTTAACCTGTGGTCAATCTCTTTACCTAAGAGAAACCACTGAGAGGTCATAAACATAATATAAAAGAGCATGACCAAACATTGAGCAAGTGGGCTCAAGTCCAAACTCTTTTGTGTCCAAACTGGAAAGAGAAGAAATATAGAATATGTAAGTGCTCGATATAAAAAGAACTTTGCTTTTTTTAACCAAATACTTGAGTTATCATCTAAAGTTTTCACCATAATACCCGACTAGATTAGTACAACAACAAAATCCCAATTGTTGCTAAAAAATTTATTTTCTCGAATCGGCCGGCTTCCCACCGGCCTTTTTTCATTTTAAGGAATCTTAACGAACATTCAAAGCTTTATCTCAAAAACTGAGCACCTTACTCAACTATTACATACAGAAATTAATTCCGCCCATGCCCAACTCGTTGCAACATTTTATCTGTGTGCTATTCTTTAAGTAGCGCCAAGCCTAAGGATAGGATGTCCGAGGCAACATCATGGAGGATGAATTGGGTATCGCTTTTGGTTCTATTAGCACGGGTCTTCCCAAGGATATCGTTAAGCAGATTATGGCTGCTGAGAAGATACCTTTGAAAAACATGGAAGATCGAAAGGGAAAGTTTAGCGACAAGAATAAGCTTGTATCTGAACTAACTCAGCTTGTTCAAAGCGTTCGTGGAGAACTCACTAAAAATGCCAGTGCTCGCTCACTCCGTGAACTTAAGCTCGACTTCAACGATCAGGTTGTTGGAATTACGGCCGATAAAAATATCGCAGAACCAGCAAACTACCAATTTGAAGTTGTTCAACTGGCCCAAAAATCTTCTGCAATGTCCTCTGGATTTGCTGACAAGGATGAGAGTTACATTGGCGTTGGTTACATTCAGTACACGCTGCCTAATGGTGAAAATAAAGAAATTTATGTCGACTCAGACAACGCCTCTCTTACAAAGGTTGCTAAATTAATTAATAAATCAGAAAACAGTGGTCTTCGTGCCAGTGTCATTAATGATGGAAGTGGAACAGATACACCATGGAGATTAATTTTAAGTCTCGAAGAAACTGGTGATAATAACCTTGCAGAGTTCCCATACTTCTACTTTGTGGATGGCGAGGATGACTTCTATCTTGAATTTGAAAGGGAAGCTCAGGATGCGAAAGTAAAACTCGATGGGTTTGAAATTGAAGTTCCTGAAAATAAAACAAGTGATCTTATTCCTGGCTTAACAATCAACTTAAAAAAAGCAAAACCTGGAGAAGAGTTCACAATCAAGGTAGATGAAGATACTCAAGCGATTTCAGGTAAGATTCAATCACTCGTTGATAATATCAATGGAGTTTTAACCTTTATTCACGATCAAAATAACATGGATGAAAACACTGATAGTTCTAGAACTCTTGGTGGGGACATCATGCTTCAGTCTCTTGAAGGAAGATTACGCTCTTCAATCTTTGAAAGTGTCGAAACCAAATTTGGTATGAGAAGAATTGGAGATGTTGGGATTACATTCCAAAGAGACGGGAAGCTTCAATTTGATCAACAAAAATTTTCTGCAAAATTAGAAGAGAACTTCGAAGAAACAACCCAAATTTTAACGGGTTGGTATAAAGATGATGGAATTAAGACAAAAGGTTTCATCGACAATCTTAATGGTAAGATTGGACAAGTACTCCGTTTTCCAGATGGATTACTTCAATCAAGAAAGCGAAGTTTAGATAATAACATTGAGCAAATCGATAGACGTATTGCTCAAAAAGAAAGAATGCTCGAACAAAAAGAGAAAAATTTAAAAGATAAATTTGCAAGACTCGAAGGAACGATTGCTAAAATTAAAGGACAAGGCGCAGGTATTGCTGGTCTAGGAGCTGCTGCTCCAAACCCAGTACAGCAACTTGGTTAGTCTAAGTCAGGAGGACTAAAATGAGTTATGGATTAGGTGCTTACAAGAAAACCTCAATTCACACAGCGAGTAAGGAACAGATCCTACTAATGCTCTATCAAGCGGCCATTAAAAATTGTAAAAAAGCAATTACGGCCATTGAAGAGAAGAACATCTCTGCTAAAGGTGAATTTATTGGAAAGCTTCAGGATATCGTTATCGAGCTTAACAACAGTCTTGATTTTGAGATCGGTGGAAAAGTAGCTGAAGAACTTTCTTCACTCTATGACTTCATTCTATTCTCAAGTACACAAGCTAATATCAAAATCGATAAAGAACCACTCGAAGGTTGTTTAAATGTACTTATCACTCTCTATGATGGGTGGAATGAAGCAATTAAGCAGATGAAAGTAGAAAAAAAATAAGAGGTATCTTGTGAAAGAAAAACTAACTTCTCTCCTCATGAGACATATTGATCTCATGGACGCATCTATTCGTTCAACTAATAAGCTTCTCACAGCGGCATCTAAAGGTGATATCAGCTCAATTGAAGAAGAGTCAGACAATAGAGAAAGACTAATAAAAGTTATTGATAGGTTTCAGAAATTTATTGAAGAAGAAATTCAGCAACTTGCAGGAAGCCAAATCGATGCAACAGGTATTGATATCCTCAAAACATGGGCCTATGAAGTTCATAAGTGGGTTGATAAAACTGAGCGTCTTGATCAAGAAATATCTGAACAACTTGAATCGCTTAGAGAAGAGACTTCGAAGGAAATTTCGACAATTTTCAAGTCTCGCCAGCAATTTAAGGGATACAATCTTAATAACCTAAAAAAGTAGTCAAGTATAGGCCGTAATTTTTTACGGCCTTTTCCATCTTAAGCAAAATCTGATTTGACAAAAATCCGTGATCATGAGGAAATATAGATAGCAAATTGTGCCTAATGAATAGGCTCATACCAAATAGCTTAATACCTTAAGGAAGAGGTTGTAAGTGATTTCTAAAAATATAGTAACTCTATTTCGTATTCACATCTCTTCCCTAATTAAACGAGTGGAGATTAGTGATGAATCTTGATCAAATCGAAAGATATGAAATTAAAACTTCAAAAATGGGACTCAAACTTCCTGTTGTAAATGATGTCCACCTTCATTCGATATATAATCCAGAAAAAGAAGCGCAAAGTATTGCTGACAAATACGAAGAGAATATTAAAAGTAAAAAAAATATTCTAATCCTAGGTCTTGGTTTTGGTTATCACGTAAACAAAGTAGTCGAAATGGCCAAGAAGTATCATGGCGAAGACTTCAACATCGTTGTCATTGAACCAAATCTAAAAGTTACAAACGATTGTCGCGAATTGAAAATTGTAGATGAAAGTATCCTTACAATTCATGCAGGGATGCCTATCCAAGAACTATATGAGATGCGCTCACTTGTTGAATTTCTAACGGATAAACCAACAGTCATCGCTCACCCATCTTCTTTCAACTTATATAGAGATTACTTTAAAGACTTCTTATCATTCGAAGCAAAGAGTGACCTCTTTTCTTGTAGTCGAATTATCACTAACAAGGAAATATCGGAATATCTTGGAAGCTTTGGTGATTTCGATTCAATTGAAAATCTTATCGATCATAAAATATTAAGACAAACGGAGTTAAAGGATGAGAAAGATCATGTGATGTTAGCTTACCGCCACATGCTCCTATCAGACTTTTAAGAGGAAAATATGAAGAATATCCTAATTGTAAATTTAAAAAGATTTGGTGATGTTTTTACAACTGCCCACATTGTAAATTCTTATGTAACAGAGAATCCAAATAACAAAGTTTCTCTACTCGTCTTCAAAGAGTTTGAAAGAGCAGCAAAGAACATTGCAAATGTTGATCAAGTTTTTACTATCGATAGAGAGAAGTTTCTAACATTTTCAAAAAATAAAATTTTCTCTAATGCTTTTTCTTTAGAAAAACTTTTTAAAGACTTACAAGAAATCAAGTCCAAAGACTGGGACCATGTCTTTAACTATTCAAATGATCGCGTCAGTACTCATCTATGTTCATTCTTTAAACCAAATGCAACAAATACAATAGGCCTAACATTTAGTAATACTTGTTCAATCGAATATTCAAGTGAATGGGATATTGTCTTTAATGATGTACTCACTTCTTATAAGTATTCACCGATTAACTTTGTAGATACATATCATAAGATGGCCAACTTAAATAAGGCCAAGAGAAGTACTGTTTTAAAAACAAACGATGAACACAATAAGGCGGCCTTCACAAATCTCTCTCAAATTAGAAAAGGAGATAGTGAAACAGAGCAAGAAGCTAAAAAGATAATTGGGATCCAAATTACTGCATCTGCAAATAGAAAAGAGTTAAGTAGAAATGAACTTATCTCATTAATTGATGAAATCGCAGCTGATGAACGTTACTGCCCAGTTCTACTCATGGCCCCAACGGAAAGAGAAAGAGAAATCGTAAGATCTATCAACTCAGAGTTTAATGATAGTCTCATCTCAATCGAAGCTGACTTTTTAGCTTTAAACTCTGTGCTTATGAACCTCGATCTCCTTATTACTCCAGACACTGCCGTAAAGCATGCTGCAGATCTTCTCAACACACCAACGATAGAACTTTCACTAGCAGAGGCTCCTCTCTTTAAACAGGGAGCAACTAATGAAGACTCGATCATCATATCCAAAAGAGTTGATCACAGATATTTTACAATAAAAGAGTGGAACGATCATAAAGAACATCAGTATCAAGCAATCAAGCATACAGATATTTTAATGGCCGTAGAATTCTTATTGGAAGGTAAACTTCTCGATAACCAGGCCTTAAGTTCAGATATCACTGTTTATCAACCTGTTGCTGATAAACTTGGAACTCGCCTAGAAGCCATTGCAGGGTTTAAGAATCCTTCAATTGAAATCAACAGACTATTAGGAAGACAATTCATCAATCATTTCTTCGGTCAAGGAGAGGACAACACAATTTTTTCTAGTGCTTCTCTATTTTCGAAAGAGGATACAACTATTTGGTTAAATGAATCGAAAGAACTTCTTACAGATTTCACAAAAGATCTTTTAGGTACTCTACGCTCTCTTTTACAGTCGAAAGATAATTCGAGAGAAGAGTTCGTTGGTAACCTCGCAGGACTTCTCGACTACTGTGAAGGACTCAATATCGCTTCAATTCCAGCAATTATTTTTAGAGCTCGTCTTGAAGTTTTAAATACTCAAGATCTAGATTCGAGCATAAAAGAAATAGAAGGTCTTCTCTATGAATTAAAGGGCGACCTTCAAAAACTACATAAAACAATTAAGTCTTTTGAAGATTTCATTTTTACAAAAGGCAAAGAAGACAGAATGTTTTCTCGACGCGGACCTTCTGCGACGATTTAGAATACATTTAAACAAACCAAGGATGGTTTATGAGCAGTAATAATTTCAGGGAAGAAATTTTTGAAGCTCTTGAAGAAGTTAAGCACTCGCTAAACGAAAAGCAAGAGATAAACGAGAAGCATCTTGAAGTTCTTTTATTAACTTCTCTTCTTGAGGAGGAATCAAAATGAACGCAAAAGTCGTTTCTACACCTCCTCAAGAAATAAAAAAGAGAATGACATTAATTCAACTCACTCGAGTTGGAGATCTAGTTCAAACTTTTCAAATGGCAAGACTTCTCAAAGAAGAACATCCTGAAATCGAACTAACTCTTGTTGCCAGAAAGCAGTATGCGAATCCTCTCAAATTTCTACTAGTAAATGTATTCGATGATATCATTCTTCTAGATACTGATAAGATTTTTAGATCACATGAATCTATTACACTAGATAAATGTAAGAGTGAGCTACGTAAGTTCCTACTTAGAGTTAATCAGCACCCTGCCAGTGTTAGTATTAATCTATCTTTTTGTAAGACTTCAAGCTATCTTCATTCCCTAATACACTCTGAATTTAAAGTAGGGCCATATTATGACCTGACGGCTCAAAAAGTGATCAAAGATAAGTGGAGCCAATATCTATACTCCACTGTTATGAGAGGAGATCTCAATCCGTATAACCTGGTTGATCTTTTCAAAAATATTGTCGGTGTTAAGTCGATCAAATCAGTTGAAGTTAAGCATCAAAAGCGTCGCCATATCGTTCTTCACCCTTTTGCTTCTCAAGAGAGAAAGCGATGGAAGAATTCGAAATGGAGTGAAGTCGTTTACAAACTTCTTAAAGATAATAGAGATCTTAAAATAACGATTGTTGGAGCAAAATCAGACTTAATTGATTGTGACGATATTCTCAACACACCTCTACTAGCAAGCTTTCTTGGTCAAATTGAAAATAAAGTTGGTAAAACAAATATTGAGGAAGTTTACAACCTATTAGATGACAAAACTTTATTTGTTGGCCATGATTCGGCCATTAGCCATCTCGCGGCAACAAGAGGAACACAATCTCTTACTATTGCCCTTGGAAATGCGAGAGCTCAAGAAACGGCTCCTTATGCTGACGGTAACTATGTTCTTGCTCCTAAGACAAAGTGTTATCCATGTTTTCCGGATGTAAGTTGTTCATATTATCAGTGTCATGCTGATATACCTTATCAAGTAGTTATTTGTGCAATTACAAACCTATTAGATGGAAAAGAACTAGAGGAACAAACTCTATTAGAGGGAACATCTCACTTTCAACTAAATGGTGTTGAACTATTCAAGACTAGGACAAATGCAAATGGACATCAAAGAGTCGAAAGAGTAATCAAGCACAGCCTGAATTCGAAAGAAGCAATGAGAGATATTTATACGATTGCTTGGCAATTTTTATTCAATGAAGCAGAAGAAGATGCATCATTTCCAGAATTATCAGCTAATGCTTATGCAGAACTCAAAAATGATATTTCTGGAGTAAAGCACTGTTATGAACTCTGTGAATTTGGAAAAAAATATTCACGATACATATTAGAAGAGATTTCTTCTAAAACCCCAGATCTTGCACAAATCAAATCTTACTCTGCAAAGATTGATGAAATAGATGGGCTATTTGAAATCGTGAAGAACACGTTCTCACGTTTACACCCTGTTCTAGACTTCCTAACAATAAGCAAGTCTAATTTGCATGGTTCAAATATTGTAGAGCTATCGGAATCTTCATTTCTTACTTACAATGACTCTTCTATGCTTTTGAGTTTAATTTTTGATCTAATTAATAAGACGGTAACGGAATACGAGAAAACTAATATTAAAACATCGACAAAGGAATTGCGATGACAATGATTTCTGTCAACAATCAAATCATTGACCACAAAATCAATGATAAAAAAACAGTGCACGAAATAATGGACTACATCCTAGACAATCATGCAGGATCTGAAGAAGTTGTAACTTCGATTACGATCAATGGTAAAGAGTTAACTCCTGAGGAGGAGAATACTTGTCTTGATATAGAGTTCTCATCATTCAATCATATCAACTTCAAGTTGCAATCTTCACTAGAGATGGCCTATATGTCTTTAGACTCTTGTTCGGGATATATTGATAATGTTATTGCACAAATTCATACAACATTGAAGTTGTACAATGAGAATAAGATCGATCAGGCAAATGTAAACTTCTCAGAAGTCATCGAGATCATGGATCTTTTTATTCAATTAATGGCGCGTATTCATAAGAACATCAAAAGAGCTCACCCAAGCTACTTTGTTGATAACAAAACGCTTCAATCTTTAGAAATACACCTTCTTTCTATTATGAAGGCCCTTGTTCCAGCGAAGGAAAAGAACGATATTATCATGTTAAGCGACTTGCTAGAATATGAACTTATCGATAACCTAACTCAATGGAAAATAAAGGCCATACCGGAACTCAAAAAGACAAGAGAAGTTTAGTAATAGATGAAGAGTCGAAAGACTCTTCATCATCTTTTTTCTCATATATAGAATCAGAAATTCTTTTAGTTCAAAATAATATTCAAGATACAAGTGTTTCAATTAAATCTTCTGATTATTCTCATTTAATTTCTTTACTTAAAAAAGGAACTTTCACATCAGAGAACTTACCTCTCAGTATGAAAGATATGATGAGAACAATTGACCAAACAAGAAAATCTCAGTCCTTAAAGGAATTTTTTCTAACGATCTTCAATGCTCCTATTTTTAAAAATGTAAGCCAACTACAATTTGTCATTCACAGACTAGGGAATAAGTCTGCTGATAGTTACACTGTGGGAGATGGCGTTATAAAAGGTAAGAAAGTTCCAATTGAGAAGTACAACTCGCTCTTTACAAGTATATCTAAAAGTAAATCTCATTCATTTGATCAAGGGACCCTTTTGTCTGGGATCATTGACTCTTCAGGCTTTTTTCTTGCTGATGCACAAAGACTAAGAGGTTCTAGTCTCATAATCGTTCTTTCTAACAATTCTTTTCTTCCTCCTGACATAAGCGAAATCAATAAATTAAAATTTCTAACGAGTGTCATTGTCGAAAGTTTTGAAAGACATATTAATCTTGAAACGACTCAGCGTCGAAAGGAATATGCACAAGAACTGATCAAAAATCTCCCTTTAGAAATCGACCTCTCTCAAGGAGATGCTAAGGGAAAGGATAGCTTCCAACAGGAAATCGATGGTCACCTTGTTACTCTTACGTTTCCTTCAGAAACTTCGGTAACAAATATTTATCATCATGAGAGAATTTCTCTTCTTGGAGATCTACTAAACACATTGCAACACGAGCTCTCAAATCCACTTTTTGGGCTTAATCTTTCAACTTCAATGCTTCTAATGGAAGAGTTCAATGAAGATGCTAAAGAGACGATTCAAGAGATCTCAGAGTCAATTAAGCGCTGTGAACAAATTATTAAAAGTTTCTCCCATCTTTATAAAGACAAGAGTACAAATACTAAGATCTCTCTCATAGGCTTAATTAAAGAGACTCTCATACTAGCAAAAAGTGAATCGAAGCAAATTCAAAAGAAGATTCACCACGAATTAGATGATAGCGACTTCTTAATTTCAACAAACCCTACATGGGTCTCTCAAATCCTTTTCAATCTCATTATTAATAGTTCACAAGCTTTAAATTCAACTGAAAGAAGGGACAAGCAAATCAATATTACACTGGAAAAGGACAATGATTATTTCATTGTTCAAGTTGAGGATAATGGGCCAGGTATTGCGAAACCTTTTATTGATAAAATATTTGATCCATTTTACACAACAAAGAAGACAGGAACAGGTCTTGGTCTTTCTATCTGTCAAAACCTAGCCAAAAAGCTCGGTGGTAAGTTAGAATTTATCCATAAAAGCAATGGAGCTTGTTTTAAACTAGTGATTAAAAATGAAGAAAATTCTACTTATTGAAGATGAACCTCTCATTCAAAAGTCTTTAAAAAAACTTTTGGAAAAAAAAGGTGCAGATGTCTCAATAGAGTCCTCAGGAAAAATGGCGATTGAACAAATCATAAACAAGGATTTTGATCGAATCATCTGTGATCTTATGCTTCAAGACATAACAGGCTTCGATGTCATTGAAGAATCCAAAAAGAAATTTTCTAAAGAAGAAATATCCGAAAAATTTATTATCATCACGGCCTATACATCTGAACAGACTCTCAATAAAGCTGAGTACTACGGATGTCGTTTACTAGGTAAACCTTTTGAAAATATAAATGAAGCTCTTAAGACATTTCTTGGAGAAAATTAATGAGTTCTAAAAAAGTTAAGCACGTTTCTATTATTTTAAAGCCAAGAGTTGTAAATGAATTCTCGACGATTTTGCCAAATCTTACAAAGTGGCTCATGCGTAGAAAAAAGACTATTTCATTTGCAACAACAGAATTAGAGCGCATAAAAAAAATATTTAAAAACGTTCCTAAGAATATTACATTTCTAAATGAAAAAGAAATCCATGAACAATCCGATCTTATTATTACTTTTGGTGGTGATGGTACATTCATTGGTCATGCTCGAAAATGTAAAAGAAATTCTCCACCAGTATTTGGTGTGAACATGGGACACTTGGGCTTTATTACTGAATTTGCTAAGCATGAATTTTATGACGGTCTCGAACATGCCATTAATGGAAAATTCGAAACGACAAAGCTTTGCCTCTACTCAGCTCAAATATTCAAGAAAGAAAAACTAATATCTAAAAGCTATTTTCTCAATGACGCCGTCATCAATAAGAATGATATTTCAAGAATGTTCACTGTTGAAGTCGAAGCCGATGATGAAAATATCTACAACTTAGCAGGTGATGGACTAATTATCAGTTCACCGATTGGCTCTACGGCCTATTCTCTTGCTGCTGGTGGCCCAATTATTCACCCATCAGTTAATAGCATGGCACTCACTCCAATCTGCGCCCACGCTCTAACTCATCGCCCAATGGTTATTTCTGATAGATCTAAGATTGTTGTAAAACCAACTAGTTCTAGCGAAGCCGTTACTTTAACACTTGATGGGCAAGAGGCTTTTGTTATAAAGAATGGTGAGCGAGTTGTGATTACAAAAAATACAGCACGCTATGTGAAAATTGTTAAAAACCCAGAGAGAACTTACTATCACACTCTCAAAGAAAAGTTTAAGCACGGTAGGCGAGATGGATAAAACACTAAAATTATCTCTTGAAACAGTATCAATTAAAAACTTTGCTACTTTTGAGGACCAAACGATTAATTTTTCAGGTGGTTTCAATTCAATAGTAGGTGAGACGGGTTCTGGTAAGAGTTTAATTTTAGATGCCATTCAGCTTCTTCTAGGTGCAAGGGCCGATAGAAAACTTGTTCGTAAAGATAGTGAATTTGCAACAATTGAAGCAACATTTATTGGGTCCTCTGAAAGTACAAATCGCTACTTCGATGATATTGGTTACCCAACAGAAGATGATATTACGATTAAAAGAGTCATTTATGCCAATGGTAAGTCTAAATCATTTTTGAATTATCAATCATGTCCACTTTCAGCTCTTCAAACGTTCTCGAAGAAGTTTATCGACCTTGTTGGACAATTCGAAAATCAAAAGCTTCTCTCAAATGATTATCAATTAATTCTTCTCGATTCATACGCGAATCTAAAAAATGATGTTGATAAATACCAAATATATTTTTCAAAATACAATGATCTACTTAACAAGAGAGACGAACTTCTCGAATTAAACGCAAGTAGAATACAACGAGAAGAATTTGTAAAATTTCAGATCAATGAAATTGAAAAACTCTCACCAGAAATTGGCGAGGAAGAAAATCTTATTTCTAAGAAAGAGAGTATTCTTAATTACGAAAAAAACATTAATGCTCTTCAAGTTATGTCAGAAATCATTTCAGATGGTGATACCAATATTTTGGCTTTGATCCATCAATGTAAGAATCTTTCGAGTCAGACAAGTCATGATTTTTCATCATTACTAGAAGAAATTAAGTCTAATGTAGAACAACTCTCTTATGAAGTTTCAAAAAACATAGACCAAGAACCACTAGATGAATCAATCGACGATATCATCGATCGTTTAGACCTATATCAAAAGCTAAAAAGAAAATTTGGTGGTTCGATTGAAGCAATTCTTGAAGAATATGAGAATTTAAGAAAAGAGTTAAATGAGCTCAATGAGAGTGAAATCAATTTACACAATATTTGTGCTCAAATAGAAGATACAAAAAATAAGGCCTATGCCTTGGCCCAAGAGATTCATGAAAAACGCTCAAAGGCGACAAGTAAGCTTTCCCAAGCTCTAACAAAAAGTGTGCGTCAACTTAAAATGGATGGTGCAACTTTTGATATTAAAATTCAAGAGTCACAAACAATGGGCCCAAGAGGAATTTCTTCTCTTATTTTTATGGCCGAAACAAATCCTGGCGAAGGTTACTTTGCCATAAAAGATATTGCTTCAGGTGGTGAGCTTTCTAGAATTCTTTTATCGTTAAGACAAATACTCTCTTCTAATGAATCTATATCTGTTTTCTTATTTGATGAAATTGATACAGGAGTCGGAGGTGAAACGGCACTAGCAATAGGTAAATCGCTTTATGAAGTTTCAAAAAATTCGCAAGTCATTGCCATTACTCACCTTCCACAAATCGCTAGTTTTTCTGACAAACTTATTCTCGTGTCAAAAAGTTCTCACAACAAAAGAACTATTTCCAAAGTAGAAGAGATTACAGGAAAGAACAAAAGGGAAGTTATCGAATTAATGGCGCCATTAAATTAGAGAAATGAACGTCACTTCATTTGATTTAATTTTAATACATTGCTTTTCAATTCTAGCGTAACCGCCATTTAGATAACGACATTGCTTTAGGATAACATCGTCTTTTACATGACTGTGGCCACAAATGAGAAAGTCATAATGTTCATCTTCGAGAACATTTAAAACAGATCTTCTAAACTTATCTTTTACATGAGAATCATCAGTAACTTGATATCTGGATTCATTTCTTTTTCGTGATGCACTCGATGCATTTTTTCCAATTAAATTTAATAGGGAATAAGGCATTATATAATTAGCAACACATCTCATAAGAGGATTATTAACGATCTTCTTGTATCGCTGGTAATTTGGGTTTTCTATCTCAATATCATCACCATGTGAAATGTGATATTTCTTTCCAGCAATTTCTTTAACTAAAATACCTCTAACAACGACAAGTGATCCTTCTTCAATTGCATGCTTCTTTTTAAACTTTTCAAATAGTTTTTCTAAATGAAAATCATGATTCCCTTCAAAGAAATAAACTTTTACTCCTATTGAAATTATGTCTTTCAATGTTTTAAAAAAATTAGAATAGTCTTCGAAATACTCTTCATGTCCGCCAATCATTAAATCAAAAATATCACCTAGAAGATAGACTTCATCTCCCCTTTGAAAGTCTTGGCGCAGAAAAAGAGTAAGTAATTGATCACCGAAATCATTAGGTTGTTTTACATGGACGTCTGAAATGAAATATAAACTCATGATAAATCGCTCATTAATTTTCCAATAGAGACCATCAACTTTTCGATCTCAGGCTTCATTGAAGCATATTTCTCGGAAAACATGAACGATATTCTGTAAGCTCCATACATAAAACGATCATTTTTATAGGGAGGAATTTTTTGAACAGCAACAATTGTCGCTTCAATATCGATATTTCTTAGAGGAAATTTAATTTGGCCTTTCGATTTTTGACCTTCTTTCCATTTAAGATATGGCAGCTCCAACGTACCAAGAACAACTGAGAAACCACCTTCACTTATATCAAAGCACTCAAATTTCTTTCCACCAATAAGAAATTGAATTGAAAATAGAGGCTCAAATCTTGGAGTCTCTCTTCTTTCAAATCTTTTAATTTTTTTGGGGAATGATGTTCTTAGATTTTTTTCTTCGAGCTTAATGAGATCAACTTCAAAAGCAACTTTAAAACGAGGAATAAAGACTTTTACAAGTCCTGAGCCCTTTATAAAATTTGTAATGACAGTGCTGAATTTTTTATCAAAATCAAAATGAAATTCTTTTCTATGAAGAGAGTGAGATCTTAATTTAACAGGTACCTTTATTAAGTTGCCGTTATTAAGATCCCACAAATAACCTTCACACTCTGCTCTAGTAATTTCATTAATGATTCCTTTATTATCCACTTTCGCTATCTCCATCCCAAAAGGCCTCTAAAAAACCTCCCTAACACGGGCAATGTCAGGGAGGTAAAATGGGCTTTCGGGAACAAGTAACATTGCCAACTACTCATTCCGAGTTTGAAAGGAGAAGGAAGGGTGGGCGCCCTTCCTAAACCTTATTTCTTAATTATCCTACTAGTCTTAGTGCTGAGTTTGGAATCCCGTTCGCTTGCGCTAAAGTCGAGATACCAGAGTTTTTGATTACGTTGTTCGAAGCTAGTTTTGCTGATTCCTCTGCTACGTCTACGTCTTCGATTACTGATCTTGCGCTTTCCTGATTCAGTGTTTGTACTTCAAGGTTTGATACAGTTGACTCAAGTCTTGACTGAATCGCACCAAGGTTCGCTCTAAATCCTGATACTTTTTCAATTGCTTCGTCCACTTGTGCCATAGAGTCTAGGGCACTATCTTTATCTGCAATTGAAGCACTCGCTACACCAATCGAATCAGCCGTGGCATTAGTTTCTCCAGCATCGAAAGTAATTCTGTTTTGTTCACCGTCAAATGAACCTACTTGAATATCTTTCGTATCACCTTCACCGTTAAGAACGTTCGAGCCGTTGAATGTTGTTGCTTCCGCAATTCTATCAACTTCTGATGTTAACTGTTGAAATTCCTTGTCTAGGAAACCTCTTTCAGTATCACCAACTGTGTCTGAAGCGGCCTGAACAGTTAACTCTCTTAAACGAGTCAGGATGTTTGATGTTTCGTTTAAACCCCCTTCAGCTGTTTGAACTAAAGAGACACCGTCATTCGCGTTTCTTGTCGCAGCTCTTAGACCTCTAGTTTGAGCTTCTAAGTTCTTTGCGATCGCAAGTCCCGCAGCATCGTCAGCGGCTTTCGTAATACGTTTACCGCTCGATAGTTTTTCAAGAGAGTCCTTACCTTGTGAAGATACTTCTCTTAGGTTTTTCTGTACTGTTTGTGATGCAATGTTTGTAGCAATTCTAAGTCCCATTTTCCTTACTCCTTTCAAATGTTAATAGTTTCGCCATTTTTTTTGTCTGAGTTATTTTGTCAGACACTAACCCTATCGCCGCTACGGCAAAATACTTTAGTTAATCACTCTGCTTTTTCTAAAAAAACATAGTGATCGGCTATAAATTCAATAACTTAGAACTTGATTTTTTTGGTATGGTTTTTGGATAGAAAGGACTGTGCCACTTTAGATTATAAAAAAAGGAAAAAAAAAGGCCCCTATAATGATAGGGGCCTTTGGAAGTTTGTTTGCTGATTCTTGGTTTCTTAACCGATCAATCTTAGTGCGCCTTGCCCAGACTGGTTAGCTTGTGCAAGCACTGAAGTTGCTGAGTTAGAAAGAATATTAGTTCTCGCTAGTTCAGCTGATTCAGAAGCAATATCAGTGTCTCTGATTCTCGAGTTCGCTGCTGATTGGTTTTCAACAGAAACTTCAAGGTTAGAGATTGTCGATTGAAGTCTGTTCTGGAGCGCACCTAGGTTTGCTCTGTTCTCAGAAATCCTAGAAATTGCTGTATCAATTGCTTCTAGGTTTTCCTGTGCTCCACCTTTCGATGCAACACTTAGGCCTTCAAGACCGATATCTGCTGTTTTAGCGCTAGAATCTTGTGGCTGGTATGAAATTCTATCATTCTCAGCATTATTATTGATACCAATTTGAAAATCTAATGTTTCGCCTTGTCCATTTAATAGGTTTTTCCCGTTAAATTGAGTCGACTCTGCAATTCTATCAACTTCTTTTACAAGAGATTGGAATTCCATATCAGTAAACTTTCTCTCAGTATCTCCAACAGTGTCTGAAGCTGATTGAACCGATAGTTCTCTCAGTCTTGTTAGAATGTTAGAAACCTCATTTAGACCACCTTCAGCTGTTTGAATCATAGAGATACCATCTCCGGCGTTTCTCGTTGCTTGTCTAGTCGACTTAATGTTAGCTTTTAACTTTTCACTAATCGCAAGACCTGCAGCATCGTCTCCCGCTTTATTAATTCTATTACCTGAAGCTAGTTTTTCTAGCGAACTATTTTGCGCAGTCTTAACTTGTCCTAGACTTCTTTGCGCAGCTAATGATTGAACATTTGTGTTAATTCTTAAACCCATACTAATCTCCTCGAATCGTCAAACCTCCTTGTGAATTGCATCTAAGACAACCTTGTCGAAGATGTTTAAAACACCTGTGTTTCCCAGCACAGGCAATAACCTCTACGGAGACTCAGAAATATACTTGAGAAGTTTTAATCGAAAAAGGCGAGTTTTTTCAATAACTTATAATTGCCTCAATTGATCAGGTATTGAGTTTTTCTTTAAGAGATTGGCTAAATCGGTGAAAATTTAATGTGTTAGAATCAGCGGAAAATCCATTGAGAATTTTTCGTGTAGCAATTGATAGGAATACTTTATTATTTGTAAAAGACTGTCTCTTATTAAGCTCAAGTGAGTCTTCAAAACTATTTTCTTCACTTTCAATGAGTATGACGTCTCTTGCATTGTATAAAGAAGAACAAATATAGAAGAGAAGCTCATTATCAGAATTGCAAGGAAGTGTAACAAGGCCTTGGCCTGTAATTTTTTTTAAGCTGTAGAGATCGTAAGTTTTCTGCTTAAAGGTATAGGAAATTCTATAAATCAACTTTTACCCTGAACATTCTTTATTAGACCTGAAGTAGAGTAACCTTCTTTAAAAATTAAACTTTTTACTTCTCCGCCTTTTGCAAGAACGATATCGTGACCCACAATAGACTCAACTGCCCAGTCGCCTCCCTTCACGAGGACATCTGGCATAACTTCTTTTATGAGTTCATATGGAGTGTCTTCTTCAAAAATAAAGACTCTGTCGATAGCTTTTAAATTCTCTAAAACATATTTGCGATCAAGTTCGCTATTAATTGGGCGATCTTCACCTTTAAGTCTTCTAACAGAAGCATCCGAGTTTAATCCTACAACGAGAATGTCCCCCTGAGCTTTGGCATCATTCAAATAGAGGACGTGCCCTGAGTGTAGAATATCGAAACAACCATTTGTGAAAACAACTTTCTTATTGCTGTTTGCGGCTAAAAAAGATTTATCTTCATTACTTAGCTTAGTCATTTTCAACAACCTTCGTATCCGAAAGTTTACCACTAAAATCAATTAAAGCTGGAAGACCAATAAGTAAGATTGAAAGCAGAGAGATTATTGAACGAATCGTCGTCGACTTGAATGATAACTTCTCTTCATTTCCAATTAATCTTAAATTCAAAAGACTCTTTCCTGGACTTGAAGTTAAATCAAGAATTGAAAAATAACTTAGGTATACAAGACAAAAGAAAGCCCCAAATATTGCCATCATTTCAAATTCAATAACTTTTAAAAACTCTAATGCATTGATCCCCACGACTTGTGTAAAACCAAAAACAAATGCACTGAACATGGCCAAGATCAATGTTATATCAATGAGCCAAGAGCTAAAAGTCAGGGCCAGAGAAGCTTCTTGATACTTCTTTTCGACTTCTACTTTCAACTTGTTTGAAGTTGCTTTTATTTCTTGTCTATTATTTTGAACATTTGCCGAGCCACCATAGAAAGCTTGGAGGTCAGATGGCATACCCATCATTTTAGAAGATGCCTCTTGAGATACTGAGATATTAGCATGTTGAGATGAAGCTGGCTTAGTTGATGGCATTTGCGCCGATGAAACGCTCCCACCTTGTCGAACTGGCTGAACACTTTTCTTAATATGTGTTAACTTGTCCTTTTCACCATGGTGGAATCCAAGCCCTTTATTAATCGGCTTAAAGTTAAACTCATCAAAGTCAAAGTTGATTTCTTCCATTGGCATTTTACTACTAGATGGTTTTTCTGTTGTATTTTGCATACTTCTCTCTAGGGTTAGTTCTTTAAAAGAATCTCATAAAATACACAAAGCATCAAACACTTTGCATCAGGCCAAAAACATATCCAACAGCGCTACATACGGCCGTTTGCGATCTTAGAATCCAAGAATCAAAATGGACAACATTCACTTTCTTATGAGTAAGAAGAAACTCCTCTTCTTCATAAGATAATCCAGCTTCAGGTCCAATAATAATTAAAATGCTATGCTTATTTTCAAGCTTTTCACATTGCTTAATATTTGAATGTGATGAGAAGTAATAGATGAAATCATAATCTTTAAAAAGCTCATCTAGATTTTCAAAGTTACGACTTTCTTCAATTTCTAAAAGGTACGGATTATTAGATTGAATCATTGCAGATTCAATTAGACGAAATGTCCTCTCGTTATTTTCGATCTTTAACTGAGAATACTGACTCTCAATCGGAAAAACTTTATTTATCGCCAATTCAACTGAATATTTTAATATGTCAGCCGTTGCATCTTTTTTAGGAGGACAAAGAGCAAGATCAATATTGTGCTTTTTCTCAAGTTTCTTTTGCGCCAAAATTTGAACCGTAACACTTTTCTTAGAAACAGACTGAACGTCACATTCAAAGTGATCCCCCAGACCATTTAAAACAAGAATCTTTTCTTCCGGTTTAATTCGTACAACTTTAACTAGATGATGTGCACTATCGCCAGTAATCTCAGCAATGTCATCTCCACTCTTAAACTCATTAAGAAATACAGCTCTCATAAAGACCTAGTTCTTCTTCATTAATATTGCACTCCAGTCCCCTTTAGAAAGAACTGAAATATTCTCAAGACTTGAATACTCCTCTAAGATTCCATCAACTTGCTCATTTAAGATTCCAGAAAGAATCAAAAAGCTTCCTGGCTTTAATGAATCGAGAAGCACTTCTTTTTCTGTCTTAAGTACATGCTCAAGAATATTTGCAAAGACAATATCGTATTTCTTTGGAGTAAACCTATTACGAATAACAAGTCTGTGGCCATTAAGCCTAGACTCAACAAGGTTCAATTCTAAGTTCTGAACACAATTATCAAGAGCTGCCGGATCGATGTCACAAAACTCAACCAACATATTCTTCATCTTGATAGTACCGATACCCAAAATCCCTGAACCACATCCAAAATCTAAACATGTTCCTTCTTCAGGAAGTTCATCTCTAATATTATCTAAGTGCTTTAAACAAAGAAAAGTCGTTTCATGCTCACCTGTACCAAATCCCATTCCAGGGTAGATATAAACAGCATTATCATTTTCCTTATAGCCTTCTTCTTTAAACCACTCAGGAATAACTGTCATTCGGCTAGAGACCTCAATTGGACGATAGTGCTTTCTCCACTCATCGTTCCAATCAGAATATTCCTCTTGAGCCATTTCTACGCTAAGACCTTCAACTTCTTTCACGGCCTCATAGAAATCTTTTGCATTTTCTTCGCAATTATCAGTGAAAAAATAGAACTTAACTTTGTAATCATTTGTCTGAGCATTTGCACGCTCTGATACTTCATCGATAACTGACTCAGGTACATCACCACCTGAATAGGCTCTCTCTCCTAAAATAGAATCTACTGTCGGCTCATCTAAAGAGAAGTCCTCAATACCATCACAAGAGAACTCAGTTATTGCGAGACTTTTAATCCCTTCTTCAAGTTCTACATTTTTAGAAAAATCAATTACAACAATGTTAAAGTTTTTAATTTCCACAACGACTCACTAATTTATTTAAACCGATAAAACTTCCGTTAGGATAGATCTTCAATCCATCAATACATTTTCTTGTTATCAGCATATGATTTGGGTGCCATAGATTTATATATGAATAGTCGTCGTTTGCAATGGCCAATGCTTTTTTGTAATAAAAATTTCTCTTATCTTTCTTTGTTTCAATCGATGCCTTATCAACTAACTCGTCGAATTTACTATTACTGTACTTACCTCTATTTCCACCTTTAGGAGGAAAAGACTTTGTATGAAACACGTATTCAAGCATTTCCGGCCCAGTAAAACCAACCCATTGAGCAAATACTAAGTCAAAATTGGATTTTTTAATCCCTTTCATGAATGTACCCCATTCCTGAACTGTGAGATTAATTTTCAATCCAAAACTTTCAAAGCTTTTTATCATTGTCTTTACGAGCTCAATAGTCGACTTATTGTTATTAGAGATCCAATTTAATTCTATATATCGATTATTCTTATGCCATCCCTTTTCATCTCTTTGATATCCAATCTCTTCTAATAGCTTCTTTGCCTTTTCAGGTGAATACTCATCAATAGAAAAATTCTGATAGATCGCTGGAAAGTCTTTAGAAAAGAGAGACTTTGCCAACGTGATATTATTTTTAAATTTGAAGAGCTTAATCTTCTCTCGCTCAATAAGATGAGATAGCGCCTTTCTAACATTCAGCTCTTTTAGATGTTCGTTTTCATGATTAGGACTGAGATATTTATAATTAGAACTAGGTCTAGAATAAAAGGCGAGATGATCAGCACGCTTTTTTAACCAATCAAATTTCCGTGCACTAATATCAGCAAAAGAAACATCAATCTCATTATTAATTAGCTTCAAGGCGAGAGTCGTCTCATCTTTTACGACTTTAAATTCAATATCAGATAGACTCGGTTTAAGGGCCTTGAGTTTAATTGAGAGTTCTGAAATATGAGAGGGCGTATAATCTCCAGCTCCTATTATTTCAGTAACCTCAGGCCTTCCTTCTTTCCAATCTCTACTCAACTTCAGGATTTTAAAAAGAACGAGGTTTGCAATGTTATCTAACTTGAACTCTTCGTAGACCAACTCAACAACATACTCACTCAGAACACGAACTTCTTTTATCCTTCCAAAAGCAAAGCGAAAGATTGATTTTATTTCCTTAGTATCAGTGAATAATTCATGAGCTCTTTTTATATCAATCGCCTTAATCTCTTTGGCATCCCAAAACTTAACACCTTTTTTAAGCGTGAATTTTAATATTTGTTTTCCATTATCAAATCGCTCTTCAAAAGATTCACACAAACGACATACAGGCTCCATATTCTCATCGACATCAATCAAAGACGTATGAATGAGACGATTAAGGTTCTGTGAATTTGCATCGACATTAAAGAATGGACTGAGGTTACTGGGCGATGATGATAGAGCGACAGAAATGGTTGTCGCATTTACCGAGAGTGAAAATAAAAATAGTAGAAACCAAAGTCCTTGCTTTATCAAACTTAACCTCTTGATTTTATATGTAACTTCTTTTGACACACGTTATAATTATTACTTCTAGTCTTTGATCAGTAAACAACTCATGTTAATAATTTAAAAGTTTTAGCATCAAAAATCTGGAGAATAAGAATGTACATTATTGGTATCTGTGGTGGGTCTGGTTCTGGAAAGACAACGTTTGCCAAAAAACTTCAAAAGCAATGCGATTTTGAATTACCAATTTTACACATGGATTCTTACTATCTCCCAGAGCAACCAAAAGAGTTTTTTACCTGCAAAGGTAAACCTAACTATGACCATCCTGGTGCATTTGACTGGGAATTACTTAGAACTCATTTAAGTCAGTTGAAAGAGGGAAAAGACATAGAAGCTCCAGTCTACGATTTTAAAACGTCTAGCCGTTTAAGTGAGACAGTTAAGATAAAAGCAACAGACATTATCCTATTTGAAGGGATTTTTACTCTTTTTGATCAAGAGATTAGAAACTTGCTTGATATCAGATCTTTTCTCCACGTTGATTCAGATATTCGTTTTGCGCGAAGAATGAACAGAGACGTAAAGGAGAGAGGACGCTCTGTTGAATCGGTTATCGAGCAATATTATGAAACAGTTCGCCCTATGTACCAAAAATATCTAGATCCACAAAGACAGCATGCTGATTTTGTTGTTGGTGAAGAAACTGATATTGCGGCATCCATCCTCAGTGCGAAAGTAAGAGAACTCTGCTTTGACAGAACTAGGGATCACAAGTTAGAAAGAAGTCATCTTAATTATGAGAATTCTGAATTAAACGTTAAGGATGCTTAAAACTTGTTAGAAATTAGACCTATTGGTGGTGTTGGTCAGATTGGATCAAACTCAACATTGATTAAAACGAAGAAAGATTGTTTTTTAATTGATTGTGGAATTCTATTTCCTTACGAGGATTTTTTTGACTTAAACTACCTCATTCCTGACTTGAGCTTTGTAGAAGATAAACCTACAAAATTAATCATAACACATGGGCATGAAGACCATATTGGTGCTATTGTTCACTTTCTTGAATCTTATCCACAGATTGAAGTTTGGGCCCCAGAGTTTGCAAAACTATTAATCGAAAAAAAGCTCGCTCGTAAAAAACTAAGTAAGAAAGTCCATGTTTATAAAAGAGATTCGAAAATAGAGTTAGATGATACAACTATTATTCCAATCCAAGTTAATCATTCTATTCCTGATACCTACGGTATTCTTGTTAACAATGAAGACAAATCACTCTTTCTTGTTTCGGATTTTAAAATAGATGAAAAACCAATTTATGAACCTGATTTTGATTTCGAAAAGCTTCTTTCTTACTCAAAAGGTAAAACAAAAATTCTTCTTGCTGATAGTACAAATATTTTAAGTAATAATCTTAAAACGCCTAGCGAAGAAAGTTTAATCTCTGATTTTGAGTCGATCATAAAAAACTCTAATGAAAGACTATTTGTAACAACGTTTGCCTCTAATATTTTTAGAATTAAAACAATTTTAGATCTTGCGAAGAAACTAGGTCGAAGAGTTGTTCCTCATGGAAGATCAATGATCTCTTACATTGATAGTGCTATTGAAGCGGGGATAATTACCGACACTTCAGTTCTTAGAGATGTTGATTCAATTGATCCCAATGACAAAAAACTGATCGTTCTTCTTACTGGTTGCCAAGGTGACTTCAAAGGCTCTTTTCGTAGAGTTGCCATTGGAGAGGATAGCCGTTTCAAAATAAATCAAAATGATACATTTATTTTGAGCTCTAAATCAATTCCTGGGAATGAGAAGAAAATTTCACTTCTTCTTAATTCAATTTATAGCTTTAATGCAAAGGCCATCACTGTAGCAGATGCGAATATTCATGTTTCAGGGCATCCAGGAAAAAGAGATTTAGAAATACTTTATTCTAAATTTGATCCGAACATAGCAATTCCTATCCATGGAGAGACTGCATTCATACACAAGCATGTGGATTGGATCAAAGACAAATTCCCAAAAACAAAGCCAATCACCCTTAAGAACTTTGACAAAGTTATTTTTGACAATAACAAAGTAAAAATTGAACAAGTAAAGGATTCTCCTGAACCACTTTTAATACATGGAAATTATCTTGTTATCGAAAAAACAAAAATCTCTGAGCGTAGAAAGCTTGCTTGTAATGGTGCTATTTTTATCTCCATCAATAAAGACTCATTAGCAAAGAGAAGACCACAGATAAACGTCGATTTCATGGGTCTGCCTCTATTTATTGATAATCACAAAGAGAGTTTTGAAGAATTTCTAAAGACTTCGTTAAAGGATAGAAAGATTAAACTTATAGAGAAGACTCAAGAAGAAATCCGCATCGAGACACGTCGATACTTCAATAATATTCTTGGATACAAGCCCATAACAACAGTACACTTCGTTTAAGCTTGTAAACTAATTCCACACTAGTATAATTTAATTATGGATATCTCAAATGAAAAAGTTGTACTACTTCTTGTCGTATTAATTGTTATTACAATGCTACTCCTACTTACATTGGTAGGCTTAGTCGTCTATTACCTTTTCAAGAATAGACCTGAATGCAAAAAACATTTATCGACTACAGATTTAAACCCAGTCACTTTATCGACAACTAATGACGAACCAGAATGGAAAAAGTCAGCGCGAGAAATTAGTAATACATTTCAAACTCCAGGCCCAACTGCTAGTACTGGATTTTGTAAGAACCATACTTTGATTCAAAGTGCTGGAGTTTGTTCAATTTGCGAACATGAGTTCTGTCAAAAATGTATTAAAGAGATAGACAAGCTTCATTTATGTCCTGAACACTTTCAGTTATATATCGATCATAAATGGGTTCCAATAACTAACCAACTCACAACAGCAGATACACCCGAGGCTGGAGTTTACATATATAATTTTAAAAAGAAATTATGGGACCAAGAACAGACACCAAGCTACATTTTAAATGAATACAAGATAAACGTTGATAACGACTATATTGAGACATATGTTCAACTTCATGTTAAAGATAGTGACTCAAAAGATCTCGAAGAACGATTAAAAGGTTTTAAAAGTGAATAAAGATCAACTTCAAAACATGATGAATGAAATCATGGAAAAAGAAGCGCCAAAAAAAGCAATCAAATCAAAAGCGGCAAGAGAAATTTTGAATATTGAAAGAGAGCTTCGTGACAGTGGTGTTGCGGCTGAGTTTGATGTTTTAATTTCTGAGCTTATACCAGAAAAGGCGAATGACAAATTTGGTAATGGTGGATTTCCAAGAGACAAATACTCTCTTTCTTGGAAAGTTCTAGAAAATGGTCCTTTCCGCCTTTTCCTAACTAATGTTCAGTATAATAATTCAAAATTATTAATCGAATGTCCCGAATCATTTCAAGATGACACATTCAAGTACTTAAATCGTTTTGTTACGATGATGGCCCAATCGTTCAATGATAAATTGAAAAATGTTGTTATTGAAGATACAGAAGAATTGGAAGAAGAGTAAAAAAAAAGCGCCCCGTGTTGCACTAGCTCAGGGGCGCTTATATTGAGTTGGGGGAACCCAATAGGAACTTATTGAAGTTCGTTATTCACAGGTCTTTGAAACTCTTGCTCTTTACTTTCCTCTTTTCTAAGGTAAGTCGGAGTATCGAGTTCATCTTCATCAAAGTTTACAAATCCTAGTTTTTCAGCAATAGACTTCGCTCTATTCATTGAATTGTCAGAATGTCTTTGAGTACTTGCTGTACCTGGATTCATTGATGTGTGCATCATTTCAGTATTTTGGTTATCTACTGTTTTAGTACTTTCATATCTTGTTGCTGCATCTTTAATTGATTGCATAAGAGGAGAAACTTGTTCTTCTCTTTGTGGCTCTACGTTTTGAAAGTTAGATTCAACTTCAGCTTCTACATTTTGTGTCCAAGTGTTTTCTTGAACTGGAGCTTGGTTAAAACTTCTTTCTTCTACATGCTGAACTGGTCTTTGCGCTTCAACAGTTTCCCCACCTGCTAGAAATTCGTCTACAGTTTGTTGAGCTTTAACTTCGTGTTGAACATGTTGCTGAGCTACTGGTCGCTCATATGATTGCATTTGTGGCTGAACTTGTGGAGCTGCTTGCATAACAGGTCTCTCCATTCTTTGCTCAGTCATCATTGGTTGCTGTTGCATTGGAGCTTCGATCTTTCTTTCTTTGCTTCCGCCAAGACCAGTAGCAACAACAGTAACTTTAATATTATCTTCTAGATTTTCATCAATTGCTTGACCAAAGATTACTTCAGCATCTTCATCAGCAGCTTCCATGATTAGCATTACAGCTTCATTAACCTCGTGCATAGTCAGAGATTCTGAACCTGTGATGTTAACGATAATTCCAGTCGCTCCATCAATTGAAATATCTTCAAGAAGTGGAGAGCTAATTGCTTCAGTTGCAGCTTTAATTGCTCTATCCGGACCAGCACAAACACCAGTTCCCATAAGAGCTAAACCTTTATTCGCCATAACAGTACAAACGTCAGCGAAGTCAGCGTTGATATTACCAGTTGTATTGATTAGATCTGAAATACCTCTAACAGCATTTAAAAGAACTTCGTCAGCTTTTTTAAATGTATCTACTAGAGAAAGACTTTCTCCTGCAAGGTATAATAGTCTTTGGTTAGGAATAGTAATAAGTGAATCAACATTCTCTTCAAGAGTTTCGATTCCCTTAGTTGCTTGTCTCATTCTCTTCTTTCCTTCGAAGAAGAATGGCTTTGTTACAACACCTACAGTTAATGCTCCAAGTTCCTTAGCAAGTTTTGCTATCACAGGTGCTGCACCAGTACCTGTACCACCACCCATTCCGGCAGTGATGAAAACCATATCAGAACCTTCAAGAACTTCACTTAGTTGTTCATATTCATCTAAAGCTGATTTTCTACCAACTTCAGGATTAGCACCAGCTCCAAGACCTTTTGTGATCTCAGCACCAAGTTGGATTTTAACTGGAGCAAGGTTTACATTAAGAGCTTGAGAATCTGTGTTTGCAACAATGTATTCAACTCCAGAAAGTCCAGACTTGATCATTGTGTTAACGGCATTACAACCACCGCCACCGACACCGATTACTCTAATTTTCGCACCTTCTGGTACAATTTGATTTTCATTTTCAGAAATTTCGAACATGGCGTTCCCCCTTTATTAAAAAATTTCCTTGAACACTGATCGTAGTGAATCACTTAAACGACCAACCAGATCCGTCTGGTTGCCAATTTCCTCTTCTTCATACACAGATCCTTCGTTTCTCTTGTTTGCTTCTAGTAGAAGTCCTAAAACAGTTGAGTACTTTGGATTCTGCATAATATTTGTCATTCCACCAAATGGGTGAGGATATCCAACTTTAGTGGCCCTAGATAAAAGATATTCACCAAGTTCCGGCATTCCCTTAATCAAGGCTCCTCCGCCCGTTAAGACAACACCACCAGTGATTTCTTTATCCAATCTTTTTTCAGCTATAATTTTGTTAATGATATCGAATAGCTCTTCAGCTCTTGCTCCAAGAACTTTTGCAACAAGACTGAGTTGAACTTCTCTTGGCTTTGTACCAGGAAGACCTTGAACTGTGATATGCGCTGATTGATTTAACTGTTCAGCAAGAACTGATCCGTGGTTAATTTTAATTCTCTCAGCTTCAGCATGAGGTATTTTAAGTGCCACAGCTAAGTCATTTGTAAAATGGTTTCCACCCACAGGTATAATTTGAGAGTGAATAAGAGATCCCTCTTTCCATACTGCTACGTCTGTCGTTCCACCACCGATATCAACGAGGATAACTCCCATTTCCATTTCTTCTGGTGTTAAACATGATTCAGATGAAGCGATTGGCTGAAGAGTAACATGTTCTGCACGAACACCTGTTTGCTCTACACATTTGACTAAGTTTTGAATCAAAGAAATTGATCCAGTAACAATATGAACGTGGGCCTCTAAGCGAACTCCACACATTCCAACAGGGTTCTTAATCCCTGGTGTGTTATCAACTCTATATTCTTGTGGAATTACATGAAGAATTTCTCTATCGCTTGGAATAACAACTGCCTTAGCAGCTTCTAGAACTCGATCTACATCTTGCTCTGTTATTTCCTTTCCCTTGATAGCAACAACACCTGAACTGTTAAAGCTATAGATGTGACTTCCAGCAACTCCAATCGTGGCGCTACTGATATCAACACCGGCCATAAGGCGAGCTTCTTCAAGTGAGTTCTGAATAGACTTAACCGTCTTGTCGATATTAACGACAGAGCCTTTTTTGAGACCGTAGCTTGGATGCGTACCAATACCGATAATCTCTAATTCAGAGTTAGTGTTTTTGATTCCTACAATAGTGCAGACTTTTGTTGTTCCAACGTCAAGTCCTACAATGACATTCTTTTCGCTCATGAGATTCCTTTCTCACTGTTAAAGATCTAATCCATTAAATCTTCTATATTAGGCAGGAAATTCTTGCCGAATATAGACTATTAAGAAAATTCTAGGATGCCTATTTAAACTTGACAACAACTTTTTTGGGATTTGTAAGGTTTATAATTGCAGGAATCTTCTTATTGCCTTCCATATAGGAGACTATTTTCCTCAACTTTTGTACCTTATCTTCCCATTGTTCTGGTCCCATGAAGACGCTTGAAGGGTGGCCTTTGATAGAAAGAATCATCGTTAATTCTTTGTTTTCATTAACGATTACTTCAGATAGTTTTTTTCTAAACTTGAGATCCATATCTCTTACTAGTCTTGTAATTTGCTCCTGTACTTCTTCTTCCATTTCACCAACAGGTAGTGCTAAGAAAGGTAGATCGTAGCTTAATTTTTTCTCTGATCGCAATAATACTTCATAAGTTGGATCAAATAATTGCCCATTTTCAACTAGGATAGCTTCATATGATTCAAGTCCATTGCTTTTATAAATTTGAACTTTCATCAATGGCTCGGGACAATCAAAATTAAATTGAAGGAACTTTTTTAATGGATCGTATTTAATTTTATAGCTGGAAATAAAGTGTTTTTCCGCTAATTTCTCTTTTAAGATTTTAACTTTAAGATCTTTCATTGAACCATTTAGTTCAAAGTTTTTCATCAACTGCAAAGTCAAAGTCCCAGCCGCGCGTGAAGGGCACTTTCCAAATGAAGTTCGATATTTAACTTCATCTCTTTTATCAGCAATCTTCGCTTGTGAATAAGCTGAAAAAATAAGTGTTCCAAAAAGTGTAGAATATTGAATCGCGCTTTTTAAATTAATCAATTTTGACTTCCGTTTCAAAATCAACTCCATAATGAAGTTTTAGTTCGAATTTCACTAACTTAATTAACTCTAGGATATCTTCGTAACTAGCAGATCCAAAGTTTTCCATAAAGTTAGCATGCTTGTTACTTACTCTTATTCCGTTATGTGTAAGTCCCTTAAGCCCCATTATATCAATAAACATTCCGGCCCTGCAAGTTAACTCACCAACACTGTTTTTAAAGACGCAACCACATGTTTTTTCTTTTAAAGGCTGTGTTTTATTTCTTAACTCGAGGTAATTTTTAATCTTATCTTTGATGCCTTCATTTATTCCAAGATGCTTCATCTTCACCTGGTAAATGACATCTCCCTTGCACACGATGTGTGATTTTCTATATTCAAATGATTTCTCATCTGGCTTTATCGTAACATCTTCACCGTTACTTCTAATCAATGACACTTCAGTAATGAGAGGGCCAATTTCGCCTAAATTTGTCCCCGCATTCATAACGACAGCTCCACCGATAGAAGCAGGAATACCTGTGAAAGACTCCCAACCTTGAAGACCAAACTTAGCAGCATGAGCCGTTAAGGTACTTAATCTAACACTTGCAGGAAAAGTGTACTCTTCCTTAGGTGATTCTAGTTCGCTTTTATCAAATGGAAATTTAAGAACGAGGTAGGGAAGTTTACTTCCTTTTGGAAGTAATTGATTGGCACCCATTCCAACAATTCTAGAATTGAGTTTCATTGAGTTTAATATTTTTTGAACTTCAATAAGCGCTTCTTTTGATTCAACGACAATCAGGTCACCGTAAGCAACGAGTCTCATCGTAGAAAATTTTGTTAAGTCTGCTTGTTCAGTAAACTCAACACCATCAATATTACTTAACGCTTCTTTTAAACTCATTTCTTTTCGGCCCATTCCTTAGTGATACGCCCAATTGAACCCGCTCCCAAAGTAACAATGGTAACAGAGTCCTTAGAACTAATAAAATCCTCTGCTAATTTTTCAATGTCATTTGTTGAGTCTAGTTTTTGCGCAAACGATGGGTGAAGCTTGTTGATATCATCAATCAATCTATCTGCTGTAATCCCAGGAATCTGTTTTTCACTAGCTGGATAAATAGGAGTGATATAAAGTTCATCTGCATAATTAAAGCAGTGTAAAAATGCATTCCAACAGTCTCTTGTTCTCGTATATCTATGAGGTTCGAAAACACAGACAACTTTTTTATCTTTTCTTGTATCTTTGAGAGTCTTTAAAGTTGTAGCGATTTCGGTTGGGTGGTGAGCATAGTCATCAATAACTTCTACGGATTCACCTTTATGAAGTAATTGAAAACGCCTACCGACACCATCAAACTTACAAATTGAGTTCTTAATTTTATCAAATGAAACTCCCATATTGTAGGCCAGAGAAATTGCCCCAAGAGAGTTTAAGATATTATGTTGACCAGGTAGATTGATTTCAATGTCACAAACTTTATTCCCTTCGAAAATAAGTTCATATTCAGATCCAAAATCTTTTTGAACAATATTCTTTGCAACAAAGTCCGCTTCAACTTCTTCTGTTCCAAAAGTGACAGAAGGTTTTTTCATACGCTGCTTAATCTTCATTAGCTTTTCATCGTGAGCGTTGAGAGCACAAACGCCATAAAAAGGAACCTTATTTGTGAATTCCTCAAAAGCAGATAGAAGATTCTCTTCGCTTCCATAATGATCAAGGTGGTCGTTATCAATATTCGTAACAACTGACATGATTGGGTTAAGAAGAAGAAATGATCCATCTGACTCGTCAGCTTCAGCAACAAGAAAGTTTCCCTTTCCAACTTTTGCATGACCATTTAGGTTCTTAACAATCCCACCAATTATATAGGTTGGATCAAAGTCACTTTCCTGAAGAATTGTCGCAAGAAAACTCGTCGTAGTTGTTTTTCCGTGAGTTCCAGCAATAGCAAGACCATGCTTAAGTCGCATGAGTTCTGCTAACATCTCGGCTCTTCTCATGATTGGAATATTAAATTCCTTGGCCTTTTTGATTTCAGGGTTTGTCTCATCAATTGCCGAACTATAAACAAGAACAGTAACATCTTTTAAATTATCTTCATGGTGACCAACATAAACTTCAGCACCAAGATTTTTCAATTTAACAACATTTGTCGATTCAGAAATATCAGAACCAGAAACCTTGTATCCTAGAGATAATAAAACCTCAGCGATACCGCTCATTCCAATACCACCAATTCCAATAAAATGGATTTTTACATTTTGACGAATCGTAAGCATGAAAACACTCCAAGCTTTAATTAATATGAACTTCTTTTCTTACACCCTGAAAGCGCATTCTGTCACGAAATTCACTCGATGGTTTATTCATTTCATGCCCTTGATTAGTATCGATATTAACTCTTTTTGTTGAGGATAAAATAAGACCAATCGCAAAGAAGTTGGCCATAAGTGACGAACCTCCATAACTGATAAAAGGTAAATTGAGTCCCTTTGTTGGAAGAAGACCTAGAACGACACCCATATTTAACAGCGATTGAAGTCCTACTGCGAAGACAAGGGAAGTGATAATTAAGTAAGAAATTCTCGACTGGGCTTCCATCGCCATTTTGAATCCAAAATAGATCATGGCCAAAAAGAGACATATAATAAGAAAGACGCCAATGAAACCAAGCTCTTCTCCAATCACTGAAAAGATAAAGTCATTATGAGCTTCTGGAAGATAAAAAAGTTTCTCAATAGAATTTCCAGGACCCTTTCCAAAGAATCCACCATTTGCAAAACCAATCCATGACTGGATAACTTGAAATCCACTGCCTTGAGCATTTTTCCATGGGTCTAAGAAGGCGAGAAGTCTTCTTACTCGGTAGGGTTGCGAAACGAGAATAAAGCCTCCAGAAACGAGACCTGCCCCTGCGAGACTGTAGAACCACTTTCTTGGAAATGAACTCAAAAAGCATGCAAAGGCCATAACACCAAAGCAAATAGAGAATGTCCCAAAGTCAGGCTGTAAAACAAGTAAGGCAAGAGGAATCAGTAAACTTAGTCCGTGCTTAATTTTCTGTTTTTGATCAATTCTTGAAAAATTCTCGAAGTAATAAAGAGAACTTAAAAGAATTGTGTATTTTACAAATTCACCAGGCTGGAGTGAAAAAGGTCCAAGCTTTATCCATCTGTTGGCACCTTTAACAACGGGACCGAGGCCAGGAATGAAGGTGAGGGCAACAAATCCACTTGCTACCATATTGAGGTAGTAGCTGTACTTGTACCAAAATCTAAACTTTGACTTAGCAATGACAAAACAAATTCCAACAGAAAAGATAAGAAAGAGAAGTTGTCTTAAAACATAGTGAAGCGAAGTTCCAAACTTCTCTTTTGCATACATATAACTAGAAGAATAAACCATAATGATTCCAACTAAGACGATGGCACTTAGAGTCATTATGAAATACTGAGATGTTTTAGAAGATGGTCTCGAATCGAGCATAAAATACTTCCTTATATTTTAATCGGCTTTTAGCACTTACTTCCTGTCGCGCATATTAAATGATAATCACTGATTCACCAAAAAGCAAAGGCCGCTTTCGCGGCCTTTAATTATAATTGGTAAACTAGTTTTTTAAAGTAATTTCCACGCTCTTCGTAATCTCTGAAGAAGTCTGTGGCCTCATTACCTGGAGACAAGAGAATCGTATCTCCCGTTCTCGACTTTTGATAAGCAAAGAGAACTGACTCTTCAAATGACCCAACGATAAATGTTTGGTTGTGTGCATCTAAAGCTCTGTTCATTCTTTCTTTACACTCACCTACTAGAACGATAACTCTCGTTCCTTCAACGATATCATGTGAATACGGTTCGTAATCAAAGTCTTCAATGTCTTTACCACCAGCAATTAGAATTACCGGTGTCTTGAAAGCTGTTAATGTTTCACAAAGATCTTTCATCGACTCAGCTTTAGAATCGTTATAGAAAGAAACTCCATTTTTTTCCATTAAGAACTCAAGTCTGTGAGGAATCCCTGGGAACTTCTCAACACATGTCTGAATCGATTTATCAGAAACTTCAAGGGCCTTACATGCTGTGATTGCAGCTAATAGGTTCTCTCTGTTGTTCTGACCAACAATTCTCATATTATTAACTTTGAATTCAGAGTGGCAGTATATATTCGAGTGAATTCTTCTCTCGTGGAAGTGTGTTCCTTGAATTTCATTCATAACACCCATTTTCACGAAAGACTTTCTTGAATACCAGTAAGTCTGGCAATTTGCGTTCTTAAAGAACGTGTTATTTGCAAGCTTATCAAAGTTACAAACAAGAACATCATCAGGTGAGAGCGCTTTAATGATACTAAGCTTAGTTTCAATATACTCACCAACTGACTTAAATTGCTTCTCTGGGTAATTTTCAGAAATATTTGTGAAAACAACAAGCTTTGGGTGAAAGTCAGTTAGTTTTCTCATTTGAGATGCTGAAACTTCAATGACAACGTAATCAATTTCATCTGTATTTGCTAACATTGCATATTCAATGAATGGACTTTCAGAAGTTCCACCAATAAAAACACCTTTCCCCTCAAGTTTTAGAGTGTATCCAATCATGTGGGCAACAGTCGTTCTTCCGTAGCTTCCGCAAACAGCAACGATAGGCTTTTTACAGAGAAGGTTACCAAGTGCAAATTCAGAGTAAACTTCTTTACCATGTTGTCTTGCTAGTTCTAGCTGAGGAAGGTCTGGATCAACTGAAGCTGAATAAATAACAACGTCTGCTTCAAGGAAGTCTTCATCCCTGTGCTCTCCAAAAGTCATCTGAGGAGCTGGTCTAACTTTCTTAAGTTTTTTAACTGCTTTGTTTAAATCAAAGATTGGCTTAATATCAGTAACTTTGATTTCGCACTCAAGCTTATTAAAAAAGTTGAGTAGCTTAAAACCCGTTTTTCCAATACCAACGATTAAAACTTTTTTTCCTGTAAATCTTTCCATTTATGACTACCTCATTTTCAGAGTGGCTATAGATAAAATTGCTAAGAAGATACTGATGATCCAAAACCTAACGATTACTTTCGGCTCAGGCCACCCCTTGAGCTCAAAGTGATGGTGAATTGGAGCCATCTTGAATATTCTCTTCTTTCTTAATTTATATGATCCAACTTGCAGTATAACTGAGACAGCTTCTACTACAAAAATCCCACCAATAACAACAAAGAGTAATTCATTCTTAGTCATTACGGCAAAAGTACCAAGCGCTCCACCTAAAGAAAGTGACCCAACATCACCCATGAAGATTTGTGCTGGATAAGAGTTATACCAAAGAAAGCCAACACCTGCACCAACAATACTTGCTGCTAGAACTGTTAACTCACCGGCACTTTCAATATATGGAATAAACAAATACTCACTAATCTCTTTGTGACCAGTAGCGTAAGCAATAATCCCAAGTGTTGCTGCACTTGTTACAATCGGTCCAATTGCTAGACCATCAAGACCATCAGTTAAATTAACCGCATTACTCGATCCAACAATCACAAAGGCTACAAATAAAATATAGATAGTATGAAGATTGATAATTGAATCTTTCAAAAAAGGTGAGTACAGCTCAGTATCAATGACTCCATACTTTACACCAATCCACCCTGCGATAATGGCCGTTGCAAATTGCCACAGAAGCTTTCCCTTCGCAGAGACACCATCAGTGTTCTTTTTGAGGACCTTTAAATAGTCATCAAGAAAACCAAGAACAAAGTACGATAGCATTACGCCAAGAGTTATAAGTAATGGCTTCGAATTAAAATTAGCTGTGAAAAGAAGTGTTAAAATAATACTTCCAATAATAAAGACACCACCCATAGTTGGTGTTCCAGCTTTTTTGAAATGGCTCTCAGGACCATCATCTCTTACGACTTGTCCAAATTGCTTTTTCTTCATGAAGTTAATAAAGACCTGCCCCCAAACAATAGAGACGATCGTCGCAATAAGAAAAGCAGCAAAAGAGCGAAAAGTAATATAGCGAAATATATTAAATGCAGAAATTTCCTGACTTAGAGGATATAAAAAATGATATAACATGGCCCATCCGGTGGATTGATTTATTTTTATCCAGTCCTATTTTATATCTAGGATTGACTCAAGTTGTAAAGAGCGGCTGGCCTTTAGAAAAAAATACTGACATGTTTTGTATTGTTCATTCCATTGAATTTTAGCCTCAGCAACATTGTCGCAACACACAGCACCATCAAAACCAAATCCTTCAGCATAGTCTTTACAGTGTGCGCCAATGAAAAGCGCTTTTTTGAAACCAAGTTTTCTTGAAAATTGTCCAAGTTCCTTATGAAGCTCACAAGCATCGGGGCCTAGTTCTTTCATATCCCCCAACACAATCAAAGCATCTTCAAATGCTACTTGTTCTTTGCTCAATGTTTTAGAAAATGAGTCCAAAGCTTTTTCCATAGACGTTGGATTAGCATTATAAGCATCAAGAAAGATCTTCTTATTGCCATCAATGATCCACTCAGATCTATTGAGCTTAGGCATTTGAAAATTTGAGATTGCCTCTGTCAGTTCAACTCTTCTACTTGGAAAGAGTTGATCAATCAAAAGTGCAGCAGCGACGAGATTTTGAATATTGTATTCTTCTTTTAAGAACTGATTTTCAAAAATCCAATCACCTGACTCACTAGAAACAACGATTTTACCATTAGATAAGATGTACGAATAATCACGACCTAAATCGATACAACCTTCGAATGCTTGAAGTTGCTCTAGTTTTTTATCAAGCGAATTTAAGAGAAATTGATGTCCTTCAAATCCGTTATCTCTTACAAAATTGAAAAGCGCAGATTTCTCTATAAGAATATTATCAATACTTTCGAAGAATTCTAAGTGAGCCTTTCCAATACTTGTAATGATTCCATGATGAGGTTTCGAGAGTTCGCAAAGAGCACCAATTTCACCAGGGTGATTTGTTCCCATCTCTACAATAGCATACTCTTGGGAATCTTCTAAATCTAGTAAAGTAAATGGAACTCCTAGATGGTTATTTAAATTTCCTTTTGTCTTCAAAACTTTCTTTGGAAAAAGATAATCTAAAAGAAAATAAATCATCTCTTTCGTCGTCGTCTTACCGTTAGAGCCGGTAATTCCGATTATGCGTCCGCCTTGCTCAACCCATTCATCTCTTCTGGCGACAGCTAGCTTTTGTAAAAAATCAATTGTGTTTTTTACGACAAGAAATTCAGTTTCTGTATATTGAGACTTTATTTTTTTAAGTTCTTCACTAGAAAGTGAGTCTTTATTTACAATAGCAAAAGGGCAACCTTTATCGAGTACAGAAAAGATAAACTTTGCACCATCAAAACTAGGCCCCTTGATTGCGATAAATGCCATTGCATTTTCAAATTTTCTTGAATCACTGCATAGCTCAAGCTCTTGGGATGGTTGCTTATTATAATGTTCTACGATTTCATTTTGTAGTTCATCTACTAAACGGTTTCTAAACATTATGTCCTCTTTTTATTTTTTCTACGACATCAAAGTCGCTAAAATCAATTTTAGTACCCATAATATCTTGGTACTCTTCATGCCCTTTGCCTGCAATGAGTACAATCGTCTCACCTTCAACAAGATCAAATGCCTTCTTGATGGCTTCCTCTCTTTTAGTCACAAGGTGATAGTTTTTATCTAATCCAGGAATAACATCTTCTATAATTTTCTCTGGGTCTTCAAAACGTGGATTATCTGTTGTTACGATTGTAACATCAGAATACTCACATGCAGCTTTTCCCATCAAGGGTCTCTTTGTTCTGTCTCGATCTCCACCACAACCAAAGACTGTAATTAGTTTTGATTTTGGAAACGCTTCTTTAATTGAAGAGCAAATATTCACTAAGGCATCTGGAGTGTGGGCATAGTCTATAACAAATAAACATTCACCTACTCTATAAGTTGAAAATCTTCCCTTTGGAAGTTTTAACTTTTCTAAATCAAAAGACTCAAAGCCCGTTATCTTTGTTACTAATGTTTTAGCAAGTGAAAGGTTATTATAATTAAAAAGTGGTTTAAAAGACGCTGGCACACTTGAACGATTTAGATCTTTCGCTTCAATATTTTTATATTTTACTTTCTTATTCTTTAATCTTTTCTGTAATTCCTTTTCATGGAAAGGAATATATATTGGTTCGTTCTTTTCCATTAAATCTCTTATGAGAGTTTTAGCCTCAAAATAATCATCAATATCTTTATGATAGTCCAAGTGATCTTGCGAAAAGCTAGTCCAACCCGCAGCGACAATCTTTTGATCATAAAGTCTTTTTTGAACAAGGGCGTGTGAACTTATTTCCATAAAAATGAAGTCATAACTTTCCTGAAAGTGGTGAATTATTTTTCTAAGCTCTAAATATGAAGGTGTCGTTGCATTAGGCGTAGGATAAATCTCTTTATCTTCGTCATAGACACCTAACGTTCCTATAGAGAAAGCTTTCTTGCCTGCCTGTTTAGCAAGTTGAACGGCTAGATTTACAGTTGTCGTTTTACCATTCGTTCCTGTTACACCAACAATTTTTAACTTATTGTGATTAGGGTAAAGAGCATCAGCAATAAGTCGCTGCGATTCAAGAAAGTCGCTTACAATAAGTCGATCTCGTTTTTTATAAATACGAGAATCCCTATTGGTAATGATTATTCCCGGGTTTGCAAATTCAAGTCTTTTAGCGAGAGCAGCCTCGGCCTTTTCATTTTCATGTAGAAAATAAAAGACGATATCTTTATCGCTAGCTTGTTCGATATTGGTTGTTGCACCAGATAACAACTTATTATCATTAAGCTGTTTGGTAACGATGTAGGAGTTTAATATATCTAATAGTTCTATTTTATTCATAACTTGGTGGGGAATAAATTAACTTAACACTCGCATGCTCGTCAATTTGTTCTCCAACCTTAGGTAACTGATCGACTACAACACCAATCCCTCTATGATTTACATCTATTTTGAGTTTGGTTGCGAGACGATTTGCTGATTTCTTGTCTAGTCCAATGAAGTTAGGAACTAAGCCTTGACCAACAATTCTCGTTGATGAATGTTTCACTTTAACTGTATCAAATGCCTTACTATTTCTATAATCGTCATTTACTGCTAGGTTAGAGAACTCTTTATTCTTATAAAGAATGTATTGTGCGACTTTCTTGAAAACTGGACCGGCCACATAACTTCCGTAATAAATTTTTCCGCGCGCAGGCTTATCAACATAAACGTAAATAACAAATGGATTATTTACGCCAACAGGATATCCTAGAAACCCTGGAATATAACCATTGTATCGACCCGAGCTATCACTTCTTTGTGCAGTACTGGTTTTACCTGCAATCGTAAAATAAGGAACCTTCGCTCTTGCTCCTGTTCCATCTTCTACAGCATTAATGAGCATCTTCGTCAGCTCTTTCGCTGTTTTTTCTGAAACTACTCGTTCTTTCTTTATAACTTCAGAAGGCTTACGTTTGAAGATTGTTGGCTTTATATACTGTCCACCATTTGCGATGGCAGAGTAAGCTGCCAGCATCTGAATTCCAGTTGTAGCAACACCTTGACCAAAACTAATATTACTCAGACTCAGAGGTCTCACATTATCTTCATCTGTAAAGATACCTCTTGATTCTGCTGGAATTTCAATATTTGTTTTATCGCCAAATTTAAAGTCTTTTAGAGTCTTTTTGAGCTTAGGATATTTAAGATCAAAGGCAATTTTTGTTGTACCAACATTTGAGCTGTAACGAATAATTTCATCAACACTTAACCATTCGAACTTCTTTTTCGATTCCGCTTCAGAGATGATATGGTCTTCAACTTTTAACTGACCTTTCTCGCAGTAATAATTTGTCTCAGGCTTTGCAATATTATTTTCAAGAGCACTAGCAACAGTGAAGATTTTAAATGTCGATCCCGGTTCAAATGGATCACTTACAAATGGAAGTTTACGCGTATTTGAAGGGTACTTTCCTGGTTCATTTGGATCAAAAGTAGGGTAGTTGGCCATGGCCAGAATCTCTCCTGTGTGAGCATTCATCACACCAATTCCACCACGAAAGGCCTCAGCTTTTTCAACTGCCTCTTTAATCGATTTCTCAGCGATTGCTTGAATATCTTTATCAATTGAAAGAACGATATCCTGAGCTCTATCTCCTATTTCGGTACTTTCGTAACGAACAGGGCGTCCCTTTCTATCGATAATATATTTCATGATCTTCGGCTCACCACGTAGTTGAGTATCGAATTCGTATTCCACACCAGAGAGTCCTACGTTATCGACACCAACAAAACCTAAGCCTTGGGCGAAAAGTTCGTGGTTAGGATAAAACCTTTTTGGAACAGCTTCTAGGTATATTCCATTAAGATCTTTTATCTTAGTTACTTGCTCTTCAGAGAGAGTTAGTTTTCTTCCAAGCCAAGTAAATCTTTTTCTATCAGACACCCTATCCAAGATTTCTTTGTAACTCATATCGGGGAGGATACGAGCTAGTTTCTTGAACTCAGCTTTTGGATTTTTAATATTTTTAGGAATTGTAAACAATGAATAAGTTTGAATGTTGATCGCTAGAGGATTTCCATTTCTGTCATAGATATTTCCGCGCTTAGGATAAACCTTTCTTTCACGAAAGAACTGTCTTTTAGCACGAGAAATTAACTTCTCTTTATCCAGAACTTGAACTTTAAATGCTTTTCCCGCAACAACAGCAAAAGCTAGGACAAATCCTGCAAAAACAAAATGGACAATCTTCTTATCTTTATTCATAGGCCTACGGTATTACTATAATTTGATGTTGCTTAGGCTCGCTTAGATTATACTTTCTTGCCATTTTTGTTAGGCTTTTAATCGAAAGCAATCTTGCTTTTTGTGCCTTGAGCTCTTTGCCCTCGACAACAACTTTCTCAATATCTTTGTTTAAACTCGTAATCTTATAGTTGAGCTCAACACCTTTCATTCTAAAGAGTACAAAAAGAATTCCAATAATAGAAATCGTCAGAACAATAGGAAGTCCCTGAGAACTTAGAAAGATTTTTTTAAGCTGCTCCTTAACCTTTAATCCAATGGTAGATTCAGCTTTTGATTTAGATTTAGACTTAGCTTTTCTCTTAGTCTGGGCCATATTCACTCCTTGAACTTGGCTTTATCTTAATTATCGTTTGTTAAATGCGCGTATTTATTTTTACTTTTTTTGCTTTCAACACGTTCTAGTACTCTTAGTTTAGCACTTCTTGAACGAGAATTCTCTAAAATTTCCTGATCAGAGGGAAGAACTGGTTTTTTCGTAATTATTTCGCACGGCGTTTCACCCTTTGCCATGGCCTTGAATTTAACTTTCGCGATACGGTCTTCTAAAGAATGAAAACTAATAACAGCAACTCGCCCACCAACTTTTAAAAGAGGCAATACCTGATCTAACAACTCAGTTAATACATCAAGCTCGGCGTTAACCTCAATTCTCAAAGCTTGGAAACACTTTGTAGCAGGGTTAATACGGCCGTGTCTCATTTTCTTAGGGTAGCAATGAAAAATCAGATTTTCTAATTCTTTTGTAGTACGAATAGGAGACTGTAATCTCGTCTCAACTATTTTCTCAGCGATTCTTTGTGAAAATTTCTCTTCACCATAATCTCTAAATATTCTTACAAGATCAGTTAACGAATACTGATTAACAATATCAGCCGCTGTTTTAATATCATCATTATCGACATCCATTCTCATATCAAGTGGAGCATCTTCTCTAAAAGAGAACCCTCGTTCACCTTTATCAAAATGATGACTTGAAACACCTAGATCCATTAAGACTCCATCAAGTCCACCCTTATCTAAGATATCTTGTCTATTCTCTCTAATGTAAGTTGGGAAATGACGAAAGTTTGAATCAACTAATTCAATACGATCTTCAGCGTTACTATTCTTTATTCTTTCTCTACCGTTAGATAGAGCATCAGGGTCTTGATCAAAACAAACGAGCTTATTTTTTTCATTTTGCTCGAACAATGCGAAAGTATGACCGCCACCGCCAAAAGTTAAGTCGGCATAAAAGAATTCACTTTGTTCAGAAGTTTGATTCTCTGTTAAAAAATCAATGCATTCTTTCTTTAAAACGGAGTAGTGTTCTGTGTAAGTCATTATCTAGTTAAAACCTCAACCCATTTTTTCTGCTCTTCAGTCATAGCTTCAACAGGTGTCATAATTGCATTCTTGTTTTCTTTAATCACTTCAATTGGTCTTGCATATAAATCAGGAAGAACTCTCTTCAATAGTTCTTGTGCTGTCGAATTATTCTTATGCATAACTTTCATGATTTCTTCTACAGTACAATGTTCTTCTTTCCAACAGTCATAGTCCGTAACCATCGCAACAGTTGCATAAGAAATTCCTGCTTCTTTTGCTAAGTATGATTCAGGAACATTTGTCATACCAATTACATTTGCACCAAAACTTCTATAAATTGCAGATTCTGCTTTAGAAGAAAATTGAGGTCCTTCAATACAAATATAGCTACCACCTTTGTGGTATTCAACATCAATTTGTTCACAGTGTTCTGCAAGGCGAGATTGTAAATTTAAACAAATTGGTTCAGCAGTTGAAACGTGTGCAACAACTCCATTTCCAAAAAAAGATCTCTCTCTCTTTCCTTTTGTCCAATCAATGAATTGATCAGGAAGAACAAAGTGAGTTGGAGCATGTTCTTCTTTTAATGAACCTACCGCTGATACAGATACAATAACATCAACGCCCAAAGACTTAAGTGCAAATATATTAGCTCTATAATTTACTTCATGAGGAAGTACGCTATGTGTTCTTCCATGTCTTGGAAGGAAGAAGAATGTCTTACCGTCGGCCTGCGCTTCCAAGACTTTATCGCTTGGTTTACCAAATGGCGTTTCTACTTCATGTTCTTTAACAATATTAAACCCATCTAGTTTATAAACACCACTACCACCAATAACGCCAACTAATGACATGCCAAGACCCCTTTGTTTGACGACACATAATATCAATGCAACAATTTTACATCTACCATCTCTTTTTTAAAAGAGAGTTTATAAAATCTTTGAACTATGAATGCTCACGTAAAAGACAGATTTAGCAACAAACTTTCATCCCTTAAACTGGCCTTTGATCAACACACGGCTAGAAAGGATCGCTATAAGAAAATTTTAGCGAAAGCTGCTCACACGTCTTCACATGAAATTCTAGAATCTGTTTTTGATTTAAAAAATGGAATCTCTCCAACAGATTTATTAAATATAGGGAAACAGCTAACGAATGCTGGTACTTGGATAGGGCACTCTTATTTAAGATATCTCATTTCTCATGCGAACTTCAAACATGATGGAAACAAACCTTCAAGATCTGAAGAAGAAGAGGTCATTCTCGATCATCTTATAAATAATATACCCCTTAATGAGAGATACTCACACTCTGAGATATTCAAGACTATATATAATGAAAGAGAATTCCAACATTACTACCCGAACTATAAATCTCCTCTTAGAATTCCAAAAACTAATATAACGATGGTATTAATTTCGGGAGTTTTTAACGAAATATTTTCAACAGCGGCCTTTGAAAGAGGTGCAGCTCATATGAGTGAAAACCTTGGAGTTAAGTATTTCGCTGCTGATGTTCACGGTTCAAAAGATAGTGATCACAATAGTGAATTAATTAAAGAGCAATTGGATCAATATATTTTAGAAAATCCTAATGAGAAGCTTTGGCTTTTTTGTTTTTCTAAAGGTGGTGTAGATAGTTTAAGGTTTTTGAATCGATATTCAGATTTTGCCAATCGCCATGTAGTTGGATTCTCCGCTGTTGCGAGTCCTATTCTTGGTTCAGACCATATAAATAATAAGCTCATCTCTACGATTAGTAAGATTCATGAACTCAAGGATTCAAAAATCTATCACCTCATTAACGAAAGAGGTGGGATTCTTGCAAAGGCCTTTCAAGACTCACTTTCTTCAACACATCAAAGAGTGTGGTTTCGAAAGAATCATAAGACCCTGCCTAAAAATCCTTTCTACTCAGCAGTTGCCTTTGAAGCAAGCTGGTATGAAAGTCATTTATGGATGATGCTAACGAAAATAATTTTTAAGAGTGCAAAGTCTAATGATGGAATAGTTGATGCTGAAAATGCTTTATTTCCAAGCTATTTTAATGGACTAAATTTAGGAATTTTAAAAGGGCACCATTTGGTAGGAACGAGATCGAGCTTCTATTGCCAAGAAGCTCTATTGGAATCTCATATTATCATTTTTAAGTATCTAGGGCTTCTCGACTAGTTAAGTCCACCCTTCAAATTCATAAGAACTAATTTAGAAATACTCTTAAGTGTTTCAAAGACGCCTTCACCAGTTACAGCACTTGCTTCGAACTCAGGAAAGTCCCACTTATTGATTTTAGTTCTCAAATCTTCAATTGAAGCAACGTTTGGAAGATCTCTCTTATTCCATTGTAAAACCACAGGAACTTTTTCAATTTCATAACCTTGTTCAATTAAATTTTTCTCAAGTCCTCTAAGACTTTCAAGGTTTGCTTCCATTCTTTCTACTTGAGAATCTGCAACAAACACAATTCCATCAACACCTCTAAGAATAAGCTTCCTTGAAGCTTCATAGAACACTTGCCCAGGAACTGTATAGAGATGAAATCTTGTTTTAAAACCTCTGATTTCTCCAAGATCTAAAGGTAGAAAATCAAAGAATAGAGTTCTTTCATTTTCTGTATTTAAAGTAATCATTTTACCTTTAGAATCACCACTTGTTTTCTGATAAACATATTGAATATTAGTCGTCTTACCACCAAGACCTGGTCCGTAATAAACGATCTTACAATTCACTTCTTTTGTGTTGTAATTTACAAAAGACATCTTAGCTCCCTTTAGTTACCAAAAGAAAATAGGTTATCCATTTCATCATCTGTGATGTCTTCAAATAGATAATCTTCTTTTAGAGACTCTTCCTCACCATTAAAAACTTCATCCAAGAAAAGTTCTAATTCATTGCGAATAATTCTTAGCTTAGACTTCATGGCCCCAGGATTAACCATATTCCTATAGATAATTCCCAATTGATATTCATCTCCCTTATGCATAACAGGTAGAAGATAAATACCGCGAGAAGAAGTATCAAAACTCAGTCTAAATATATCGGATTCATCATCGGCAGGAAGAAAGTCAACGAGACTTCTCGCCGCTTGCCACACTCCACTTACGAGTGCGCCAATAGAGTCTTTTTCGATATCATCAGAAAAAGATGATTGAGAATAGAGAGGAACTCCATCTCTTCTTGCAAAGATTATAGCAAAGTCATCTAACCAATCTAACTGAACAACATTTTCAAAATAATCCTCAATCGAGGATAAGAACTGATCCTTGTTCAAAATGTGACTCCTTTCACATTAGAGTTTTTTTCTGTTTTCCAAAGCTTTAGTAATGGTCATTGCATCTAAATGCTCTAATGATCCACCCATTGGAATACCGAATCCAATACGATCTACAACAACATCATCAGGAAGAACTTGTCTTAAATAAGAGCAAGTTGCATCCCCTTCAACAGATGGGTTAACTGCTAGAATGATCGTTTTAATGGACTCATCTAAAACTCTTTTTACAAATCCATCTATATCTAATTCTTCTGGTCCAATCCCTAGTAGAGGGTTTAGCACTCCACCAAGAATATGATATTTTCCATCAAATTGCCCACTTCTCTCGATTGCAAGTAGGTCACTAACGGACTCAACAACACAGACAATTTCAGATTCCATACGCCCAGAGTTTGAACAAACAGAGCAAAGCTTTTCATCTGAAAACATTCCGCATTTTTCACACTTAAGAATTTCATTCAATCCCTGTAGTGCCTTTGCAAAGTCTTCAATCTCGTTAGAGTTCCATTTCGTAAGAAAAAGCACTTGTCTCAGTGCTGTCTTCTGACCGACTCCCGGAATCTTTGAGAATTGATCAACTAAATTATTAAGTCCGCTAGGTAATTCCAAAATACGATCCTAGAAAAGACCTGGGATATTTAATCCACCAGTAACTTTCGACATTGCATTAGAAACCATATCTTGAGATTCTTTAACAGCTTGATTAACGGCTGTTTGAACGAGTTCTTCTAGAGTCTCAATATCAGTTGGATCAACACATTCCTTATCTAATTTAAGTTCGATAATTTCTTGTTTACCATTGATTTTGATTTTAACCATTCCTCCACCAGAAGAAACATCAAGCTCTCTACTCTCAAGTTCTTTTTGAAGTGTAGAAATCTTTTGCTGCATAACTTGTGCTTGTTTCATTAGGTGATTCATATTCTTGGCCATAATAATCTCCGCTTTTATTTATTTTTATTTCTTATCAACAATTACTTTATCTACTTTAGCACTAAAAATATCTTGAGCATTTTGAATGATAGGATCATTTAAAATCTCATCTCTTTTATTATCGTGCACTTTTTGTTCTTCTTCCTCTTTAATAGCTGCTCTTGAAATGAAATTTGCCTCATCAGCTTTTTCATCATCAAGCAGTGTTATTGAAAGATGAACATCGTCGCATCCAAAATATTTTTTTAAGTTATCAACAAGTTTCTTTTGTGACTCATCTTCAATCATATAATCGTAGAAGACCTTGCCATCAACAGAATAAGCAAAATCAACTGATACTTGTAGCTCTGTCACATTGATAGGTGTTACAAGGTTTCCTTGCTCAAGATTAGACGCAGCAGCAGGTGAAATTTTTGCTAAAGACTTTAAAAATCCTTCCCAAGATTTTTCACCACTTTCCAACACGACTTCTTCAACTGGAGCCACAACTGGTTGATCAACTTGAATTTCTTCTGTTGATTCTTCTTCCATCGCCTCTTGAATTTTATGACGAATATCAATACTTGGTGTTGCTTCCTGCTCAGTGACTTCCTCAACAGGAGAAGGTTCTTGCTCTTTAACTACATTATTCTCAGTAGAAGGATTCACGTCTGAGACCTCAACTTGAGGTGTACTTTCAATGGCCTCATCAGTTGATAGTGTTTCTTGCTTTTCAACAGGTGAATTATTTAGAGTTTTTTTTTGAGAGTCAGCTGTTGCTACTTGACCACTCAATGTCGCTCCTTCAGTAAAAAAAGATCTTCTCAAAGAGATCTTCTTAACAACTATCTGTAACGATTTAGGCGGTAATAAAGAATCAAGAATCCAATTTGCATCCTTAGCAAGAGATTCATACACCCATAGAGCTTCTGCTTGTGAAATTCCTTCAGGGAGTTGATGATCTTTAATTTGATCAAAGAGCTTAGAAAGAATTGAAGATAAAATATTTTTAGTACTTATATTTTCTGAAATAAACTTTTCTACCAGATCACATGCTTGTTGGTCTTGACCAGCAAACATATTGTTTATCAAAGTAAGAACCGCGCTTGTCTTAGCGATACCAAGGGCCATCGCGACAACTTCTTCGCTAACGACCTTGTCTTCACTAAAACTTAAAACTTGATCCACTAAAGAAAGTGTATCTCTAAACGAGCCATTACCTTGGATACAAATAGTTTGAATAAGTTCATCATTTTCAAATTGAATGCCTTCTTTTTCGGCAATCTTTTTCACATGTCCTACTAAGTCTATAAGTGTTGCATTTCTAAAATCGAAACGCTGACAACGAGACAAAACTGTTCCGAGTAATTTTTCGGGTTCAGTAGTCGCTAAGATAAAAACAGCATGCTTAGGTGGTTCTTCCAACGTTTTTAAAAGTGCATTGAACGCACTCGTTGAAAGCATGTGAACCTCATCAATGATATAAACTTTATATTCACCAACAGTAGGCAGGTATTGAACGTTACTAATTAAATCTCTAATGTCATCTACTGAGTTATTTGAAGCACCGTCAATCTCAATGACGTTCATTGAAGATTGAGAATCAAAATCTAAGCAAGAATTACAAGTTCCGCATGGATTAGAATCTTCCTGTCTCTGCTCACATCTTAAGGCCTTGGCAAAAATACGAGCAATTGTCGTCTTACCAATCCCTCTTGTTCCAGTAAGAATATATGCATGTCCAATCTGATTTCTTTTAAGAGCGTTTTGAAGTGACTTAGCAATATGAGATTGCCCTACAACTTCTTCAAATTTCTTTGGACGCCATTTTCTTGCAAGAACTTGATATGACATGTTATTTCCCTAAATATAATGAACTGAGATCAAATTTCTAATGATTTTAACTTATTGAATACGAGTTTGATAGGATTTTTAAAGGAATAAGCGGCAGCCGATCCAACAACACAATACCTCTACGGCTACCGTTGCTTCGTTCCCGACCTGGCGGAGTTCACCAAGAAAGCACTTGTTGCGGATCGACTACCGAGGCTGATATTAGAGTCTCTATGACTTTGTGTCAACACGTCATCAGTAGTACGTATATAATACTATAGAGCACTTTCTCTAATCAGATAACTATCTAAAATTAATCATCTTTCTCACTCTTTGTACTTTCTCTCTCTGTAATGATCATAACTCCCTTACGGTGAAGAAGAAGAGCGAAGGCCCACTGCACAAAAACCATGAAGCGATTCCTGAAGTTAATCAAGAAGAGTACGTGGACAATTGACCAGCTAAGCCATGCAAAAAGTCCGGCCATTTTTAGTCCATGAAAATCCATCACGGCCTTAAACTTTCCGATTGTGGCCATACTTCCTTTGTCCAAATATCTAAATGGCTCTCTCTTAAAATCAATAATATTCTTGGCCACATGGCGACCTTGTTGACTTGCAACTGGAGCGAGTGAGGGAAGTACTTGTTCATGTTTCCCAACAAAGTGAGCCGCATCACCAAGGATATAGATATTCGGATACTCTTTTAGTGAAAGATCTTTATTAACTATTGCACGTCCCATTCGATCAATTTCAACATTAAGGCCTTCAATAAGAGGTGATACTCTATTTCCCGCTGCCCAAATAACATTATTCGAATTTATTCTAATCTTCTCATCACCTTTACTCAAAATGACATGATCACTTTCAATATCGCTGACAAAGTGATTTGCAAGTACAATCACTCCGAGTTGCTCTAGTAGCTCTTTAGCCTGCCTCGATAGCTCCCCCTTATAGGCAGGTAGAACGTGATCTCCACCTTCAACAAGATAGATTTTTGTTTTACTTGGATCAAAGTGCCTAAAGTCTTTAAGTAGCACATCATAAGCGATTTCAGCAAAAGCTCCTGCAAGCTCCACACCCGTTGGACCTGCGCCAACAATAACGAAATTTAACTCGTCTCTTCTTTCTAATTCACATTGTTCAAATGACTTTAAAATTCTATTTCTAATTGTCAGTGCATCTTCTAGTGTTTTCAGTCCAGGAGCAAAGTTCTTCCACTTTGTTTTACCAAAGTAAGAAGGCCTTGCACCTGGTGCGAGGATTAAATGGTCGTAGCCTAAAACTTTATTCGATCGGCAAATAACTTTGTTATTCTCTTTATCGATTGAAGTTACCTCATCAAGTATTACTCTGATATTTTTTGCATCAGAAAGAATTTCTCTTATTGGTGCAGAAATATCGGCCGGAGAGAGAGCAGCTGAAGCGACTTGATAGAGTAGAGGTTGAAACAAGTGATGATTTTTCTTATCGATTAAGACAACTTCAAAATTTGTATTTGAAAATTGTTTTGCCGCTGCAATACCAGCAAAACCACCACCTACGATCACGACTTTGTTTACCATGATATCTCCTCTGATACATTAATCTTACTTTACGGTCATTTTGAAATTGAAACAATAAGTCAGATTTGCAATACTTAATTACAGATATGGAAATAATAGAAAAAACATCATTTGATCGTATTTATGCCTTTCAAATCGCTCTAACAGTCTTAAAAGAGGGCTCTTTTATTTCGGCAGCTAAGAGGCTAGGAGTTTCTGCTCCGAATATTACTCGCGAAATTCAAAAGTTAGAGGATTATTTAGGAGTTAAGATCTTTAAGAGAACAACGCGTTCTTTAAGCCTTACGGCCGAGGGAAAAGTTGCCATCGATAAGGCGAGGATCATTTTAAATGAACTCCATGATCTAGAAGATCATGTTCAAGGCTCTAAGATTGTACACCGTGGTTCACTTCGAATTACAGCTCCAACAACTCTAGGCCAAAGTATACTCTCTGATATATTCGCTGATTATCAAATTGATCACCCCTATATCGACATTGACTTACGACTAACCGATCGCATTCTCGATCCTATTGAACAAGATATTGACCTCAGTATTCGAACAGCCTATCAACTTAACGATTCAAGTCTCTATGTAAAAAAACTAGGAAAGCTCCCAAGAGTAATCGTTGCTTCTCCTCGCTATCTGGATAAATTCAAAGAACCTCGAAGCTTAGAGTCACTTTCAAAGCACAACTGTCTTCACTATATGCGCGGATCATCTCCATTCATTTGGACTTTTTCTAAGAAAGGAAAAACTAGTCACATTCACGTACAAGGAACATATAAATCTAACAACCTTCCAAGCTTAATTAGGGCCTCGGAAATGGGAGTGGGTATTCTCAATATCCCACGTTACCTCGTTGAAAAACAAATCAAGGAAGGTAAGCTGAAGATTCTTTTTAAGTCTTGGCACCTAGAAGGACACAACATCTTTTTGCTCTCTAGCAAGAAACCGTCTACGAGCAAGAGGCTCTCTAGCTTGATTGAATTTATTGAAAAGAAGTTGGAGAATGTTGTTAAGTGATGGCGGAGAATACTAAAAGCGCAAGCTTTTAGTCCCATTAGCCAAACGTCAGAGCTGGCGTATCTGATAGAATTTGTATTTTCTTGTTTGAAATTTGTATTTTCTTGTTTGAATAAAAATGGCGGAGAACACTAAAAGCGAAAGCTTTTAGTCCCATTTGCCAAACGTCAGAGCTGGCGTATCAGGTAATCTTTGTAGCATCTTTTCTGAAAATAAAATGGCGGAGAACAGGAGATTCGAACTCCCGAAACCTTTCGGTTTACACGCTTTCCAAGCGTGCGCCTTCGACCACTCGGCCAATTCTCCGTTAATGAATTTATACTTTTTCGATCCTCATATCATTGCTGCTGTATTGTTACTCCGTAACAAACAAATCTCGAAACAATTCTCCGCAGATAACAGAGAAATTTTAAGCAATAGAATCTGCCTTGTCTACTTCTGAGAATTCTTATGCTTGTACTTATTTCTCTTTGCTTTAAAAAATGTAGAGAGGATTTCAGAACATTTAAAATGTTCAATTCCACCGACAACACTAAAGTTATGATTTAAACGCTGATCTTTATATAGATTATAATTTAAACTGAGGGCTCCGCCTTTGGCATCATAGGCACCAAAAACAACTTTGCTAACTCGCGCTTGCACCATTGCACTTAGACACATTGGGCAGGGCTCTAGTGTGACAAAGAGAGTGCATCCGCTAAGTCTCCAGTCCCCTTGTTTTTGGCAAGCTTTCTTTATCGCGAGTATTTCTGCATGTCCGCATGGATCATTTACTTTTTCTTTTACATTATGTGCAACTGCGAGAACTTCTCCATCACCTGTTGTGACAACTGCCCCTATAGGGACTTCATCTTCTCGAAATGCTTTTTCAGCTTCTTCGAGGGCCGTAGTCATATGCCACTTGTATTCGGAAAAATTCAATTCAATACATCCTTAGAAAACTTCTGCTGCCTAACCAGTCTCTTCTTACTGTGCCATTCTTTAAGGAGCTTGTCATATTCAACACTGCGTTCACTAAGATTTTCATATATTTTTAGCCCGTACATGTAAGGCCTTCCAATCGAGTAACTTCTTTTACTTACAATCTCGCAATTAAAAGAAATCTCTTCACTTGCTGTTTCGTAGACAATTTTTACTTTCTCTCCAAGTGTAAAGCTCTTAAAACTTTGAATACCTAGAGCAGAGCGCCTTAGATCGACAATACGTGATTCAAATCTCTCACCTTCAAACTCAACATCCATCTTCAAGTCTGTACGATATCTAAAATCATATTCCCACCAGCTCACCATTGGATAATAAATAGGCGAGTATAGGACATACATTTGAACACTGATAAAAATGAGTGCAAGCAAGTGAATATAAACTAAATTGTAATGGGAAAGAATAAAGATTGATTCATAGAGCCCATACAATAGGTATACAACCAAGAAACCGCTCATTGTCCAATAAGTATAGTAATAGCGCTTGAGGGTTTTCCAAGTGAAGTTAAAATAAAAAACTAAGATTACAATCTTAGTCATATTTAAAATGAGGTTATTGTAGATAAAGGCCTTAGTAAAAAGAGCAAGGGCAAGCAATGCAAAGACGGCCCAGAATAAGATCTTAATACGGTCATTATCTTGTCTTAAATTAATTTTCTCTAGAAATTGGATCATAAGATGATTTTATCTGATTAAGCTAAATCTTGGAAGTACTGAGAATCTATTCCCTGAAGACCTATAAAAAGAGCATCAAATAACTCGTGTTTCTTGACTGGCTTAGACAGATATTCATTGCAACCGGCCACAAAGCACTTTTCTTTCTCTGATGCAATTGCGTGAGCGGTGAGGGCAATTATGTGACAAGGTGTTCGAGACTTCTCGACTTCGAGCTTTCTAATTAATCTAGTCGCATCATATCCATTCATAACAGGCATCTGAACATCCATAACAACTACATCATAAGCTTTTACGTTGAACATATCAGCGGCCTGTTTTCCATTATAAGCATAGTCTACATTGAACTTATAAGGCTTAAAGTAGAGCTTCAATAAGTTAATATTATCCTCAGAGTCATCAACGATTAGAATATTAGCATCAGTAATGTTTTTAAGTTTTTCCAATCCATTAATTTCTTCTTCCTTTACTTCTTGTCTAATGATGATTTCATCGAGTTCAAGATCAAAATAAAACTTGGATCCAACATTTTGTTTCGACTCGACTTCTATTCGTGAGCCCATCAAAGCGAGAACTTTCTGACAAAAGCTCAAACCAAGACCGGTTCCACCGTACTTAACTGAAATAGAGGAGTCTTGTTGTGTAAAAGGAGTGAATATTCTCGATAAATATTCTTCTTTAATACCAACTCCAGAATCTACGACTTGGAAACGATATTTATCTTCATTTACTTTTAAAAGGCTGATTTTAACCTCACCTTCTTCTGTAAACTTAACAGCATTACTAATCAGATTAACGATAATTTGTTTAATATGAAGATCACTACCTTCTAATAACTCTGGTACATTTTTATCGACAAAGAAATGAACACTAATTCCTTTTCTCTTGGCCTTAAGTTTAAAGAGATCAACAGCTTCATAAATCATTTCACGAGGATTGAAAATCTGTTCATGAAGTTCAAATTCTCCCGCTTCAATTTTACTAACATCAAGAACTTTATTTACGATATCGAGAAGATTATTTCCCGCGCGATTAATACTCTCAACGAGCTTCCTTTGATCACTATTAATATTGCACTCTTCAAGAATCTCTGTCGTACCAATTATCGTATTCAAGGGCGTTCTAATTTCATGGCTCATCACTGATAAAAATTGTGACTTTTCTTTTTCAGAATCCAGTGCCTTATTTCTTTCATCGACTAAACTTTTTTCTGTCTTCTTTAAGTTCACATAGAGTTTTTCGATTGATGAAATAAGATGATCAAGACCATTTCCTTTCACTTTTTTAAAGGCCTTAATATGATTTTTTCCTTGAGTAATCAAATCAATGGCGCCAATAGTTTTCGATAGTGGGTTAAATATATATAAGAAAGAGTAGAATAAAATTAGACCTGCACAAATTATGTAACTTCCAAAAAGTACGATGACATACACAAAGGAACTAGAAACAACTGTTCGAAGCTCTAAAGTAGTACTGTTAAGAATCGTTTGAATTTCTGATTTAAAATATCCTATATTTCTAGCAAGAATCGTCTTACTTACTTCCACTTCTTTTAAAAGATTTAATTTCTCTTTTTGATCCCTTTCTAAAAGAACTTCATTCAATGTGAAGTTAATTTTACTTTCTAAGTCTAAAAATGATTCCTCAAGTGTTAAAAGTGAAAGCATCGCAAACTCTTTGCTTTCTTTATTGATATTAGCTTTATCAACAATATCCTTCGCCCTTAAAAAGTTTTGCTTAACAAGAAGATTATTTATTTCAATTTTTTTTACATAGGCACGTGGCAATTGGCTTTTATCATTGAGCTGAATTTCTGTACTAAACTTTGTTAAGATTCTCTCATTGTCATTGAAAGTCGAAACAATACTATCGATCTCATTAGCGAGAGGAATTTCTTGTTCAGTAATAACTGTAATTTTAGAATTAACTTCATTAATTTCTTTGAAAACTACAAGGGAAATGCCAATAAAGACAATTCCCCCTATAGCTAGAGTGATGAAAAAGCGTAAATTGAATTTGTTCCAATTCTTAAACATTTGCTATCCCTTAACAAAAAAATTTTAACTTGGAACAACGTTTTAAAATCTTAATTTTTACTCAATTAAAACAACAAATATTTATAATTATTCTTAATCTCTTAATGTCAGTAGCTTAGCTTTGCCTTTAACTATTTCAATTTCCCCAAGATCTCGAAATCTCTTAATTTCTCCTTGAGTAATTTCTAATTTTGCCTTGTATTTGCCTGGTTTTAATTTCAAAGAAGTCATCTGTACAGAGTTTGGCAGAGTAACCCAACTTCTAAGATCAGCCTTCTCTGACATTTCAATACCTTTATTAGCAGCGGCGTAAGTTGCTGATGCCGTTAGGAGAGCAAATGCATCACCCATACCTTTTTGGGCAGTTTTATAAGTACCATAAGAAGTTAGAAGAGCTGCTAAGTGCTTACCGGCCACTCTTGTACCTGTCTTTACTCGTGTACTTACAATATCGTTTTCTAGTGCAAGCTCAGCGATCTCACTGAGAGGATCAAGTAGGACAAGATCAACTTCTTCTTTCTTTTTTCCTTCAAGCAAAAGCTTCATAGTCGTTTTTACTTGTTTCTTTTTGATTGCTGGCAACTCAAAACTAATTTTTGGTTGGCTAGCGGCTCCGAGTTGTAGCACTTTAAGTGAGAATGATAGAAAATCATTCTTATTACTAACACCAGCAGGTAAGGTTACTAGGTTAATTGGAAATTCAAATTTCTTTGCAAACTTTTCAGCGATGAAGTTAGATTGCACAATGAGAACTAAGTTATCCTTGTGTCCCTTTTTAAGGTGCTTTTCTCTTTTGTTAATATAGTTCAATAACTCTTTACTGTATTCAGTCTCTTTTACATATTTGGATTTAACACTGTTTAAATTCATTTGTGGGAGCTTACTGAAATCTTTTTTGAATTTTTTGTTCAATTTATTAAAAGAGGGATAGATATTGTAATTTCTAAAGAGAATTTTCTTTGCTTCACGATATAGACCTAAAGCAATTTGTCTATCTTCACCTGTTCCAAGTTGCTCATGAATAAACGCTCCAAAAAGCTTTGCAATAAGATCGTCTTTATAAACTACTTCACCGCCACTCGTTCCTTTATATTCATCGAGAAGAGAATCCCATTCAATTAGAATAGATCGTGCAGAGATTAGATGGTTTCTCTTTTCTTTCTCTGTAAGAACTTTTTCTGGAATTAACTTTTCCTTTAATTTTTTCTGATCATCACCAACAGGCTTTACTTTATGGGCCTCGTATTTACCTACCTGATAAAGCATATAATGATTAAGAGCTTGATAAAAACGAATCAAAGATCTTTCATGAAGATCACCATAGTAATTATCAGCGCTATCATTTCCAACACCACTTAGAATTTTTTTACTTATAGACTTTGTGAAAAGTTGTCTTGAAAGTTCTTTTGCTTCATCAAATGACTGGAGTGACTGAAAGTATTGTCCATTAAGGTTTTGCAGAGTTCCAACTTCCACCAACTTTAGTAGTTTAGAGTTATCTTCTTTGTAAAACTTATCACTTTTTGTAAGTTCGAGGGCCTTTTTGTAATCACCTACTGAGACAAGTTTCTTTAACTTCGCGACACTCTTTCTATTTTGAGCAGTACCACAGCTGGCCAAAAAAATGGCCAGCATGATGATTGAAAATATTTTTTGCATATATTACCAACCAGAAGAACTTTGGTCAGAGAACTTATTAACCTTTACTCTTGTTCTTAGAACTTCAACACCTCTTTCGATATCAGTCATTCTAATGTTTACAGAGTATTCTTTGATTGTTTTTCCACCTCTTTGCTTCGGTGACATACGAACAGCTCCAAAGATTAGCAGATCAGCACCTGCCTGTTTTCCAATTGACTTGATTTGTGATGGATCTACCATACCGTCATTTTGGTATTGAATCTCTTTTAGAAGTCTATCTCTAGCAGCGGCATCGATAAGAACGTAATCACCAGACATAGAGAATTCAGTTAACAGTTCATCGTTAAAGTCACCAATTGGAAAATATGGATTTGATGTAATGTTTTGAACTTCAGAAATAAAAACTTTTGGTTGTTTCCCAAGCTTTGCTAAGTAACGCTGAAAACCTTTATGCTTTTCAATTTGCTTTAAAATTTTACTAACAGAAATTTCAGTATCTCGGGCAACCCACTTATCTGTAATTTCCATTGCTAATTCATCAGACTCATCACTTGTTACACGCTTAGCTTTGAATCCACCACAAGAGGCAAGAGTTAGTGCCATAAGTAGGCTAATTACGATTGAAATTTTTTTCATTTTAAATCTCCTTATTTAAACGATAGTTTTTTCATATTTTGTTTTAAGTAATTAATAACTTCTATTTTTGCTTTTTCGTAGGCCTGGCCATAATCACGGCCGACGGCAACAAACTCCTGTGACAAACTTCCCTTAGAAACTTTATTTTTATCCATCGCATTCATTTTCAAGATGAATCCATATTTTTCAAAACCATCAACATTTAGAAATTTTTTCTCCGGATAGAATTGTCCTGAAAGAATATGTGTCGCTTGATTTGAGTTTGTAACTGTTTCATAACCTAGACTGCTAACTTCTTGTCTAATAATTGAGCCTACATCGGAAGATCCTTCCTCTTTCAGCTGAATAAGAACACGAACTCCTGAGACAAGCTTCTTTTTTCTTTTCAAAATGTCTTCAAACGAAATAGGTGATGGTTTTTCAATTCCAGACAACAAGACAATCCGACTTGTAAGTAAACCACGTTCTACATAAAGGCTCTCCAATTCAAAGATACTTTTCTGGTCTTTCTCATCTTTAAGTGCCTTCATTTTTTCATCGATCTCTGAAACTTTTTTTCTAATTACTTTTCTTGCCTTAGATTTATTCAAAACAGCTAGTGCATAATAATTAACTTTATCTTCATCTGTTTTTCGAATTTCGATTCCATCAACAACTTCTTCTGTACTTTCTTTAACTCGCTCATTTGCACTCTCTCTGATGTCATTCCCAACAACTTGAAGAGATGTCTCAAACTCTGATTCAATTTTAGTAGAAAAGAACTTTGCAATTTCAGCTCTGGCATTAATCTTTGCAAAACTAATACTTTCACCTTCGCCGACAGCGCATATTTCTTTTTTAGCATTACATAGTTTTGTATTCTTATCGAGAGATGTCGTCCATTCAGGTGCAGCAAAAGCATTTGCTATAACCAAGAACGCACTTAAAGTAAGGTATTTCATAATGGTCCTAAAAAAGGGAGTCTATGACTCCCTTTGTTTTATTCTTCAGATTGTACTTCTACTTTTTTATCTAACTTAACGAATGCATCCTCTGCACCTTTAAGCGCTTTCTTTGCTTTCTTCTTTACTTCTGGATCATCAATATCTCCATAAAGTTTTTGCATCGACTTCTTAAGAGCTTTTTCAAGATTTTTCTTGCTCATTTTAACGAGTGCAAAACAGTTATACTTTGTCTCATCTTCTTTAGCTCCTAAAGTCTTCTGGTATCTTCTTTTTTCCCAGTACGTCTTATGTACTCTTGCACCAACAAGAAAAGTCTGCGCTTCTTGTCCAAGACTTTCTTCCATGTATTCTGAAACCTCATCTCCCTCATCTACTTGAGTAGATTCAGCATATGAGTTCTTCATAAACTGAGCTACTTCTTGAGCAATTCTTGCTGTAGCTCTTGCAGAAGCTGAACGTACACAGGATCTTTTAGATACACTTGCAGATTCTGAAACAAAATATCTATTTAACTTTGACTCTTTTTTCTTATCGCCAGATGTTGGCTCTTCGATCCAAGTTGGTTCTGTCTTTGATGAAGCATCAACAAGGACATAGTCTTTTTGAAATTTAGGCTCTTCTTTAACTACTTCTTTTTTCTCTTTTGATGCACATGAAACAAGGGCCAATGAGCTCATGAGCAATATCGCTTTAAACAATTTCATTCTTCCTCCAAAACAAAGAATTACACTTTTAAAAAATATATCTATTAAGTGTAAGTACACCTGCTTTAGGTTTCAATAAAATTATCATTAATATTTTTTAATTCTGAAGATTGATTTTTTTAGTCAACTTAGAGGTCATTTATAATCGATTCCAAGACAACTTTACTCGAGTTTCTTTTCTGATTTTCAATAACATGAATGGGCTTTGCGGCCCTTGATTCACAGTCCATAATAGTACATCGCTCACATGTTTGACTGACAACTTTTGAAGGTACCTTCTCATCTTTCCAAAACTTTACCTGATCCTTGAAATACTCATCGATTAAAATACCTATTGTAATACAAGAACTTGAGCCAGGCTTAAGCTTAGACGGTCTAGCAATTGATACGCAGAAATAATCTGCATCATGACCATTCATAGTAGAACGTTGCGTTCCTAGTAGAGGTTGGTCATCATTAGAGTTTTTGATTTTATCACCAAGACCTTTCAACAAGTCTACTGTTACCCATCTTCTACAATAATGCTCTTTCAATCTTTGTCCATGAGGAGCATGCATTTGCGAGAGATGAAGTTCTGATGTGATTTTATAATCTTCAGGAGTTTCAACGAAGTTATTTGTAAACTTTAAAAAGAAGAGCTGATTAAGACCAAAGTACTCTGGGAGAATTTGCGTTAATCTATGCATAAGAACTTCAGAACTTAATCCATATTTTTGCAAGATTCCCAAAAAGAGTTCACCCTTAAATTCTTTATTCTGAAAAACGTCTTTTAAATCCCTTACGAGTAAATGTGATGGCATAAGTAAGGCGCCTGAAAAATAAGAGGCCCTAAAATGTCCGAGCTTACTTGTGAAATCTCTTTCATCCGTTCTCTTAATACCAAGATAGCAGTATCCAAGTTCACGAGCTAAAACAAAGCGCTTTTGTGCTGTCGTTAGATTTTGATTTAATAAGAAGTAATTTTTATTCTTTTTTATTTTAAAATACGATCGTACTGACTGAGTCTCTTCATTTTCAGAAAGTTTAGTCTCGTCAATTATGTAATCATATGAATCGATAAGAGTTTTCTTTAGGGCCTCAATAGAGAGAGTCATTTCATTAAGAGAATACTCTTCTCTAGCTCTTAAAGAGAGGTTTTCAAGATCAACGAAATAATTATTGTAGCTTTCCTGATAGCTTCTTAATGCCGAATTAAAGACATCTTCAGGAGAGATATCATAGCTTCTAGCAAGCTCTAAAACAGCTACTAGAAACGATGCGAATTTTTCAGGGGAGTGAGACATGAGATCATATATATCTTGATCATTAATCCCAAATAATTCAGCTGGAAACTTATTGAACAGATCACTTTCTACAAAGTGAGTAAGTGGGTGAAGAGACTTTCCTAGTTTAGTCGAAGCAAGATGATCTGAACTTACATTTAGAACATCTGCGATTGCTTGAATTTTTTCAAGTTTTGGGTACTTCTTACCTTTTTCAATTTCATTTAAATAAGAGGCAGATAATCCCGACTTCTCAGCAAGTTCTTTCAAGGAAAGAGAAGCTTTCTTACGAAGCTGTTTTAACTTAATTCCTAGAACAAACTTAATGACATGTTTTTTTGTTACTTTCAAAAATTCCCACCCAAGTTATGAGGGACTTTTGTAACCTTTTTTTCGTGATTTGGAAACTTATCGGAGGTAATTAGATGGCGCACCCTGAGAGATTCGAACTCCCGACCTTCTGATCCGTAGTCAGACGCTCTATCCAGCTGAGCCAAGGGTGCGCATTTAGATATACATTTTTAATGAATCTAACGCGAAAAATCAAGGGGATAAATTAATCGATGTATTTTATATCGCTTATCCCCTCAATTTCCGGTTTATTCTAACTAAATTTTATTAAATCGACTGTCTTTCTTCATTAATTCTTCCAGGTAACAGAGTGTAAATACAAGGAACAATATAGAGAGTTAGAACCGTCGAAAAGACGAGTCCTCCAATGACGGCTAGTGCCATAGGAATACGCGTCTCAGCACCTGGCCCAAGAGAGAGTGCAGCAGGAACTGTACCAGCAACAGTTGAAACTGATGTCATAATAATAGGTCTCAATCTTACCGGACAAGCTTCCATAAGTGCTTCTCTTATTCCTAAGCCTTTAGCTCTCATCTGATTTGTTAAATCAACCAAGATAATCGAGTTCTTCTTAACGATACCCATTAGAAGAATAAGACCAATCATACTGTACATGTTTAAAGTCTGACCCCCTAGCTTTAAAGCAATGAAGGCACCTGTAAAACTAAATGGTAGGGCCGATAAAATTGTAATAGGACTTACAAAACTATTAAACTGTGACGCCAAGATCATATAGGCAATAACAAGGCCTAAAACGATTACATAAATCAAGCTGTAAAAAGACTCATTATATGTTCGAGTAGATCCACTCTCAATCAATGTGTATTCCTCAGGAAGATTATTTGCAAAGTTCTCTCTTACATATTCAAGAGCATCACTTTGAGCAACCTTTGGAGCCAAGTTAGCCGTCAATGTTATCGAGCGCGTTCTATCTTCACGAATGATTGAAAGAAGACCAGTTGTTTCTTCAACTTTTGTTACCTCACTTAATGGGATCAGCTGACCTCTGTTATTTCTAACAGTAATTTTTGTAATATCTGCCATTTCATTAAGCTCATTCTCTTTGATCTTAACTTTCACATCATAACGTCTGCCACCTTTGGCAAATTTACCGGCGACGACACCACTAACCATTGATTGAATCGTTTTACCAATAGCATCAACAGAAACACCACGAGCAAGAGCTTTTTCTCGATCTGGTACGATATGCAACTCAGGAATCTTTCCTTTGTAATTTGAATCAATTCCAACCATCAACTTAGATTCTTCCATCTTTTTCTTAAGATCTTCAGAAGTCTCAATAAGAACATCCCAATCAGGTCCTGTAATACTGAATTCAATTGGGTAACCTTCACCTTGACCAAAACCGCCAAGAGAAGGGTCGCGAACGAAAGCAAAAATGCCCTTAACGTTTTTTCTTATGTCGGCTTTTAAAAAATCGGAAAATTCCTGTTGAGTAAGGACTCTATTTGCTTCTTTGTTCTTAGGTCGCTCTCTTTTATCTTTCAGTGTCACATATCCAAAAGCTGTGTTTGACTCAGTTCCTGTAAACCCACCAATGGCAACGAAGTATCTTCTAAGTTCATCATAAGACATTAAGATTTTTTCAATCTCAGCAACTTTTTTTTGCGTGTATTCTAATGACGAACCAGGTTTTGTCTTCATAAAAAGAATGAGTCTTGATTGATCTTGAGGTGGTACAAATTCTCTTTTAAGAGATTTGAAGATAAAGAATGTTGAAGCAAAAAGAACAACTGCTCCACCTAGAACAAAGAATCTAAATTTCAATGCAGCATCAAGTGTTCTACTATAAAAACCTTCTAATTTTTCCATGACCCTATCAATAAAACGGTGACCTTCTTTTTTATCTTCACCAAGCATTATCGATGTTCTCATTGGCGTTAGTGTAATCGCATCAATATATGAAAAGAAAATTGCAATACAAATGGTTACAGCAAATTGATAGAAGTACTTCCCAACAATTCCCGACATAAACCCAAGAGGAAGAAATATTGCGATAATGGCCGTAGACGATGCAAGGGCCGCAAAACTAATTTCTTGAGTCCCTAAGAGTGAAGCCTTGATCTTAGAATGACCTTCTTTAAATTTCCTCGTAATATTTTCAAGAATCATGATGTTATCATCAACGACGAGACCTACTGCGAGGGTTAGACCAAGCATCGTAAAAGTGTTTAACGTAAAGCCAAAAACTTTCACTCCAATAAACGTCGCAATAATAGCTGTTGGTATAGATAAAACAATATTAAATGCAGCACCGAGTGATCCTAAGAAGAATAGAACAACTGCTGAAGTCATAACTCCAGCAAGAACAAGAGTAAATTTTAATTCTTCAATTGAATCTTCAATAAAGACTGTTCCATCATAGTTAACACCAATGGACGTCCCCTTTGGCAATGCATTAGCGATAATCACCATCTTATCTTTTACATTATGGGCTACATCTACTGAATTCGAGCCTCTCTTTTTTCGGAAACCTAGACCAATAGATTGCTCTCCCATAACACGCGAGATTCTTCTTACATCATCAAGGCCATCTTCAATCTCTGCGACCTTCTTAAGTGGAATAGGCGAATAGTTTGGCGCTCCACCCCTTTGATTAATTGAAATATTCTCGAAATCATTTACTGATTTAGCTTCACCAAGAACTCGAACATTGTATTCTGTCGAAGGGTTTTCATAGATACCTGCGGGATATTCATTATGTTCATTAGAAATAGCGTTATACACATCAAGAACGGAAAGATCATATTGCTTGAGCTTTTTATCACTAACCCAAACTCTTAAGCTTGGATCAACATATCCACCTAGAATAACCTCTGACACTCCATCAATCGTTTGAAATCTATCTTTGATTTGATCTCTTACAAATGTCATTAATTCTTTCTTACTCATCTCTGAAGAAGTAATACTTAACCACATAATTGGTCTATCTTCTGGATTCGACTTTCTTACAACCGGAGCATCGATATCATCCGGCAAACGCCTTTGAGCTGAACTTAGAATCGATTGAACTTCTTGAACAGCTACGTCAATATCTGTATCAATCTCAAATTCTAACGTAACATCTGCACGTCCACGTCTAGCCTGAGAAGTAATTTGCTTTATCCCCTCCACTGAGAGAAGTGAACTTTCTAAGATATCGATAATATCTAATTCAACAACTTCAGGTGCGGCACCTTCCCATCCGACAGATACACTTACCACTGGAAAATCGACATCTGGTTTTTCACTGACACCTAATTCCCTAAAACATAGGTAACCAAATATAATAAATGAAGCCATTACCATCCATGCAAAGACTGGCTTCTTGATTGAGATTTCTGTTAAATTCACAAATTTTTCCCTGCTAATGACTTAATTTGAAAACCAGCACTTTGTACTGATAACTTTGTTGTATAGAAATTTTTCTTGGCCTCAATATATTGTGTAAGAGCTGAAAGTACTTCTAAAGAAGTAACGAGACCTAGTTTGAATTCCTTTCTATATTCTTCGTAATTCACCTTATTTGCTTTATTTGCCTTATCGAGGAGATCAATTCTTCTTTCACCTGTTTCAAACTCGTTATATAGAGTCGATAGTGTTTCACTAATAACTTTCTTACCTCTATCAATTTCATAAATCGTTCTTCTATAGCGAAGTTCATCTGCACTCACTTGTGCTGATGTCTTCCCGCCAGAATAGAGAGGAAAACTCATAACAACTGCAGCATCCCAATCTCTTTGAGTAGAATCATTTGAGTTATGTAAATAATAATTAGACTTTAAATCAACGCTTGGTTGATGATCGGCCTTTGAGATTTCAATTTTCTTTTTTGCGATATCACGTAAAAGCTCTAAGGCCCTTACTGTAGGATAATTTTCAATATCGCTTTCATTAAAGGAAATATTATTTTTAAACTCTGGTGCTGTTAAAACCTCTTCTTTTTCAAGAGGAATTAGAGTTGTTATCAAAATACGAGCATCATCAACTTCTTTTTGTAATCTCTCTACATTAGCTTTTGTATTAAAGAGTAGCGACTCAGCTGATAAATAATCACTTCTCTTAGATTTACCAATTTTCACTCTATACGAAATATCTTTCAATCTCTCATCAGAGAGTCGAACAAGTTCTCTATTAAGTTCAAGTTCCTTTGATTTAATCAAAAAATTAAAAAATTTGATGATTAGTTCTTGCTGTAACTCACGAATTTTTGCGTTTTCTAGATACTTTTGTGACTTAGAATAAATTTTTGCTGACTCAAAGGCCTTCCATTCTTTCAAGCCTCTATAGAGTGGTTGAACGAGTCCCACCGACATTGATGTTTGATCTGATTCATTCAGAGTCTTTCCAGGTCCATACTTATTATATGATCCATTTAGCGATACATCTGGTAAGACCGCTGATTTCAAAACATCAACTTCAATGTTTGATATCTCTGTTTCTTTCTTTGCTATTTTCACCTGTTCATTTTCATGAAGACGCTTAAGAGCATCTTCCAACGTCAGGGCGTAACAATTGTAACTAAATAAACAAATTATTAATGTAAGTAATTTCATCTCTGACCTTTTTTAAGAATACCGAGTAAATCTTAACTTTTATTCCTAGAAGAATCGAATAAAAATATTAGAATTAACACTTATTTGACATAAGTGTTACAAATTGAAACAAATTTAGATCAATGACACTTTCTTGATGTAACCTAGAAGATTTAAACTCGACAATGATAGAGAATAGATACTTTGACCTGGAATTGTCGTATCACTTAAACAGTAGAAATTAGATACGGACGTTTTAGTTCTTTGATGCAGGAAAAGCGGGTCACTCAAAGAATAGGGTATCCCCCCTAGAAAACCTTTTTCTCTATTTGTATATCTTTGAAAGGTTAATGGTGTACCAACCGCTGTATTTCTAATTTGTGTGATCTTATATTTTTCAAATACATTTCGAAGAGATCTTTCACAAAATAATTTAATACATTCCTTTGCCTTTTTATAATCTTCATCTCTTTCATTCAATTTCCACTCGGTTGCATCAGTATGATAAGAAATCGTGACAAGCCTTCGATTTCCCTTTGTTCGAACTTCATCATCAATATGGGATAGAGAGACAAAAATGGAGCGGCTCTTACCAAACGGCGCATCAGAAATTAGAAATTGATAATAAGTGCCAGGAATTTCTTCTTCTGTATCCATTACAAAATAGCTTGTAATTGCAGACCACTTCTTCAAAGTCTTTTTAACATTTAAATTTAATTGGCGTTTTAAGCCACCATCTACGATATTTTCTAGACTAAAATTTGGTACACAGGATATGACATAATCAAAACTCATCTTCCTTTTGGCCGTTTCTATATGAAAAATATCTTTTTCTAAATTTATTTTTTCTACTTTTTCACTTAAATAAATTGTACCATCATATCTTTTAATTAGATTTTTTAGCTCGTACATTAATGATTTCATTCCCCCTGTAGCGCACCAAAGATCAAAAGGGTACATAACACCTAGAATTCCAAAAAGAGCAGGCACATCTTTTGAAGTCGATTGTGTCGAGATCATCAATATTTCATCGATAACTTTTTCTACTTCTTTAGAAGCATTAAGAGGTTTTAAATAAACGTCATAAAAACTCTTTGTAATAAGCGGTAAGGCCCTTAGCTTTGAAAAAAGCTCAGTTGTTAATAACTTTGAAATATTTTCGACAGAAGGGAATTGAATATAGCTTAAATTTGATACGAGATTTAATGCCCTATCCTGGTCTTCTTTCATTTGTTTCCAAAATGATTCAGAATTAAAATGCGGGAAGACCTTATTGAACTGTTCAATAGTAGAATCAATTGAATTTCCAATAATTAATTCATGTTCATCAGATATAATTCTTATTCCATCTTCAACTTCTAGAACATCTACATCAAGATCGAGAACATCTAAGATCTTTCGAAATGGTCCACCATCTCTTAGTCCTGACAATGTCGTTGCGCCTGCATCAAATGTATCTTTTCCACGCGAAAAATAACCTGCACAACCGCCAAGCTCACCATGCTTTTCAAAAACCGTAACATAGTACCCATACTTTGCTAGAAGTGCAGCGATTGAAAGGCCTGAATATCCTGCTCCAATAATAGCTATCTTCTTCATAATTACATTATATACAAGTCGTTGCGCTCCTTCATTCTTGTCAAAGTTTTGTATAACGCAAAATAGAAGAATTTATTCTAATATTCTTTTAAGAGGTGAGTTAATGAAGACATATAGACTTTCAGATTTAGAAAATTTTGATCAAAGATATAGGGCCAACTTTGTTAACTCCCTCTCTGGATTTAAAAGCGTGGCCCTTGTAGGAACATATGATGAAAATAAAAATAGTAACTTAGCTATTATTAGTTCCTTATTTCACCTAGGTGCTCATCCACCTCTTATAGGAATGATTATCAGACCTCACAGTGTTCCAAGGCATACTCTTGAAAATATCCTTTCTACTAAGTTCTATACAATCAATCACATTAGGGAAGAATTTTATAAGCAGGCACACCAAACTTCTGCACGCTATGATCGCGATGTCTCTGAATTCGAGGCAACAAATTTACAAATTTCAGATATAAGCAATAAAGCCCCGTATGTGAATGAGTCCCAAATAAAGTTTCTTGTAGAGTATGTCGAACATCAAACTTTAAAAGTGAATGACACTGTTCTAGTTATTGGTAAAATTGTTGAAGTTCATTTACCAGAAGAGATTATAGAATCAGATGGTGCTCTTAATATTGAAATGGCGGGAACAATTACATGCTCAGGGCTTGATCGATATCATAAAACAGAAGAACTTAGTCGTCTGCCTTATGCTAAACCTAATATCAAGATCGAATAAAATGACAAGTATATCCGTTAGGATTCTTTTCTAGATAGTCTTGATGAAAGTCTTCGGCTTCAGTGAATTTCTTAAGTGGCTCTAATTTAGTGACAATTGGCTTTTCCCAAAATCCACTTTCATCAACTTCTTTAATCACTTTCTTTGCCTCAACGAGTTCTTCTTCACATGAATAAAAAATCGCAGAACGATACTGAGAACCAATATCATTCCCCTGTTGATTTATAGTCGTAGGATTATGCATTTTAAAGAAGAAATGAAATAAATCATTTAAAGATGTTTCATTCTCTTCATAAGTAATCTCTATCGCTTCAGCGTGATTAGTAGTACCAGTTTTTACTTCTTTATATGTAGGATCAGGAAGTGCTCCTCCCGTATATCCAACTCGAGTTTTTATAACACCTTTTTGCTTTCTAAAAAGATCCTGCATTCCCCAAAAACATCCACCAGCTAAAACAATCGTTCTCATAAAAGTCCTATAGATAAGGTTTTAAAATTTGATAACTAGAGTAATGCTGCTTGTAAACACCGTTTAGTCTGATTTTCTCTTCATCTGTAGTCTCAAAGATCGATAAACGTGACAACATACTCTGTGCTTCAACAAACATAGCCTCTTTAATATATTCTAAAAACACATCTATATACAATTTCTTATTTTTTGTACGAATAGCTTCTTCTGTTTTGCTATTTAAGTACTCGAGATTTCTATCTATAAACTTATTTTTTCGAAGAACTGAGTAAGCAAAAACATCATTTGGACCTAAGTATCCATCCAGAAGGACAGCATAGTTTTTGTAGCCGACCTTACAATAAGCATTCTCTGATGCTTCAATATCTGTGTATTTTGAACAATCAACATTTTTCAAAATATCGAGGAATCTATTTTTAAAGGAATCATGATTTAAGCTTCTCGCAATATATGGAGAGAGAAATTCCTTCACTTTATAATCTTCCCCTGACCAAAATGAGTAATGGTTTTGAAATGAAATCTTTGGTGTTGTAATTTCATGGCCAATATCAGGCTTTATCTTTGCTAAAAACGCTGTCTCTTTTGCCGTCAAAGCTTGTAATAACTCTAAGTTCTCAGGATTTTTAAGGGCCATTCTATCCAACAGTGTTTGTTCGTAACTATTGGCAACTGGAGCGTATCCATCATGTTTATAATCAGATGAAAGAAAACAAATATCTCCATCAGCTGTTTCATAAATCTCTACATAATTAAAATTGTTCTGTAGATTAATAATGATAGAGTTAATTATCTTCTCATTCATACTATAAGTATGGGCCCATTGAACGAGAATACCTTCTTTCGTCATTGACTTCTTAATCAGTTTATAAAAATAACCCGTATATAAATTCTCAACACCTAGTACCCATGGGTTCGATGGTTCTGAAACAATATAATCATATTTATGGGGAGCATTCTTAAAAAATTGAAAGGCATCAAGTTTACTGAGATTAACCTTTGGTGAATTGAGAAAGTCATTATTCTCTTCTTTTAGAAATTTTTGGGCCTCAATGATTGCATCAGAAATCTCAACAACATCGATTGTCTTCACTCTCTCAAGCTGAGAAGTGATTCCTGCAGTCATTCCTGTTCCAATACCGATAATTGCACTTTTTAAATTTTCAGATTTAAGTTTAAAGTAGGGAAGTATTGTTAAGAGACTTACCGTCGTAAAATCAAATTGAGTATGCCCATCAGACTTACCGTTGACTACAATAGATTTACCAAAACTGTTTTTCATGACCGACACTGTTGTATTTGGCCCATCATTTAAATAGAGAGTCTCTCTTCCCTCTCTTTTGCTCATCGTCTCTGAGAAGATATTTTTATAGTGCTTTGTATCTGGCGACTTAACTCTAAAAAGTCCCAGCTCATGATGCTTTCTAGAAAAGGGCGTAAATGGTGTAATCAAGGCCATTAAGAGCACTAAAACGACTAGTTTATTTCTATCACCTTGCTTCAATACCCAAATAGAAACTAGAAAAAGAAAAGTTAGAAGTATTTTAAAAATTGTATCGATGTTGAAAAGATAGAAAAATAAATATCCAAAAAGAATAGATCCAACAAAACATCCAAGAGTATTAAATAAATAAAGCAGTCCTACATCATATCCAAACGAGTCTTTGTCTTTTGGTAGAAAACTATAGGCATACGGAAGGATTCTCCCCATGAAAAAGACAGCGGGGAAAAGCACGACTAAGAAAACACTATAAGCAAAAATATGAAAGCTGATATAAGTGAATGAATTGCTAATTAAGCTGACTCTAACATTTGATAAAATAAGTGGAAGAAATGGAGCTGCTACAAATGAGAAATAACTCAGTATCCCCGCAAGAGTAATATCTCTCCAAAAATGTTTTTCATTTTGCTCTTTTAGTGACAGTGAACCAAGACCGATTCCTAAAACAAAGATAGAAACAATGATAGGGAAGACCAAAAATGATGATCCCATCGTTAAAGAAAAAATTCTAAAATAGAGTGTCTCTATTGATAGTGTAACAAGACCAGCAACAGCACCTAAAACATAGAGGGACTTTTTCGAGTATCGTGACTCATGAATCATTCTCTCTCTTTGAACATTAGTAACTCCGTCTAGTTGATTGAAGATATAAAAAATAGAAACAAGAATATTGATTCCACCAAAGATGGTTAAACTTAGATCGTAGCCAAACTCAGGAATAAAATAAAAACTACAAATAAGCGTTCCAATAAATGCACCCAAAGTATTTACACCGTAAATCAATGCGTGATCTTCTCCGACATCATTTTTTGATCCAGGGATAATACTAGTCATACATGGAATCGTTGCTCCCATCAAAATCGTAGGGACGATCAGGAAAACCGAAGAAATTAACAAATGAACGAAGAAATTATTTGTACTCGTTATCGATGATTCAAATACGGCCATAAAGGCCTTCGGAAAAAGAACTGCGTATAGACCAGTAAACAATTCAACAAATCCATACATCTTCAAAAGCTCATGTCTTTCTTTATACTTCTTTGCAACTTTTCCAAAAAGATAATAACCCAAGGCTAGCCCAAGTAGAAAAACACCAACGATGATAGTTGAAGAGCGAGCTTCACTACCAAGCATTAAGTTTAAATATCGCTGCCAGATCATTTGGTAAGAAAGAGAACAAGCGCCGGTAATAAAAATTACCGCATAACAAAGACGAAGATACATTAGACATCCATTTCCAAAGATAACGTTATAGTTATTTTAGTTAGTATCTAATTATATTCAAGAAATTTTTGTTAAGGGTATAGTTCATTTGAAGAGACACGAAGGGTGTGTCAACGATGCCACCCAGTTTGACACAGTTCGTGTCAAAACTTCTTGTATATGCTCAACTCTCTAGATATAAATTTATCCATGGAAACCAATAGTTTTAAAACATATCTACAAAATGAATTAATTAGTCGTTGTGATAAAAACCCTAGCTATTCTTTGAGAGCATTTGCCAAGTCTCTAAAGATTGAACCTTCTGCATTATCTCAAATAATTCGAGGAAAAAGAAAGTTAACTAAGAAAATGACTTTGAGATTAGCAAATGAGCTAGATATCGCTCCTTATAAGACTTCTCTCTATTATGAAGTTTCTTCGAAGCCCGAGGCACCCTTTAAAGAACTTACTCTTGATTTATTTGAAGTGCTAAGTGACTGGTATCATTTTGCGATTTTAGAACTGATGAATGTTAGTTCTTTCTCTACTGACCCTGCTTGGATTGCCAGAACACTTGGACTTACAGTTTCAGAAGTAAATATATCAATATCTAGATTGCAAAAGCTAGAAATGCTCAAAATCGATGAAGATGGTAAATGGCATGACCTCACTGGAGGAAAAACGAATTTAGGTGATCCTTCACTAACAAATCAAGCCTTCAAAAGATATCAAAGAAAGATTCTAAAACTATCTGAAAAGTCTTTAGAGGATACACCTATACAATATAGAGATCACTCTGGAACGACAATGGCCATAGACTCTTCGAAAATCCCAGAAGCAAAGGAGCTCATCAAGGAATTTAGAAGAAAAATGGGAAAGCTACTCACAGGAAAAAACGAAGACCAAGTTTATCAATTACAAATTTCACTTTACCCGTTATCGGATATCAAGAAAGGAGAATAGTATGAAGAAATGGATTTTACTAACTTTAACTCTGTTTAGCACCGTAGTAATAAGTGGAGAAAGGGATACTCACGGTGGAGGATACTTTTTTTGCCCCAATGTTCCTGATGATGGAACTTACAATTTACTAGATCTTTGGGAGGGACAAAAATTAGAAAACTTAACTTATCCCCATATAAACGGAGATATTGAAGCTCAATTTAATTTTATCTTCAATAAATTTTCAAAGGAACTTGATTCAAGCTTTAGTAATAAATTAAAGGCTGAAATCATTGCGATTAGAAACAATTTTAAATTTATCTCGTATACAGATGGAATCGTAATACCAGCCCCCTCTGATGCTAGGCAAAACCTATCTAAGAGAGGTTGCGAGCTAAAAGGTCTTGCCAGTTTTCAATCTATTCCTTGGGAGTTTGGCTTATTATATATCGACAAGGTTGCCTATGATCAAATAAGTGAATTTGAGAAAGCTGCACTTTTTGTACACGAAGCTGTCTATAAAATTCTAAGGGATGAAGTTGGTGCCGCTGACTCTGTTTTAGCACGAACAATTACGGCAAATATCCTCGCTGAAAATATTGACCAAAAGTTATTTTCTGGCAGAACCTTAGCATGTACTGATAAGTTTGGAGAGAATTCATTTTATGTAACGGAGAAGAATAACGATTGGTCATTCGTCCAGCTTGTTAATGGTTACTCACAATCGGTTCATCCAGATACTAAATATATGATTCCAATGAGCGTGGAAGAGTTTCTGAAGAAAAGGCCAAATCTAGAGTTTCCTCTAACTGGTAGACCTAAAGAAAATAATATCAAGTTCAAATATAGAGACGATGAAGATCCAAGGAGAACTGGTTACTTCCTAGAAACTGCCAGAAGATTCGAACCAATAAAATGTAATCTACAATAAATAATACTCCCTCTCTCTAGAGAGGGAGTATATCTATAAAATAGTCACTAGAAAAAACTTACATTAGTAGAGTTTGGGAAAAAGTTCTTTGACTTGTCTTTCCATCCCAGTTCTCAGGAATAGTTTGAATCCCATAAGACATCTTTGGAGCTTCGTTTATCTTCTCTTCAAACAGATCAACGTTTTGAGTTTTTTTGTCGCTAAAAACTAAAAAGAGCGACCGTTAAGTCGCTCTTTAATAAATAAAAATAAAAATGGCGGAGACGGAGAGATTCGAACTCTCGGAACCGTCAAACGGTTCGACACCTTAGCAAGGTGCTCCCTTCGGCCACTCGGGCACGTCTCCTAAAAAATGGCGGAGGACACAGGATTCGAACCTGCGGAACCTTTCGGCTCAACGGTTTTCAAAACCGCCGCTTTCGACCACTCAGCCAATCCTCCGCTTAAGAGACCTAGATGTTAAGCTTTTTCATTTGAAATTGCAACGTCCAAGTGACTTTTTGTAGAACTTTTTTTAATAGAATCTAAAGAATGCGTCAACCCTTTTATTACTTAAGTTGAGTAATAAGGTTATTTATTTGTACTCGATCAGTCGCCGATGGGTTTAGCGTCAGATAAGTTTGAAAAGATTGTATCGCAAGTCTACTTTGTCCTATTTCTTTGTAAACAAAACCTAGTTGTCTATGAATAAGAGGATTATTTTCATCTTGTCTTAGCGCCCTAGAGTAGAGGTCACGTGCCTCTTCAAAATAGCGCTGTCTGAGCTTTAACCAGCCAAGCCCCATAAGAGCATCAACGTATTTAGAGTTCAGAGCAATGGCCTTTTCAAAGCCTTTTCTAGATTCTTTATAATCACCTTTGAGTCTTTGAGCCTCAGCTAAAATGAAATAACCATTCTCCAAAGTTGGATTGAGTTTAATCTCTTTGTTTGCAAACTCAATCGCTTCATCATATTTACCAACTTCAACATATATTTTTGAAATATAGTAATTAACTCTTGGATAAGTCTTCAATCTTTGCGCGATAAAATTTAACTGATCCAGTGCTTCTTGAAATTTTCCCTTTTCAATAAGGATCGATGATAACTCCATCCTAACAACAAGATTTCCAGGTTCAATCTTTAACAAGTTCGTAGCATAAGAAATAACATCATCTAATCGCCCTTCTAGCTTTCCTGAACGAATCATAGACTTATAAAAACTTGCACTTCTTTGAGTTAAATTCTCAAGCCTTTCTTTGAATACTTTATAATTATCAAGCTTTTGTTGCTGATAATAATAGTATGCAATATCACCTATCAATGTCGGATGATCGGGATGGGACTCAAGTATATCTAATAGATAAGAGATTGCTGTATCACTTCCTTCAGTTTGGCTTATTATGCGAGCATAAAAACTTCTGTATTCAATATTTCTAGGATCTAAAAGGATTGCTTTTTGAATCCTTGCCTTACTGAATTGATAATTTCCGGCCCTAAAATAGACTTTAGCAACTTCAAAGTAGTTCTCGTCATGGAGTGGATCTATCTGCAAACTTTCATTATAAGATCTGATAGCTAATTTAACGTTTTTAATTTTTACGTAGTATTGAGCTAGCATTGTTTGATATTCAGCAAAACGAATATATTTTGTTCTAGAAAGTGCCGATAATAATTTCTTAGCGTCCGATACTCTAAAACTTTCGATATAGGCATTAAATAGGATTGAGTTTACTTCTCTCTCTAGAGGATAATCTTTGCGAATCTCTTCTAAAGTCTCAATAGCAAAAGAAAAGTATCCTCGCTTAATCTGAATCTCAGCTAAATACAGCTGCGCTTGTATATTCGATTCATCTAAATCCGCGGCCTGTACAGCATATTGAAACGCCTTGTCCCAGTTGAGTTTTTTCTCAGCCAGCTTTGCCTTTCTTATTAATTCTTTAATTTTACTTTCACGAATAAGATATTCTGTAATCTTATCTCCACCGATCTCAAGTTGTGCAAGTCTTGTTCTTAGTTCTTGATCCTCTTTAATTTTAAGGGCCATTTTAAAGTAGAGTGATGCCTTTTTAGGATCTTTCAAATAAGCCGTTAAAACACCCATCTTCTCTAAGTATTCAGCGTAATAAATTGGAGATTTTTCGGCCTCTAGTTCATTGATTACTTTTAGAGTTGTAGTTAATTTTTTAAAATCACTTCTGTGGATAAGTAAATCTGTATATAAGAGAAGATAGGGAACACTTGTCTTATATTCACCAGAATACTTATTCATCAATTCATAAGCATCTTTATGATTTTCATTCAAAATCATATATCGACTTAATGAAAGAACTGTTTCCTCATTCATTTTCTTAACTTGAAGTAAACGATTTGCAACTTTCTCGGCCTTATCTAGTACACCAGCTTTTACAAGGGCATTCAGATAAGCTGCAAACAAGCGAGTTGTTGGCTTATTTAAGCGAAGATAATTTTCAATGATATTAATCGACGTATAATACTTTTTAACTTTTGAATAAAAAAGGGCTGACCCTAGAGCAATGTTTACATCTGAAAACATCTTAGAGTTATTTAGCTGGAGAAGTTTAAAAATATTTTGAGCTGCTTTTCTCTTGTCTTTAGCATTCTCATAGATTTCAGCGTAGATTAATACAAGATAGCCCATTGATTTATTATCTTTAAATTGATGTTTTAAAGATTCATTAAACTTCTTAACTGCACGAACTTTTGCAGGATAAGTACCTTTTTGATAGGCCTTTATACCTTCTTCATATGCATTTCTACTCTTAATAACATCCTTATATTCAGCAGCAACTGGAAAAGTAATATTAACTGAAACTGGTTGTATATTTCGAACTTTCTTCTCTTCTTCAGGCATCATCAGATAAGCAATGATCAGGAAAAAGATTAAGGCCATAATTGGTCTCATTCCTTTTTTCTTTTCAACTACTTCTTTTTTCTCAACGACTTCAACAACCTCTTCTACTTTTTCTTCAAGAGATTTCTCAATTTCCAGTTCGAATTGTTTAGCCTCATCTAGAAAATTTTCCTCTTCAGGCTCATCGCCTTTAACAGGTAACTGTACGACACGAGTTTTCTCATCAATATCAATCTCTTCCTCAACGACAGGAAGATTCTCTTCATCTGCTGATTCCTCAGATTCACTATCTTTGTTTTCAATTTCGTCTAATTCTTCTCTACCGATAACAACCGTTTTCTCAACATTATTTGAAACGGGGCGATTGAGAACAATCGTTTTATCAACATTATTCTCATTCTCTTCTTCCTCTATGAGCTCTTCGTTGATTTCCTTCTCTTTTTGTTGCTCTTCTTGGTACTGCCTTTCTAGCTCATCATAATCAATATGAATTTCATCCTCATTTTCATATTGAAGCTCAGGAAGTTCAGCTTCTTTTTGTTTCGGTTCTATATTTTTTACGATTTGGACTTTTTTAGAGAATGTATTTTGAGTGAGATCATTCGCTTTCTTATGTTGAGCAAATTCTTTGAGTGCTTTTTTAATGTCTGGATAAAGTAGTATGTTTTTCCATTCACCAACAGGAAAACTCTGGCAATTTTCATTACCTTTGATATGACCTTTTTCAAATAGTTCTACGATTTGAGAAACTTTAAAAGGACCAACGACACGCTTATTTTCTAATCTTATCCTATACTTAGACATCTATCTCATTATAACTGAGCTTACATTTTCATGCCTCACTTACTTAATGGAAATAATTGCCTCTATTTCATACGCAGCTTAGAAACTTTCGTTAGTTGTTTAATAATAAGAAGGCCAAGCCCAGTTACAAGTAGAAATAACAACAACTTCTCATCTGATGTTAAAAAGAAAACTTCATTCTTGTTTAAAAGCAAACCCACAATGAGGTTCATCACAAAAATTATTGAGAACGACACTCTATAGTTTTCAATGTTTTCTATTTTTGCTTTTTCGACTAAGACTAGAGGAAAGAGAATCAATAACGAGAGAATCGTATATATTTCCAAATTCACCATCATCGTGAAAAAGAAGTATGTACAAAGAGCATTACCAGCAATTACATTCTTTGTTATAGATTTTCCCTTTCCAAAGAAATAATAACCAACTGAAAAGCTCATAAACAAAAGACCAACGATTGAATTAAACTCTTTATACAAGTTCATAGATTGATCAAATTCAATGGACTTGAAACCGACTCCACAGAACAAAGATATCAATGTAATTAAAGTTAGCTCAATGAAGCTAACATCTTTCTTATTTTCACTACTGATTAAAAACAGAGAGTTTATTGTAAAAATAAGCAAACTAACTGATGCCCACAGCATTTGAAACATTAAAGAATCAGATACAAGGGGACTTGGTATCAATAGACTTGTGAAACTCAATTTTGAAAACACCATAATCGCTATGACAATCATAAATTTGAAGAGCATCATGCGAATAGATTCATACCGGTTCTTTAGTAAAATCTGTTGAAAAATAACAAGCGATGAAATAATGAGGAGAAATGTTATCAACTTGAAATCAGTATAAATGAGATAAACGCTAAGTCCGTAGAACAAATTTAAAATGGCTGCCTTTACTCGCCCCTCTAATTCAATATTACGCTCAAAAAACAGACATAATAGAACAGCAGATAATAAGAACTGCCAGTTAAGACCAAAGGTTTTAAAAGTGATTAATAAATTAAAAAGTCCTACAATACCAAAACAGCTTATTTGAATAACTAGATCACGGCCATTTAATAACTTAACAAATAAGACAAGCATCATTAAAAGCGTATAAAGAACGATTACTATATCATAACTAAGCATATTTAATATTCCTTCTCGTTACATTAAAGAATCCTACAGCAAATAGCAGGGCCATCACTATAGGCTCAATTCTCGATGTGGAAATCATTAATACTGTTAGAAATAATAAGACGAGATCAAAAACCGGTTTTACCCAAAGTATTTCACTCATTTTAAAATCTTCAAAAATAATCGAGACCAAATATATAAAAAATAGTACGAATATTAACGATAGCTCTTGTGAACTATTATTTAGTATCAAAATAGGAAACATAAAAAGAACGAAATTTGTTAACGATCCTGATGCTGAGGTTTTCTTCAAAAGATAATTGATTAATAAAAAACCAATCATTAAGTAAGTAATCAATGCTTGAAATTGAGAGAAGGTATTCAACATCATTGCGTTTGCAAGAAAGAGACATTGAAATGATACTGTTTCTATTTTTCTTTCACTAGTCGCCTTATTGGTAACAAAGTTAAATAATGATAAGGACATTATCATAATCATTGTTACTTCAATGTAATCTTGTTGATAACTATCGAAAATATATAAAAAAATAGAACAAATAAGACAAAGTAAATATGGTAGATCCGCAAACGTTGATCGCCTATACTTAACCCAATTCATTATCAAGAAACATATTCCAATATATGAAAACACCCAAAAGCTTGCATGATTTACCAAAAACTGCCCTACCAATAAAGCTATTAAAGTCACTCTATTGGCCATGGTAGCACTTAAATAAGGCGTTAATAACGTCGCCATGATTATAGTTATTGATACCTTATTCGATAAAATACTTAGAGAATAGACAGTATTAAAATATCCCATCTTCACAACAAACGCTTCAAATAATAGATATGAGATTAAAGCAATTGGAATAAATTTAACTCGCACATTAAACGACTTTGCGTTTATACCTAATGCAATTAAAAAGAATAATGCTGAAATAATATATGTCATTTCAACCTCACAAGGTAAAGAATCGAAAGTGCCAAACTCATCAATAAGATGATAGTTGAAATTTTTCCTTCATCGAGCTTAAAAGAGTAATTTAATCTTTGAATCGAACTCTCTTCAGATGACTTTTCTATAACAGCTATTTCTTCACTATCTTGCTTAACAAATGAAAAACCATTAGCAAATATGAAGTCATTTACCTTCGAGTTAACAAGCTTATGCTTTTGAATATGTATTACATAAGAATAAAGAGCAATAATTAATAATATGATACCGAATGAAACATAATATGTTTCTGGTTCTATAACAATTTGAACATAGTCTTTATTATAGAGGTTTGTAGAAAGAGAACTGAATAACTTATCTTTGAGATTCGTAAAAATAAAAAATGGTGTTAACACTATAAGACATAGTGATGTCAAATAGTGACTCGCAATCACATCGTTTACTTCATCCATTTCAGCGAATACAACAAGGAAAAGACATTGTGTTAATTGTAATACAGCGACAGGAATTGCAAGTGATACAAGTATAGTCGAGTCTACAATATTCAAATAGATCATTAAACCAATGACATGAGTAATGAAAAACAATAGTTTGAATAACTTCGTAAATTCATTTTTAGATTCAAATCTTTCTCTGTAATTAAAAAATGAGTACAAGGCCTTAAAGTTAATAACAACAATTGGCAATATACAAAAATGTAGGATCGATAAGATTGCCATGCCTTTTATCAAAAGAATATAAGACGCTAAATAAGTCGTGAGAACAAAGAAGCTAAATCGTTTTTTTAATTCTCTATTAAAGAAGAATAGTAAAACAGAGATAAGATAGGTAAGTAATACGAGAGCAATGATTACATAATTCCCATAGTAATTAATTGCAGGGAATTTTGCTAAGAATATTAAACTTGGAAGAAGTACTGAAAATTTTTCAAATGAATCATCCTTATAAGTTAGTTGTATATTCAATAGAGCATTAATAAAAATAGATATTGAAAGTAAAACACCGAGTGTTCTCAAATTGGTATTAATAAAGATCGTATTGAAATTTTCTATCGACTCTGTATTCAAAATTGAGATTGAGTAAACGACAGACACAGTTAAAAACGCTAGAAATATTGATTTACTCCATCTTAGAAAGTTACTCGTTGTTGTTTTAATATTATATAATTCAACAAGTACAAACATCATCATGGCCAAGAATGTTGAGAATGTTGATGCCAATATTACTGTTAAAACATGTATAAGAACATTCTTGTTACCTCTATGACAGACATAGTTAGCTACTATAAAAAATACTAAACACAGAGATAGTCCGCCTATTTTAAAATCTAATAAATTTGAAAATAGAATATTATTCGCTACCATTTGATTAACATTGAAAGTTAAATCAACATTTAAACTAATAAAAAACAGTATTACTGAAAATACTGTTAGTACGATTTGAGAAATACTATTTTTAGTTAAATTATTCAACATTTCCTCTCTTTTTTAGAGATAATAATGCTGAGAATATGGAGAGAATTCCAAAGCATAACAATAAATAAGAAAGAAAAGTAAGCTGAGATTTTTCAATATTTAAGTCAACGGTTTTCAATATAACAATAGAAACAAGAATAAGAAGAAAATACGCTCTTATTTGTTCACTGATTCTGGATCTAAAAAAAATTGAAAACAATCCTGCTAGAGTTGCTATCACCAATAAATAGAACATTATTTCTTCTCCTTAGTGACATTTGAGAAGATGTAAAATATCGCCAACGTTAGAACCATTAGACTAATATCCCCAAGCGAGATCTCCGTCAAAACATTGCTATGATCATTTGCCCACATACTCTCGACTTCGTTTACAGGTCTTTTCTTATAAAGAATAACTGTAACAACACCTATCAATAGAGATAAAATAACAGTGTTGATACTTTTGGCCTTAGTCATCTGCTCTGATTCTTTGATTCTTTTCCAAAAAGGCTCATTTGATGAATTTAGAAGTTCTGAAATAAAGTATACGAGTATCGTACTTACAAAGAGTACAGCTCCAAACTCTAATCCATGCTCAAGAACTACAACAGTAACCATTACCAAGGACAATAAGAACCATGAGACCTTTCTCGAGTAATAGTCCTTAGCGAGTGTATATACTGTAGCAACAATAATTAAACAGATAATTAAAATTGTGTTCATCATTTATAATTCTCGATAATTAATTGAACAAAGAAAATAGAAATTAAGATCGGCACGAAGAAGTTAATAACAAATCTCTCCATATTAAAAAGTACAACTTTTTTGAATCTTGTTTTTATCCACTCAACAGCAATTCCACCGATAAAAACTTTAATTACTAGAGACAAGGTCTGACTCATTAATAAAGCAATGTCCCCATACCTAGTTAACCAAGTAAGTCCTGGTAAAACTTGATAGCCTCCAAAGAATACTGTGACGAACAATAGAAGAAGAAACAGTGTTGTAATTTCTTTCGATATATAGGTGAATATACTTTCTATGGCCATTTTCTCTTTATTAACCCTACAAACTAACTGTTGATACTCATCTTCTGTTTGAATTGTTGAAACAGGAATCAAGAAAAAGAAAGCAAACATAGCAATAGGATGCAAAATAGCATTGTAATCAGTAAATGAAGACTGCAAGTTAACGAGCTCAGAAACAAGGCTGATTTTTTGAATTAGAAGTACTTTCATTACAGATAAAAAGAAAAGGCTATAAATGATTAAGTTTTTCCACAGTACCTTAAAACGTAATTTCTTCAATGAATATTCAAATCTTCTTCCAATGAGAATCATAGGAAAGATTGAAAGGAGAAACGTAATAGAAAGTCCCAATAAAATAGAGTAGTCAGCGTCAACGAATTTAAATTCAATCATCGTCGACTTAAATACAAGCCCATCTGCAAAAGGGAGAAAAATAAAAGGCAGTATAGAAAGTAAGATATAGATCAAAATACCAAAATCAACCATGAGACTGCGATTGTCTATATCAAGAAGAAAATGACGTAACTTAATATATAAGTTACTTGGCGAATTCACGACAATTGGTAACGTATATGACTCTAAGAACTTCTGCCTAAAGAATTTTAGCAATCCCAGACTTAGGAAAATAAATGTAAATACATAAGTCGTTTTAACTATTGTGATAAAACTGGCATCCATGCCCAATCCATTTTTTACTTATTTATTAATGACTTGATTATAACTAAAAAAGGTAAAGGTGAAACGATAATAAATAGTACGAATTTGGTATCAATATCTTTTGAAAAATAAGACTCAATAGTGAAATATGCCAAGATCACCCATAAGAGAATTGCGATCATCTCGGCCGACTTATCGAATACATTTGTACGAAAAGTCGTATTGAAGTGAGACTTAAATCTATATGTACTTTCGTTTGATTTTGTATCTTGAACTTTTGAACTATCAGAAAAAAACAGCCTTGATGCAGCTACTAATATAATAGCTACGATCAAGGCCGGTAATAAATAGATTGTGATCTGATTTATTGTTTCCATTAAGAGTTATTTAATGAAAATCTTCGCTCCATCAGCAATTAGGATGATTTTTTCCCAAAACACACCAAGAACGACAACTGGTACACAAAGAGCAGCGATGAAAGTTTGGTTAACAAACCCAAAACCTTCAATTTTCTCATCACTTTCTGCTGGCTTGAAAACCATAAGTCTTACAATCTTCAAATAGTAGTAAAGAGAGACAACACTGTTTAGACCAAGAATTACTGCAAGTACATAATACTTCTCTTTCAAGATCGCTGCTAGAATATTGAACTTAGCAACAAAACCTGAAAGTGGAGGAAGACCTGCTAGAGAGAACATTACGATCGCCATACAAATGGCCATAACTGGATACTTATTCATAAGCCCATTAAATCTCTCAAAATGATCATTTCCATACTTATCTTGAACAATTGAAACGATAAAGAACGCTACGATTGTCATAAACATATAAGTGATTAGGTAGAAAAGAATTGATGTAGCCCCTGTTTGTTTTAAAACAGTAGCCGCTGCAATCATAACACCTGCGTGTGAGATTGAAGAGTAAGCTAACATTCTTTTTACTGATCTCTGTCCGATTGCTGAAACGTTACCAACAGTCATAGTAAGAGCAGCAACAACACTTAGTGTTCCAACCCATGTCATCTGAAGAGCTGTTGGCTCGCCACCAAAGAAAACCATTGTCACTCTTGTAAGAACAGCAATACCTGCAACCTTAGGAACGATTGCAAAAAATGTTGTAACAGGAAGTGGTGAACCTTCATAAACATCTGGTGTCCACATGTGGAAAGGAACACAAGAAATCTTGTAACCAATACCTACAAAGAACAATAAGAACGATGGAAGAAGAATGGCCATCTTCTGTGCATCTAATGTTGGAAGAATTTGCATAATCTCAGTGAACTGAATTGTACCTGTCATACCAAAGATATGGCTGATACCGAAAAGCATGATACCGGCAGAAACACCACCATAGAGAACATACTTTAAACCAGCTTCTGATGATCTTGTGTCATTCTTCTTAAGAGATGCAAGAACATAAGAAAGAATAGAAAGTGTCTCAATTCCAATATAAAGAATTAGCATGTTATTTGCAGAAGAAAGAAGCATACCACCAACGAGTACACCAACTGCGATAATAACGAACTCAGACTTCATATCTTCATAGATGTCTTTTGATTGTCTACTTAAGTAGATTACAAAAGCTGTACCAAGAACCATCACGATTTTAGCAAGTGTGCTAAACGAATCGATTACTACAGAGCCAGTAAACAGTGTCACTGGATCTTTAGATAGGCCTTGAACAAGATATACTAGAGAAAAGAAAAGACCCATGTAGGCAAAACCAAAAAGGTAACCCTTAGAACTTCCTTTCTCTTTGTCACTATAAGCGGCCTCAATCATAATGAGACCGACCATAGTAAAACACATAATCAGTTCTGGAACATAACGTCCAATATTTGCTAAATAAGTAAGTGCCATAACGACAACCCTCTTAGTACTGCGCTAGAAGTGAAACAAGTTTCCCAACTGAAGCTTTCATAACATTTAGAATCGGTGATGGGAAAATTCCGAAGAAAATTACCGCTACACACAATGGAATCATGTAGAAAACTTCTCTAGCATTCATATCTGTGTATGACTTACACTCTTCAACAACTTCTCCAAAAAACATTCTCTTGAACATCCATAGAAGATAAGCTGCACCGATAAGAAGACCAACAACACCAATAACTGTAATTGTTGTAAATCTCTCATAGATTCCTAGGAAAATTAGAGCTTCAGAAATGAACCCTGATAGACCTGGAAGACCCATAGATGCAAACATCGCGATGATGAAGATAATTGAGTAAACTGGTAGTTGAGTATAAAGACCTCCAAAACCTTTAGAACCATCTGGTCTAACGATCCATCTGTGGTGAGATCTTTCATAAAGAATACCGATCAGTAGGAACATCATAGCTGTTGAAGTTCCGTGGTTAAACATCTGAAGAACAGCACCGTTCATACCTTGAACTGTCATAGCAGCAAGACCTAGCATTACAAACCCCATGTGTGAAACAGAAGAGTATGCAACAAGTTTCTTAACGTCAGTTTGAGCCATTGCACAGAATGCACCGTAAATAACGTTAATAAGACCAAGCCAAGCGATAGCATCAGAAAAGTAAACTGAAGCTTCTGGGAAGATTGGGAATGCGATTCTTAAGAAACCGTAAGTACCCATCTTTAGAAGAACACCGGCAAGGATAACTGATATAGCAGTTGGAGCCTGTACGTGAGCGTGTGGCAGCCATGTGTGGAATGGGAAAACTGGAACTTTGATAGCGAACCCGATGAAAAGTGCTACAAAGAATAGTTTTGCAAATGGAATTGCCATTCCAAAAATCTCAACTACTTCCTTAGTGAAGTGACCACCAGAAAGAGCAAGAATATCAAATGAGCTTTCTGTTTGCCCTGATACAAAGTAAAGAGCAACCATACCAACTAGCATTAAGATTGATCCAAAGAACGTATAAAGGAAAAACTTAACAGCAGCGTATTCTCTGTTTTCTCCACCCCATACACCGATAAGGAAGAACATTGGAATAAGCATTACTTCCCAATAAACATAGAAAAGGAAGAAATCAAGGGCCATGAATACACCGTAAACAGTACTTTGTAGGAACAGTAGTAGTGCAAAGTAAGCCTTAACTTGCTTTTTGATAGTCCAAGAAGAAAGAATACAGATCGCTAGAAGCAATGATGTAAGAACAATCATTGGAAGAGAGATCCCATCAACTCCTAGGTAATAATTAATGTTGAATTGGCTGATCCAAGGAATCTTAACAGAAAATGCTTGTTGCATTCCTGGAACTGTCGTGTCGAATTTTGCATAAAGCACTAAAGACAAGACGAGAGTAATAACAGTGTTGATCAAAGACCAAACTCTAATTGCTCCTTCCTTAGTTCTTGGAATGAACAAGATCCCTAAAACACCAATAATTGGCATCCATAGAATCCAGTTTAATAAATTTGACGTACCGCTCACCGGACAACTCCTTATAAAAAATTAACTTATAAAGCTAAAATGTAACCTGTTAGAACTAAAATAATCATAATAAAGTAGAACTGAATTTTACCTGATTGAAGAGTTCTCAAAATAACATTGAAAAATCTTACTGAAGCACCAGTTCCATCAACACCAATAGTGTCAACAACGAGGTTGTCGAACCACTTAGCAACTGTGTAAAGCCATCTGTTTACTGAAGCCCAACCATCAACTGCAAATCTGTCATAAACACCCATGTCAAATTTAGCAAGAAGATTGTTAAACGGTAGTAGACCTTTTTGAATAAATCCTTTGATATAAACATCATCAAAGTAATATTTATTCTGAAGTGCTCTATACCATCCAGAGAATGTATTAACCCACCAACCTGGATTAACAGATTTCTTGATGTACATAAGGAATGCTAAGAAAACACCAGAGAATGCGATGATGATTGAAGCAATAGCTCCAATATGGTGCACATGGTGAACATGATGCGCTCTTTCTTCATCTAGACCGTGGTTTGAATCATATTGAGACATTGGAAGCTGATTTTTAGCTCTAGTGTCTTCATTTCCAAACATTTGTCTTTCGTAAGCAGAGAATTTCTCTACTTTTGGCTTAGCAATTAGAGTATCAAACCACTCAAGCTTACCTTCAGCACTTGCTACTTTAACAAGCTTTTGACCTGTAAGTGATCCAGAGAACCAGATACCTAAAGTGAAAACTGAAAGAATTAGAAGAGGAACGTTTCTATTCCAAGAAAGCTTCTCAGAGTGAGTATGATCATAAAGTTCTTTATCTCTTGGCTCACCGTGGAAAGCTAAGAACATCATTCTACACATGTAGAAAGCTGTTAAGAAGGCTCCAGCAAAACCAAGAATTGTTGGAATCCAATAGAGACCATTATCAAAAGCCGCTACAAGTGCATCACCAAGGATTCTGTCTTTAGAAACGAATCCTGAGAAGAATGGAATACCAGCAATAGCAAGTGTACAACACCACATTGCAATCCATGTGAATCTCATTTTATTTTTAAGACCACCCATTCTTGGCATTTCTTGTACGTGCTCATGAGTGTGATGATCGTGTAGTGAGTGAATTACAGAACCGGCACTTAGGAAAAGACATGCTTTAAAGATAGCGTGTGTAATCAAGTGCATAAATGCTGCATTGTAAGAACCAACTCCAACACCTAGTACCATGTATCCAAGCTGAGAAATCGTTGAATAAGCAAGTACTGCTTTGAAGTCTGTTTGAACAAGAGCAATCGTTGCAGCACCGAAAGCAGTAATTGCCCCGATACAAGCGACGAAGAATGTTAAGTTACCAGCTTCAAGAATTGGGTAAATTCTAAGTGAAAGATAAACCCCAGCAGCAACCATTGTAGCGGCGTGGATTAGGGCCGAACATGGAGTTGGACCAAACATCGCATCTGGTAGCCATACTTGAAGAGGGAATTGAGCTGATTTACCAATTGTACCAGCAAAAATACAAAGACCAGCAAAAGTAGCAAGAGGAATTCCAAGAACCATAACTGGATCAAATTTTCCTGCAGCAAGTGCTGAATAAATATCAACAAATGAAACACTTCCAACAGTTGTCCAAACAGCAAGAATACCTAGGAGGAAGAAAACATCCCCAATTCTTGTTGTCATGAAGGCCTTAATTGAAGCATTACCTGCACCTTCTTTCTCATAGTAGAAACCGATCAGTGAGTATGAACAGAATCCCATGATCTCCCAGAAGATGAAAACTGAAAGTAGGTTATCCGAAAGAACAAGACCAAGCATCGCAGAAGTAAAGAGAGAAAGGTAAGTAAAGAATCTACCATTTCTACCGTAGTTCATATCATGGTGCATGTAGTAAGTTGAAAAGATGTGAATCAATGTCGCAACAGCAGTAACCATAAGAAGCATAGTTGCTGTCATGTTATCGATATAGATACCCATATCAACTTTAAACGCCTGTCCACCACCATTAAGGTCAAACCATGGGAATACCTTATGGATGTAGTAATCAGTCGCGTAATTTCCAAAGACAAAGTCCTTAAAAACTCTAAATGCAAAGAGGAATGATCCAAAAATCGCAGAACAGCTTAGCGCAACGGCCGTTTTTGTAAATTTTCTAGCAATAAATGCGTTAATTACAAATGCACAAAACGGAAGCAGAACGATTGGAGCAATACTACCTAGTGTATAATCCATCACTATTACCCTTATATATCAGTTCAGTTATTAACTCTGTAATTGAGTAGCATCATCAATGTGAATACTATCTCTAATCTGGAAGAATCTAATCACAATCGCAAGACCAACAGCTGCTTCAGCCGCGGCAATAACGATAATGAAAAGAGACATAAGATGCCCTTCCAAGTTGTTATTAATAAATCTTGTATAAGCAGCAAAGTTAAGTGCCGCAGCATTCAAGATAAGCTCGATTCCAAGCATAATCGCAATGATATTTTTTCTTGCGATCATGACTGCGATTCCGCATACGAAAAGAGCAAAAGCAATAAAAAGATATGAAGCTAATGTTATCATTATCCTTTCCTCGTCGGTCTAGAAATTACTGCTGCACCAACAAGAGCTCCCAGTAGTAAAACTGAAGAAATCTCGAAAGCTAGTACGTGGTCAGTAATTAACATTGTTCCAATTTTTTCAACTGTCGAAGTGAACTCTGGAAGTTCACCAATTTCATTTGCTTTAAGAACGCTAGCGATAATTTTAAGTAGAACAAGTGAAATTACTGTTGCACTTAAACCACCGATAATGAAAGTTTTAACAGAACCCATACCAGGTACTTTAACTAGTCCAAACTTGTTAGCGTTATTAGTGTTTCCACCAGTAAGCATGATTCCAAAAAGCATTAGAATAACAACACCACCTGCATATACAACAAGTTGAGTTGCAGCTAAGAAATCAGCTCCAAGCGTAGCGTATAATCCAGCTACACCAAACAGACTTGCTAGAAGGTAAACACATGCGTGAACAAGGTTTTTAGTCCCTGCTACCATGATTGCACCACCTAGTGTCAGTAGGGCAGAAAGAAAAAAGAGCGTACTACCAAACATCTAAATTCCCCTATATTCTAATGATGTCCACCGGCAGCACCTGCGCCTGCGGCCATTATTAGTTCCATAATTGATTTACCATCAAATGCATACATCCAAACCGCTACACCAACTAGGTTGAAAAGTGCGATTGGAGTTAAATATTTCCAACAAAGAACCATAAGGTGGTCAACTCTCATACGTGGAAGTGTCCAACGAACCCAAATTACTACGTAATAAAGGAATAGAGTTTTCGAAACGAATGATCCAATTTGTAGAAATTGTCCTATGTTTTTTCCAAGCATTGGATGAAGTCCAAGTTTCTCAGCGAAAAGTGCTCCGTTTCCAAGATCGAAAGGTACTTTATATCCACCCATGAAAAGTGCTGCTACAACACCACAAACAACAAAGATCTCAACGTATTCAGCAAGTGCAAAAAACGCGAATCTCATACCTGTATATTCAGTGTGATAACCAGATACTAGTTCTGATTCAGCTTCTGGTAGGTCAAATGGTGCTCTGTTTGTCTCAGCAAGTGCTCCGATAAACATGACAAAGAAACCAATGAACATGAATGGGTTATGAAACATATACCATTCGTGAGGAAGACCCCCCTGTCCTTCAGTGATTGTTTGGATATTCATTCCACCAGCAAGTAAAACTGCTGCAAGGATTGATAGTGTTACTGGAACTTCGTATGAAACGATTTGAGATGCACCCCTCATACCACCAAGCATAGACCACTTAGAGTTTGAAGCGTAACCACCAAGGAAGATACCGATACCAACAAGTGATGCCATACCAACAAGGTAAAGGATACCAACGTTTAAGCTAACGAGCGTAAATCCACTTGAGATTGGAAGTACTGCGATCGTTGCAAAAACTCCGGCCATACAAAGTGCAGGTGCAATCGTAAAAAGAAATTTATCCGCCTGTCTTGGGATAACGTCTTCTTTAAGAAGCATCTTTACACCGTCGGCTAGGAATTGAAGAATCCCGAATGGACCAACGCGGTTTGGACCTTGTCTCATTTGGATGTCGGCAGAAATCTTTCTTTCTGCATACGTTCCAAGACCACCGACAGCGGCCAAGACATTGACTAGAATAAAAGCGGCAAGTGCAAAAACGACAAAAGCCACAAGTGAAGTGGCATCGAAACCTAAAGTTTCTGTCAGTGTTTTTACAATCGCTTGATAGCCTTCAGTTTGAGAAAAGTATGAGACGATACTGTTCATCTTTAATCCTCTTGTGTAGCTGTTTCATTAACCTGGTAAGACCTAACCCAATCAAGGTCACCTTTCTTCCAACAATAAACAACACCTGCGAACAGGATTGTAATGAAAAGAAGAAACGAACCTAGGACAGCTCCACCGAGGCCAATCTCATTAAACTTCTTAAATACTGAGGCAACTGGAAACATTAAAGCTCCCTCAACATCAAAGATAAGGAAGATAAGTGCTACAACGTAAAAGCGAACGTTAAAGTTCGACCAAGCTGTACCAATTGGTTCCTCACCACATTCGTATGGTGTTTGCTTAAGTTCAGTAGGGTTATGTGGACGTATCAGCATCCCTACTAAAAGCGCACCAAATACCATAATCAATGCGAATGCCATTAAAATTAATACTGGCATGTAGACGTCTAAGTTGTATGACGACATCCCTTTAACTCCATTTTTCTTGATATAGTAAGTGCAATAAGGTTACACGATTCTTAACATGTTGGAAACATTTTGCCTCTCGTTTTTTAAAGTTTTAGTGTAATATTTCGCTAGTATGTAAAAACCCTGCCATGCGTCGCAAACAAATAACTTTGAGGACTACATCATTATGACTTACTTAAAAGGCTTTAACTCTCTCTTTCAAAGGCTCGAGCAATGGAAGCAGGGCAACAATAAAGGTCTAAAAGTTTCGGGGATAAATCCTGAACAATTTTTACTACTGCTAGGCAGCAAAGAGGGTGTAAATTTTGCTGACTCAAGATTTGTTTTCGTTTTCGCGACGCAAGATGAAGCAGATAAGTTCTCTGACAACCATAAATCTCTAAACAAAAAGCTGTTTAGTTACCCTGGATTGGAAGTTTCTCCCTACCAAGGAATTTATGCCTCAGAACGTAACCAATTTTCCAGATTTAGTACTCTTGCCAATTTAACGAATAAGAATTTCCAAAACATCGTTTTAACCCCGGAGGCCCTCCTTTTAAAAACTGCACCTCTACATTTTTTTAAGGACAATTTTTTAAAGATTGAAGTTGAAGATATTATTTCACCAGATGAGCTAGCTTTAAAATTAGTTGAACTAGGTTACAGTTCATCAACTACAGTTGAAGAAGAGGGGACCTTTTCTAAAAAAGGTGAGATCTTTGATATTTTCCCCGTTGGTGCTAGGCCAATTCGTTTAAATTATTTTGATGAATTAATCGAAAAAATTTACGCGATAGACCTCGAAACTCAAAAAACGATAAGAGATCAAGAGTTAGAATCTGTAACGATTGTCCCTACACCTTATATTTTTTCTAATAGAGAATTTTCAAATGCTTTAAGAGAAAATATTCCAATGCCGGCCCCAGGTGAAAGGGGAAAGTTTGAAAAGAGAAAGCACATCTTTTCTTCTTTAAGTGACAATTTACTTTTCGACAATCATGTCAGCTATACACCACTCTTTTTTAAAGAGTCTTCTACTATTAGAGACTATTTAAGTGACGATTATATTTTTATCTATTTCGATTCTCATCTAATAGAGGATCATGCTTTAGAACTTCTCGAAGATTTACGAGTTGATTATAACAGAGAATCAGAAGACGAAAGAAGTGAACTATTGCTTCCAGAACCACAAAGTCTTTACTCGCATAACTTACATGAAGCGACGTCAGGATTTAAGACTCTCACGATTAATCACATCGATATCGAAAAAAACCTTGATGAAGATTTTTCAAATGTCGTTAGTTTTAATCTAAAAGATTCCAGTATTTATTTTAAAGATAAAGTAAACTCGACTCTCTCTAAGCCCGAATATATTAAGTCCGTTTTTAATACTATAAAACACGACTTCGAAAAAAATGGCGAGATTCTCATCTCTACTCAAACAGAAAATTCACGACGTGAAATCCAACATATTTTTGATATTTTAGATTTTCCTAAAGAAATTCTTTCTCGTGTTATTTTTAAAACTTATTCACTTTCCAAAGGTTTCTTCTATGAAGCCGAGAAAGTTTTAGTTTTATCTGAAGCGGATTTCTTCTCCGCAAAAAGAAAGACAACGAAAACTCATTATAAGAAAAATGTCGATCTCTTCGCTGAGCAACTAGCTTCTTTAAAAGAAGGCGACTTCGTTGTTCACACTGAATACGGAATAGGGGAATATTTAGGGCTTGAGTCATTGAATATTGGTGGTAACCAAACAGACTACCTTGTTCTTCTTTATAAAGGTAACGATAAAGTTTACGTTCCTGTTTATAAAATGAACTTAGTTCAAAAGCATGCTGAGTCAGGTAGTAAAGTTGGTCTCGATAGTATTCGGACAAATAAGTTCAGCAATCTCAAAAACAAGGCTAAAAACTCTGTCAAAGAATTAGCCTTTGACCTCCTCAAACTTCAAGCAGAAAGACAGAGCTCCCCTGGTTACTCTTTCACCGAACCTGATCATGACTATAAAGAATTTGAACTTGCTTTTCCTTTTGTTGAAACTCCTGATCAAAGACGTGCTATTGATGAAGTTCTTCAAGCGATGCATAAACCATCTCCAATGGACTACTTGGTTTGTGGAGATGTAGGTTTTGGAAAAACAGAGATTGCAATGCGTGCTGCTTTTAAAGCAATTCTTGACAAGAAACAAGTCGCTGTACTTGTTCCAACAACAGTTTTAGCGTTTCAGCACTACAATTCTTTCGTGAAACGTTTCAAGGACTTTCCTGTCAATATTGAATTCCTTTCGAGATTCAAAACTGGAAAAGAAGAGAAAGAGATTAAAGAAAATTTAGAGCTTGGAAAAGTTGATATAATAATTGGAACTCATAAATTACTTTCTAAAACTGTACGCTATTTTGATCTAGGTCTAGTTGTTGTAGATGAAGAGCAACGATTCGGTGTTGCTCACAAAGAGAAACTTAAACTTTTAAAGAACTCTGTCGATTTTTTAACATTAACAGCAACACCAATACCAAGAACATTGCAATTAGCTTTCCTAGGTATTCGTGATTTATCTTTAATTCAAACACCTCCACCGAGAAGACAGTCAATTAAGTCTTACATCATTAAACAGGATGACCACACTCTACAAACTGCTATACGTAAAGAGCTTGGGCGTGGTGGGCAAGTTTTTGTTGTTCATAATAAAGTCCAAGATATAGAGGCTTATACCAGTTATATTCAGGAACTCGTTCCGGAAGCTAATGTAATATATGCTCACGGTCAGCTGTCAGAGAAAGAACTAGAAACGAGAATGAAATCATTCTACGAAGGACGCTATCAAATTCTTATTGCTACGACTATTATTGAATCAGGTATCGATATACCAAATGCAAATACAATGATTGTAGATAGAGCTGATACTTATGGTCTTTCACAGTTACACCAACTGCGTGGACGAATTGGGCGCTCAGATAAAAAGGCCTACTGCTACTTCATCATTCCAAAGCATAAGATAATTACTGAAGTTGCTTCAAAGCGATTGCGAGCTCTTCAAACTTATGCAGATATGGGTTCAGGATTTCACATTGCCAATTGCGATTTAGAAATTAGGGGTGCTGGAGATATTCTAGGAGGAACTCAATCTGGGCATATCGAGAATATCGGTCTCGAACTTTATATGCAACTTCTAAAAGAAGCCATTCAGGAACTAAGAGGGGAGAAGAAGATTCTGAAAAAAGATATCGAAATATCTACTCCATTTGCATCTTATATTCCTAATCATTTCATTACTGATTCAAGTGAAAGACTTAAACAATACAAAAAGCTTTCTAACTGTAATTCGTTAGACGAGATTGAAGATATTGCTTCCGAACTAGAAGATGTCTATGGGTTAATTCCAGAAGAGTTACAGAATCTCATTATGATTCTCAAGACAAGAGTTACCTTACAAAGTTTTGGTCTGAAATCAATTCAAGTTGCAGGTACGCTCATTTCACTTCAATTCGATAAGCAAATTCTTGAACTCAATGAGCAATTACGTAATTCAATTGTAGAGACATTTATATCAAGACCGAAGACTTACCAATTTACTCCAGATTTCAAAGTTATTTACACACATAAAACAGGAGTAAACCAAGCAGATCTTCTAAGTTTTGCGGAGGATATCGCTAAGCAAATTGTTCCATGTTAATGAAATTTCACTTATTTGCTGATTTTTTGATAATATATAATGGATATTTGAACAATTTTCGAGGGAATCGCAATGATTAAAAGAACTTCGTTTTTAACTTTGCTCGTATTATTTAGCTTAAATAGTTTCGCTGCGAATGATCCTGTCGTTGCTAGTGTCAACGGACAGACAATTAAAAAATCTGAGTTAGAAAAGGCCTACAAAGAGAACCTTCTTCTTGTTGGTCCAGAAAAAGTTACTAAGGGAAAAGTCCTTAAAGACTTAGTTAATAGAATTCTTGGAATTGAAAGAGCAAAGAATAATAAGCTTATGCAAGATCCTGTTGTGAAGTACAAAATGGAAGACGTTATGTATCACGCTCAGGTTTCTAAAGACTTAGAACCGAAGCTCAAGAAAATCGTTGTCACTGAAAAAGACATCGAAACTTACTATAAGAATCACCCAGAATATAGAACTGCTCACATACTTTTTAGAACACGTGTTCAACCAGAAAAAGTTGAAGATGAAGAAGCAATGAAAATGGCGTTCAAAATTTATGACACATTGAAAAAAGCTCCTGAGAAGTTTCCTGAGCTCGCCAATAAATATTCACAAATGGCAGCTGCACCAAATGGTGGTGACATTGGTTATCAGCCATCTATTAATTTGGCACCTGAGTATTTCGAGGCAATTAAGGGTAAAAAAGTAGATTACGTTTCTCCGCCAGTGAAATCACAATTTGGATATCACATTATCAAAATTCTTGGTGTGAGAAAGTTTCAAGAGATCAACCAACAACTTTACAAGAAAATTGTTTACGATATTAAACGTGATGAAATTCTTAAAAGTTACTTCAAGGATTTACGCGCCAAGGCGAAAATCAATATTTTCAAAGACCGTCTAAAATAAATATACCAGTGCGACTTGTATAACGCTTCATATTAATCTATCTTCTATAGGATAATGACTAAGGAGATAGGTTACTTATGAAGCGTTTTTTTATTCTATTCTCAATTCTTGCAACTTTTAATGCTCATGCTGAGCTTCTAGATAAAATTCTTGCTGTTGTTGATGATAACGTTATTACACTTTCAATGGTTGAAAGAGTTAAGCAAAACTTAATTGCGAGAAGAAATATTTCTCCTTTTGTATATTCAAAACAAAAATACTCAAATAAAGAAATTTCAGACATTATTATTAACAGTCATCTTATTCGTTCAAAATTAAAAGAAATGAATATCATCATTACTGATGAACATGTTGAATCTGAAATTAAATCAAAAGAAAAAGCACTAGGTCTTTCAAGGGCAGCTCTTTTAAATTTCTTAGAAAACAACAATACAACTTTTGAAGAGTTCTTTGAAATTACTAGGGGAGCGATTGAATTTAATCAATTCAATGCGCGAGTAATCGCACCATTAATTTCTGTTACTGATCAAGAAATTAAAAATAAGTACTACGAACAAAATTCAAAAGATAAGCGATTGGCATTCAAATATAATCTTGTCGATTTTTCTCTTTCAAAAAATAAAGTAAAAGACAAAAACCATTTTGTTAATTCTCTCAAAAAATATCAAACAACAGGAATCTTACCTGATCAATATTCTGACCTAGGCACAAATGTATTAGGTGATATTACAGAGGATGGACTAACAAGTGAGTTAAACAAGCTTCTTAAAAAGTCTCAAGAAGGGCAATTCACTTCCCCAATTCTTCTTTATGGTGATTACCATGTCTTCTTTGTTAAAAAGAAAGACCTAGTTGAATCTGAAGACTATAGAAAACAAAAGAATAGACTTAAAGGTCAAATTTTCACTCAAAAGTCTCTTAAAGTAACAGATAATTGGTACAAAAGAGAAATGACAAAGCATTACGTAAAGTACTTCTTCTAATATGATACGAGTGACTCAAGGCCATGAAAGCGGTATTGGTCTAGAAATATTTATCAAGAGTTTCTTATTACTAAGTTCAAATGAACAAAGTAAATTCAAACTCTATTGTTTTCAAGAGTCACTCAAACTTACACTAGAAAAATCTAAACTCGTTTTTGATATACAAGATGATGGTATTATCATTGCTAATACTTTTTTATCTTGTGAGTGGCTTAATGGCGATTTACCAGAATCAACTGTTTCTTTAAATAAGGCGTTAAGTGATATTTCTGAACAGGAAATCTTACTAACTCTTCCAACAAGTAAAGATCAATTAATAGATGATGGTATTCAAAGAGCTGGTTACACAGAATTTTTACGAGCTCGCTATAAGTGTGATCTAAGTATGTTATTCTCGTCCCCAAATGAGAACTACTTGCTCGTGACTGATCATATCCCATTAATTGATGTCACAAAAAAAATAAATTCCAAACTTATCCACAAAAAAGTAAAGCTTTGTCTGGATAATTTTAAAAAATATTTTTACTCATTTAATGAAGTTGTTTTCTCAGGACTTAATCCTCACTGCGGTGAGAATGGTCTCTTAGGAGATAAAGATTCAGAGATTAATAAAGCCATACAATCTCTTTCTAAAGAGTATCCTATAACGTTTAAAGGACCTCTTTCCGGTGATACGCTACATCTCCACTATAGGGATAAAAATCAACTATTCGTTTATATGTACCATGATCAGGGTCTTCCTGTTTTCAAAGCAAAAAATCACGTAGTCGGACTAAATATAACCCTTGGATTACCTTTTCTAAGAATGAGTGTTGATCATGGAACTGCATTTAACCTCTATGGTAAAAACCTGGCCAATTATTTAGGTTGTCACTACTTACTTCGTTGCGCTCTCAAAGCATTATAATTTATTGGAGATATTATGACAGATATTCGCGATATCATTGTCACTAAAGCAAATGTACATAATTTGAAAAATGTTTCTGTAAAGATTCCTAAGAACTCTCTAACTGTTGTTACAGGTCCTTCTGGTTCAGGAAAAAGCTCACTTGCTTTTGATACCATATATGTTGAAGGACAAAGAAGATATATAGAATCTCTTTCTTCTTATGCTCGTCAATTCTTAGGTCAATATCAGCAACCCGATGTGGAATCAATCATAGGGCTTTCTCCATCTATCGCTATTGATCAAAAGACTTCTTCTCGAAATCCAAGATCAACTGTTGGAACAATTACAGAAATTTATGATTATCTAAGAGTACTCTTTGCTAGAGCAGGAACTTTATATTGTCCTGAAAGTGGTGAAGAGGTTATTAGCTATACACCAGCACAAATTGTTAAAAAGTTACTATCAAATAAAGAAAAGACAAAACTTCATATTATGGCCCCTATTTTTACGGGAAAGGGATCTGATCTAACTCCACATATTAAAAAGTTCATATCAATGGGTTTCACTCGTTGTGCACTCAACGATGAAATTGTTGAATTATCAGAGGGTCTTTCATTTCCAAAGACGAAGAAATTAAGTTTTGATGTTGTTATAGATAGAATCCTTGTTCGAGATGAGATCCAAAAACGTCTTACTGATTCAATCGAATATGCTCTTAAATTAGGTCATGGAACAATCAAAGTTCTAGTCAATGATGATGTTGTTTTTTTCTCTGAAAAAAACATATCTCCAGCTACAAAAGAATTATTACCTGATCTAGAGCCAAGACTCTTTTCATTTAATTCTCCTATTGGAGCATGTCCCTGTTGTAATGGAATAGGGGAGTCTAAAACTTTTGATAAAGACTTAATGCTATTAGATGAGAATCTCTCTCTTGAAGACGGTGCCATTACACCGATTAAGAAAAAGAACTCTTTTCTCTACAAAATGGTTGAAGGAGTCCTAGAGGCTGAAAAATCATCGCTTGATGTTCCATACAATAAGCTTTCAAAGAAGATTCAGAAAATACTATGGGAAGGATCAACTAAGTCTTATAAATATTCATTCAAATCAGAAAGCAGTAACTTTGAATTTAATAAGCCATTTCCAGGTATACCGGCATGGCTTAATAAAAAATTCCTTGAAACTGGATCAGAAAAAGTTCGTAATGAATTGCAAGAATATATGAAGATTAAGACTTGCCCAGAATGCAAGGGTCTTCGTCTAAATCAATACGCTCTCTCTACAAGACTTGGTGATTTCAATATTATTGAACTTACAAATAAATCTATTATTGATTGCTTAAAAACGATCAAATCAATAAAACTTGATGGTGAGAAAAAGTTAATTGCTGAAAAACTACTAAAAGAAATTCTTTCACGTTTAACTTTTCTTCATAATGTTGGCCTTGATTATTTAACACTCAATAGAAGTGCTGCAACACTTTCAGGTGGTGAAAGTCAAAGAATTAGACTAGCAACTCAAATTGGATCAGCTCTTTCAGGTGTACTCTATGTCTTAGATGAACCAAGTATTGGACTTCATCAAAGGGATAATGAAAAGTTAATTGAAACGCTCAAAGAGTTAAGAGATCTTGGAAATACAGTTCTCGTTGTAGAACATGATGAAGATACGATGAATGCAGCTGATCACATTATCGATATGGGTCCAGGAGCAGGAGTTCACGGTGGAGAGATTGTAAGTGAAGGACCAATTAAAAGCGTTCTCAAATCAAAAGATTCTCTCACAGCACAGTATCTAAAAGGCAAAAAAGAGATTGAAATACCAAGTGAAAGAAAAGTTGCTGACCGACATATTCAACTTAATGGAGCTAAAGAGAATAACCTTAAAAATATAGATGTTGAAATCCCTCTAGACAGTGTTGTTTGCTTAACAGGAGTAAGTGGCTCAGGAAAGTCATCTCTTCTCCACCAAGTTCTCGTTCCTGCTGTACGCTATCACTTAGCAAATAAAAACAAGGGTCTTTATAAGAGATCAAATTATCATTCAATTGCCGGTCTCAAAGATATTAAATCGGTTATAGAACTTGATCAAAGTCCTATTGGCCGTACACCGCATTCAAACCCTGCAACCTACACAGGTCTCTTCGATACAATACGTATACTTTATTCAAAAACTCCAGATTCGCAAATCCGTGGGTACAAACAAGGTCGTTTTAGCTTTAATGTTAAAGGTGGCCGTTGCGAAGAATGTGAAGGTAATGGAATGAAGAAAATCGAAATGCATTTTCTTCCAGATGTGTATATTACTTGTAGTGAATGTAATGGTAGTCGTTATAATGCTGAGACACTCTCAATTCTTTACAAAGGTAAAAGTATTGCAGACGTTCTACAAATGACTATCGAAGAAGCTTATGATTTCTTTCGAAATCACACTAAGCTAGAAAGAATCCTAGGAACACTTAATAGTGTTGGTTTAGGCTACATGAAGCTCGGTCAGCCTGCGACAACGCTCAGTGGAGGGGAGGCGCAACGACTCAAGCTTGCTAAAGAATTGGCCAAGAAGACTCGTGGTCACTGTCTTTATATCTTGGATGAGCCTACTACAGGTCTTCACTTTGAAGATATAAAAATTTTATTAAAGGCCATTCATAATCTCGTCGATCAAGGAAACTCTGTGATAATCATTGAGCATAATTTAGATGTTATTAAAACAGCTGACTACGTAATTGATTTAGGTCCAGAAGGTGGAGATAAGGGTGGTACCATCGTCGCTACAGGAACTCCTGAAGAAGTTTCGAAAGTTAAGAAAAGCGAAACTGGAAAATATCTAAAGAAGGTTCTAAACAAGTGATAAATATAACAGACATTGAAGATGAAAGAATCATTGAATTCAAGTCTTTACGAGATAATTTATTGAATAAAAGAGGAATCATTCTCGCTGAAAGTGAGAAAGTAGTACTTAAACTACTTAATAGTGATAAAAAGATTTTTAAGTTATTTACGACAAACGAACATTTCGAAAAATACCAAGATCTTATCGTGAAAAAGCAGTGTGAAGTCCTAATCTCTTCAAAAGAAGTTATGGAGCAAATTGTTGGATTTAAACTCCACCATGGGATCATGGCAACAGTTGAAAGACCTAAATACGAAAGTCTTTCCAATCTTGATAATAAAATTCTCATCTTAAATGGTTTAACTAGTCCAGAAAATGTTGGAACTATGATTCGCAATGCAGCTGCATTTAATGTTAATTCTATAATCTTTGACTATAAAACTTGTTCTCCTTATTTAAGAAGATGCGTTCGTGTTTCAATGGGAAATATCTTTAACGTAAAAGTTCATCTCACTCAAAACCTTGTCGATACCATCAATACACTAAAAGAAAATGGTTATACTGTTTATTCTACAGCTAATGAGGATGGGGCAATCGATTTACCAGGACATAAATTTGAAGAGAAGTCCTGTATTATTATTGGAAGTGAAGGACACGGTATAGAGCAAAGAGTAAAGGAAAATAGTTCTTCTATCATTCGTATACCTATAAATGATACTGTTGCACATTTAAATGCTGCATGTTCATCATCTATCTTTTTATATAATCTTGTTCAATAGGATAAAGCATGAATATCGAATCACTTGATCCTAGTTGGAAAGAAATTTTAAAAACTCAAATCCAAAGTTCTTACTTCAAAGAACTTCAGCGATTTTTAGATAACGAAAAAAAGGAAGATAAAGTTATTTATCCTCCTGAAGAGTGTATTTTTGAAGCTTTTGCTCACACTCCTTTTGATAAGGTTAAAGTTGTAATCATTGGACAAGATCCATATCACGGCGAAGGACAAGCGCATGGCCTTAGCTTTTCAGTTAAGCATGGAGTTAAGACCCCTCCATCCCTTGTAAATATCTATAAAGAATTAAAAAACGATTTAGATATTGATATTCCAACTCACGGTAATCTAACAGATTGGGCCAAACAAGGCGTCCTACTTCTCAACAACGTTTTAACTGTTGAACACTCAAAAGCTGGTTCTCACCAAAAGCGTGGATGGGAGACTTTTACTTCTGAAATTATCGATCAATTAAATGATAAGAAAGAAAATCTTGTTTTTATATTATGGGGAAGTCCTGCTCAAAAGAAAGCAAAGAGTGTTAACGAAGATAAACACTTTATCATTAAATCTCCACATCCCTCTCCTCTTGCTGCGTATAGAGGGTTCTTTGGATCTAAGCCTTTTTCTAAGGCAAATGAATATTTAAAGAAAAAAAATATTAAAGAAATAGATTGGAAAATAAGAGAATAAAAAGCTCCTCATTACGAGGAGCTTTTTATTATTTTAGATTATCAAATAAAGATGTCATTTCAATCGCACCAAGAGCGGCTTCCCAACCCTTGTTACCAGCTTTTGTTCCAGCTCTCTCAATTGCTTGCTCAATTGTATCAACAGTTAAAACACCAAAAATAACTGGTACTTCTGTATCTAAAGCAACTTTAGAAACACCTTTTGCTACTTCATTTGAAACGAAGTCAAAGTGCGGTGTCGAGCCTCTAATAACAGCACCAAGACTTAAAACTGCATCGTACTTTTTACTAGCAGCTAGTTTTTTTGCCATAAGTGGAATTTCAAAAGCTCCAGGAACCCATGCAATATCAACATTACCTAAGTCACCTTGATGTCTTTTAATACAATCAAGTGCACCGTCAACAAGTTTACCTGTAATGAATTCATTAAAACGACCTGCTACGATAGCAAATCTCTTTCCCTCAGCGTTTAAATTACCTTCGATAAAATTAGGCATATTTCACTCCATATTTAATATAGTTATTTTTGTATATCTTTCTTTCTATAATCAATCAAATCTTTGATAGTGATAAATTTAAGGTCATATTCTTGAGCTAATTTAAAAAGCTCATCTCTTTTGGCCATCGTTCCATCTGCGGACATAATCTCACAAATGACACCTACCGAATCTAATCCAGCTAAACTAGCGAGATCAACAGCTGCTTCAGTATGACCATTTCTTTCAAGCACTCCACCATCTCTAGCGATAAGAGGGAAGATGTGACCAGGTCTTAGAAGATCACTCGGTTTAGTCTTTTTATCTGATAACGATTTAATTGTTATCGATCTGTCTTTACATGAAATACCTGTACCAGCATTTACATGATCAATACTAACAGTAAAGGCCGTATGATGAATTTCGTTATTCTGTTGAACCATTAATGGAAGCTCTAACTCTTTGGCCCTTTGACTTGTGAGGGGAGTACAAATAAGTCCTCTTCCATAAGTTGCCATAAAGTTTATATCTTCAGCTTCGCAAAGTTCTGCGGCCATAATGAAATCGCCTTCATTCTCACGATCTTCATCATCTACAACAATAACCATCTTACCGTTGGCAACAGCTTCGATAGCATCTTCAATTTTATCAAAATCATTCATCTAATAACCCTTAGATTTTAACCAAGCATCTGATAATGGTGCAGGACCGTTATCTTTGTACTTTAAAAGGTTCTCAATATACTTACCTAGTATATCTACCTCTATATTAACCTTACTGCCAGTGTAACGATTTCTTAGTACCGTATTTTTCCAAGTGTGTGGAATAATTGAAACAGTAAAGATTCTAGATTCTTCTTCTACATCAGCAACCGTTAGAGAAATGCCATCAATTGTAATGGAACCTTCTTTTACAATATATTTCATTTGCTCTTTTGAGACTTGAAGTCGCACGAGATAATTATCACCTCGGTTATCAATCGTAACAATTGTGCCAAGGTCGTTAACATGGCCTTGTACAATGTGGCCACCAAGACGATCCGAAGCCCTAAGCGCTAATTCTAGATTCACTTCATCGCCAGCTCTTAATGTTCCAAGCGAGCTCTTTTCCAATGTCATATGAACAGCTTGAACAGTGAAGCAATCAACATCTACTTTAACTGCTGTTTGACAGGCACCGTTTACAGAAACGGAATCATCAATTTCTATTTCAGAAATAAGCTCTTTTGATTCAATAATGAGAAGCTTTCCCTCTTTATTTGGAATCACAGATTTAACTTTTCCAATTTCTTTTACTAGGCCAGTAAACATCTTATAAGTCCTTTTTAGAAGTTCTGTACGCTGTCATTAAAACTTGATCATTAATAACTTCATAAGAGACATCTTGTAACTTTACAGCATTAGACATTTCATTGATTTCGCTATTTTCATAATAACTTGGTCCATTTCCAGCCAGTTTTGGGCAAATGAAACAAGATATTTTGTCATAGAGTTCTTCTTTGAGAAGAGTTGAAATAACTTTTGCTCCACCCTCAACTAAAATAGAAGTAATTTTCATTTCTCCTAATTTTTTGAAAGCTTCCTCAAGATCAATACGATCTTCTCTTATTGATGCGAAAACCATTTTAATTTTCTTATCAGTAATTTTCTTAACAAAATCATTATCTGCTTTTTGATAGTCCTCAATTGAAGTAATAATCACAGTTTTATCTGTAAATTCGTCATTAAGAATATCTGCATCTTGATTTATATTTCTTAGACTACCGATGATAACTCTATAAGGAACTTTCCCTTTATTATCTATCCCCATTCGAATATTTAATTTTGCATTATCTTTGTTAAGAGTATTTCTTCCAATTAAGACTGCATCATACTTTAAACGCATTTCGTGGACTTTAGTACGTGCACTTTCGTCGCTAATCCACTTAGAGTCACCACTATTAACGGCGATTTTACCATCAAGTGTTTGCGCGTATTTGATATTTATAAATGGCATCGAAGTTGTAATGTATTTGAAAAACACTTCGTTAACTTTAAGGCCTTTTGATTTTAAAACACCAGTTACAACTTCTATTCCTGCTTCTTCTAATTGCTTAACACCTTTACCAGCAACATAAGGATTGGGATCTAAGTTACAAATTACTACTCTTTTAATCTTCGAAGAAATTACAAGATTCGAACATGGTGGAGTTTGCTTATTTGTGTGACAACAAGGTTCTAAAGTACAGTAGAGAGTCGCACCTTCAGGCGAGTCAGTTGCAGAATTAATTGCATTCACTTCGGCATGAGCTTCGCCATATTTCTCATGGTAACCCTCGCCAATAATAATTCCATCTTTAACTAACACAGCTCCAACGAGTGGATTAGGGGAGACCGTACCGATCCCTTTCTTAGCAAGAGCGAGTGCTCTTTTCATAAATTGAATATCTTTAGTTAACATAAAAAAAGCCCTAGTTTATAGGGCTGTATATAACACATAATGACAATGTCGACATCTATATTAGAAATCTTTCATTAAAGATTCCATAAGTCTGAGTCTTTCAAGAATAGTGGCCTCTAATTCAACAGACGGCTCCATTCCAAATTCTTCAATTTCTGCCATCACGGCAACTCTCTCTAATTCAAAAGAGTTCAAAATTGCTGCGCGAATTGCACCCTCTTCATGACTATATGGCTCTCCAGCGTTTTGCTCTTTGATATTCATTGCTTCAACAACATCCATTAACTTGATATCTAAGTGGGCCACAGAGCTTCTCACATACATTTGTGATGTCATGAGCTTACCTCTAGTAATTTCAGCTGCAATATCTTCATCTGCAGGCATCGCTGCAAAAGCATTATTTAGAAACATAAGTGAAAGAATAAATAAGAGTGCCTTTTTCATAACCATCTCCTGGTGCTTAAATTAATTAAGTTTTTTAGATGGTATCTTGAATTTTGGTTCTATAGGGGCAGTTTTGGAATCTTTTCAGGGGGTGTAAATAAATTTGACAATGATAATAAGTACTTGATTTTAAACAAAAAAAGGGAGCTTATAGCTCCCTCTCTTTATAGAATTCTTTAATCAATTCTATCTCTAAAATTAACCAGCAAGGAAAACAGAGATAAGAACGAAGATTACAAGAGATTCCATAAGTGCAAGACCAAGAATCATTGGAGTTTGAATCTTGTCAGCAGCAGATGGGTTTCTTGCGATACCTTCTAGAGCAACAGAAGCAGCTCTTGATTGAGCAGCTGTTCCACCGAAAGCTGCGATAGCCATTGCTAGGAAGTAAGCGATGTACTTAATTGCGATAGTTTCCATAGTTTTCTCCTTAAAGAAAATAGTTAGTTATAGCCGAGAGTCTTCTATTAGTGAGCGTGATGCTCATCATGATCGTGATGAGCAGTAGCTAAGCTAATATAAACCATACTCAGCATTGTAAATACATATGCCTGAATAAAACAAACAAGAAGACCTAGAAAGTAGAATGGTAGCGCCGCTCCAAGGTAAGCTACTTTAAAACCAAGAATTTCTAGGTTTAGGAAAGTACCAAGTACCATGTGGTCACCCATCATGTTCCCTCTTAGACGTAGAGCTAGAGAGATCGGTCTAATCATGTTTGATAAGATTTCAATTGGAAAAATAAGAATGGCCATATACCAAAGTGGTCCTGCGAAGTGAGCAAGATAATTCTTAACACCTAGCTCCTTACACCCTTTAATATTGTAGTAAATAAAAGAGAGCAGACCAAGAGCAAGAGTTGTAGAAACAACTTCAGTTGGTGGTAGGAAACCTGGAATAAGTCCAATTACGTTTGAAATAAAAATAACAAGAAAAATCGTAGCGATGAACTTGAAATACTTTGGTGCATCTTCTTCACCCAATACAGCTTTACACTGTGAATAAATGAAAGACCCATATAGTTCAACGATATTTCTGAAAGTAATTCCCGAATCTGGGAATACTTTATTCTCAACTTTCGAAAGCTTAGCTCTATAGATTAAAGCTGTAATAACAAGCATAATCGCAACAAGAATAAATGTAACGATTGCACCAGCTGAGTGATGATCAATGTATGGCATATGGTGATGCAACCAGTGAGTAATCGGATCTAACCAAATTAATCCACTCGCAGCGTACACGTTTACCGATAAAAGAGACGTCAATAGAAATAAAAGTGTTTTCATTAACTCAATTACCTTTTTTAAAGCTTAAACCTAGAATTATTATCTGAATAATGTAGTTAATTACAGGTATAATTATCCTATTACCCATAATTTGTACACCAATTAATAGGGCAATAATAAGGACTAACAACTTTCCTAAAAATAACCCTAATACCTTTCCCTTATTTCCCTTCTTTTTGTCAAAATCTTTGTCTGTATAGGGACGAAAAAGTTCCGCTACAGCAACATTGAAAAGAATTAAGTAGGCTAATGTTGCAACGTATACACCCAAAATAGCAAGTACTTCTTGTAAATTTTTAGCAAGTGCTAAACAGATACATGTAGAAATAATAGAGAGTAAAAAAAATCTCTTTAAATTAATCTTTTGTTTTAACTTTGAGAGCATACCAAACCATAAGACTTATTGTGTTAACAATAAAAACTATAAATAAAAGCCATCCAATTTTTTTGGAGACTACATCATTTTCAATAAGAGTTTCAACTATTAAAGCAACGCCAAAAATACTCGAAGGAAAACTTATTGCTAGTCCAAGGACCTTGGCCCATTTTTTTTGTACAAGCATTAACGCTTCCTTGCGACTCTTCGCGTATAAATTGAGTTCAACCTATTTTGAATAACCTCAGTATTAGGATATTCTCCTAGAATTGAATAGTAGATATTGTAGGCAGTCTTTAGATTTTCCATAGTTTCGTAAGCATTTGCCATTAAAAACCTTGTTTGAATAATATTGTCTCGACGTGTTTCGCGTTTAATGTACTCCTTCCAAAACGCAATTGCGTACTTCCACTTCTTTTTTTCAAAGTTAATCATGCCAAGCTCATAATACGAGCGCACATTATATTCACTATTTGGGTTGGATCTAATTTTTTTAAGAACTTCTTCGGCCTTATCATAGTTTTTCTTACCCATATAACTACGACTCAATCGATATTCATAGAAATCAAATCTCTTCAGTCGAGGTTTGAAATTAGTTAGCTTTAAATAACTCTCAGATGAACTTTTATAATCTCTTAGAAATGAAAAATTAATATCTGCAATTCTTTCTTCAGTCTTAATTAACCAAAGAGGATCTTCAGTGAGTGTCTTCACAATTAAATAGTACGTAAGCGCTTCTTTGTTCTTTCCGAGGTTCAAAGATAAAATTTCACCTAACTGATAATTAATTTTAACTTTAATATCATCTGATGGATTATCTCTAAGAATCATTTTGTACTGATTAATAGCATTGTCGTAATCATGCTGAGTTAAATACTCTTGAGCAAGAAGAATTCTTTTATGAAATCTTGGAGTGAAATCGCAAGAAAAGAGAAGGGTACTCAGAAAGAGTACCCCAATCAAATTAGCTTTCGCTTGAATCTTTTTCGTCATTATCATCACTATCAGATTCTACAATCTTTTCTACAGAAACAACTTTTTCGCTGTCTTTAACATTAATGATACGAACACCTTGAGTTGCTCTACCCATTAATGAGATTCCAGAAATCTTAGTTCTAACAACCTGTCCTTTATTCGTAATAACCATGAGGTCATCAGCTTCAGTAACTGGTTTAATATCAATGATCTGACCTGTCTTCTCAGTTAGTCTCATAGCAAGAATTCCCTTACCACCACGAGTTTGTTTTCTATATTGAGAAGATATTGTACGCTTACCGTACCCTTTATCTGTTACTGAAAGAATTTCTACATTGTCATCAATCAGTTCCATTCCAATAATTTTTTCGCTTTCTTCAAGAGAAATACCTTTTACACCTTGAGAAACACGCCCCATACAACGAGCATCGTTTTCATCAAAACGAATAATTTTTCCTGAAGTAGAGCACAGAAGCACATCTTTTGATCCATCAGTTACTCTAACAGAACAAATGCTATCTCCATCCTGAAGCTTAATTGCTCTTAGACCACTTTGCTTAATTTTCTTGTAGTCAGAAAGTTCTGATTTTTTAACAAGACCAAATTCTGTGGCCATAAGAAGAAATTTACCTTCCATCTCTTCTTCGTTTGGAATACAAACGATTTCCTTAACTGCTTCACCTGATGGAATTTGAATGAGGTTCGCAAGGTTTCTACCTTTTGAAGTTCTTGTACCTTCTGGGATGTTGTAAACTTTCTTCGAGAATACTTGTCCACGTGTCGTGAAGAAAAGCATTGTCGAGTGAGTATTTGCAGTAAAGATATTCGTAAAGAAGTCATCATCATGAGATGCACCCTTAACACCTTTACCACCTCTGTTTTGAGTTTTGTAAGTATCTAGAGTTAAGCGTTTAATGTATCCCTTATGTGTAATAGTAACGATAACGTCTTCTTTCTTAACGAGATCTTCCAATTGAATTTCGTCAGCTTTAGCAACAATTTCAGTTCTTCTATCATCACCGTATTTTTCGATAATTTCTTGGAACTCATCTTTGATAATTCCTTTAATCAGACCTTCACTTCCTAAGATCTCTTCTAAACGAGCAATTTCTTTCATAATTGCTTCGTAATCAGCAACAATCTTATCTCTCTCAAGACCAGTAAGTCTTTGTAGTCTCATATCAAGAATTGCTTGAGCTTGAATTTCAGAAAGCTCATAATTCTTCATAAGTTTTGCGCGGGCATCACTTGGACCTTCTGACTTCTTAATAAGTTCAACAACAGCATCAATATTTTCAACTGCAACTTTTAAGCCTTCTAAGATATGCGCTTTTTCTTTTGCTTTTTTAAGTTCGTAAACAGTTCTTCTAATGATGACTTCACGTCTGTGATCAATAAAAGACTCAAGCATTTCTTTTAGGTTCATAACCTTAGGTGAACCATTTGAAATAGAAAGGAAGATGATACCAAATGAAACTTGGAGTTGAGTCATTTTGTATAGTCTGTTAACAATTACAGATCCAATTTCACCTTTCTTTAGATCAATACAAACACGAATACCTTCACGGTTTGATTCATCTCGAATATCAGAAATACCAGTTATAGCTTTTGAGTTTACAAGCTCTGCAACTTTTTCAATAAGCTTAGCTTTGTTAACCTGATATGGAAGTTCAGTAACAACGATTCTATCTCTATCTTGAGATTTACCATATTGCTCAATATCAACTTTCGCACGAATTTGAATAACACCCTTACCATTGTGGTAAGCAGCTTTAATTCCCTCTGTTCCATGAATAGATCCCGAAGTAGGGAAATCTGGACCTGGAATAAATTTCATAAGATCTGGAATTGAGAGTGTTCTGTCATCTGTTAAAGCGACAAGAGCATTCATAATTTCACTTAAGTTATGTGGAGGGATATTTGTTGCCATACCAACAGCAATACCAGCTGATCCATTAACAAGTAGGTTAGGAATCTTTGTTGGAAGAACTTTTGGCTCTTTTAATGAATCATCGTAGTTTGGCTGCCAATCAACTGTTTCTTTATCAAGGTCACGAAGAAGTTCTTCAGACATCTTCTTCATTCTAATTTCGGTGTACCTCATGGCCGCAGCGTTATCACCATCGATAGATCCAAAGTTCCCTTGACCATCAACGAGAGGATATCTCATTGAGAAGTCTTGAGCTAGACGAACAATCGTGTTGTATACAGCTGAATCACCGTGCGGGTGATACTTACCGATAACGTCACCAACAACCCTTGCAGATTTTAAGAATGGTTTATTGTGATAGTTTCCTAGAGTATGCATAGCATACAGACATCTTCTGTGTACCGGCTTCATTCCATCGCGTACATCTGGAAGCGCACGTCCAACAATAACGGACATTGCATAGTCGAGATAACAGTTTTTCATCTCGTCTTGGATGGCGATTGGAGCTATTTTACCGTGGTTATGTTCTTCTGGTGTGTTGTTATTTTCATCACTCATAATTTAATCCAAATTCCTTCTAATTAAACGTCAAGGTTTTTAACGTTAAGAGCATTTTGCTCTACAAACTGTCTTCTTGGCTCAACTTGATCACCCATAAGAACAGAGAATACTTGGTCAGCTTCAATTGTATCTTCAATCTTAACTTGCAGGAGTGTTCTGTTATCAGGATTCATCGTTGTTTCCCAAAGCTGCTCAGGGTTCATTTCTCCAAGACCCTTGTAACGTTGGATGTAAGCACCTTGCTTACCATCAGCGAGGACAAATTCAGCAAAATCTGAAAGGCTATCAAATTCTTTAGATCCAACTTTCTCTCTTTCGAAAATAAATTTAGAACTTACGAACTTTTTAATTCCTTCAAATAAGTTAATTAGATCTGCATATTCTGGAGAATCTAAGAAGTAGCTATTCAATTTAAACTTCTTCGTTCTTGCGGTTGTCTTAACAACAATCTTAACAAGATTTGTATTGTGAGCTGGATCTTCTTCGATTACAAAACTGTAATTTCTTAAAGTTTCCGTTTCGATACTTTTAAAATACTCAGTAAGACTATCTAGTTCTTTTTGAAGAGCTACTTTGTCTTTCATTAATTCACTACTAAGTTCTGTATTTTCAATTAATCTCTTTAGTAAGTGACTATCAAAATGAATATCGTAATCAGTGATTGTTTTCTTATAACTAATATATTTTTTAATCAGTGAAATTACCGCTTCATCTTCTGGTTTTTCACCATCAATTTTAATCGCTGAACCATCAACAGAGTTTGCTACAAGAAATTCCTCAAGTGCTTTTTCATCCTTGATGTAATCTTCTTTTTTACCTTTCTTATATTTATAGAGAGGTGGCTGAGCGATATAAACATAACCTTGCTCAATAAGCTCTGGGAATTGTCTATAGATCAACGTAAGAAGAAGCGTTCTAATGTGTGAACCATCAACATCGGCATCAGTCATAATAACGATCTTATGATATCTAAGTCTTGAGATATCAAAGTTTCCTTTTCCAACACCAGTTCCAAGTGCTTGAACGATCATTTTAATTTCGTTATTTGCTAACATTTTATCGTAACGAGCTTTTTCAACGTTTAGAATCTTTCCCTTGAGTGGAAGAACAGCTTGATGCTTTCTATCACGTCCTTGCTTAGCAGAACCACCGGCAGAGTCACCCTCAACGATATAGATTTCGCATTTAGCTGGATCTTTTTCCTGACAATCGGCCATCTTCCCTGGAAGACCACCCATTTCAAGAGCAGTTTTTCTTCTCGTCAATTCTCTTGCTCTACGAGCAGCTTCTCTGGCAGCAGCAGCATCAACAGACTTTCTAATAATTGTTTTTGCTGTATTAGGATTTTCTTCAAAATATTTTTTGAGAGATTCACCGACAAGTGAGTTAACAATCCCTTCTACTTCAGAGTTACCAAGTTTATCTTTTGTCTGACCTTCAAATTGAAGTTCAGGAAGCTTGATAGAAATAATAGCAGTAAGACCTTCTCTCATATCATCACCAGTTAAGTTGGTTTTGATACCCTTCAGAAGATTATTCTCTTTCGCGTAAGCATTAAGTACACGTGTAAGAGCTGTCTTAAATCCTGAAATATGTGTTCCACCACCTGGAGTGGAAATCGCGTTTGCATATCCAGAAAGTACTTCACTATATGAATCAGTCCACTGTAGAGAGATTTCTACTTCATAATCTTCTCTCGACTCTGAAACATAAATTGGCTTTTTATGAATTACAGTTTTAGCTCTGTTTAGATATTCAACAAATTCAACAAGACCACCCTCGTAATGAAAAGTTTCTTTCTTTTCAGACCTTTCATCTTTGAGAGTAATTTTTAGACCTTTATTTAGGAAGGCCATTTCTCTAAATCTATTAGCTAAAGTGTCATAGTTAAATTCATGAATTTCAAAAATTTCATTATCTGGTTTAAATGTTACAGCAGTTCCAGTTTCAGCTTCATCTTTCAAATCACCTAGAACTTCAAGTGGCTTAGTTGCAACACCTCTTTCAAATTTAAGCCCGTGAACTTTTCCAGACTTTTTAATTTCAAGCTTTACCCATTTAGATAGAGCGTTAACAACAGCGGCACCAACACCGTGTAGTCCACCTGAAACTTTATACGCACTTCCTTCTTCGTTGAACTTTCCACCAGCATGCAGTTTTGTGTAAACAAGTTCAGCTGCAGAAATTTTTTCAACAGGGTGAATATCAACAGGGATCCCACGTCCGTTATCAACTACTGTAACTGAGTTATCTACGTGAATAATAACTTTAATTTCGCTACAGTAACCTGCTAGTGCTTCATCGACTGCGTTATCAACGATTTCATAAACGCAATGGTGAAGACCTCGAAAAGCAGTATCACCAATGTACATACCTGGTCTTTTTCTTACCGCTTCTAGTCCTTCAAGGACTTTAATTTGTGACGCTTCGTACTTACTTCCGACTTTGGAAATAGATTCTGATTGATTTTCCAAGGAAACTCCTAGTGTAAAATTCCTTTTAAACAAGCAACCTCATCAGTGAAGTTATTGCTCAAAGATTGAACCACTTTTGACAAAAATTTGTTTTGCACCCTCAATTTTTTCAAGCTCTTCTTTAAACTTCTCATTGGCAGTCGTTATTAGAACTTGAAATTGACTTTGTTCTAGGTGAGATACAAGCTTCATCCAGCGAAACTTATCTAGCTCTCCAGAGACGTCATCAATTAGTACAATGGGGTACGCCCTAAATTTATACCTAAAGAGCTCTATATAGGCAAATAAGAGGCTCAGATAGCTCATTTTTTGTTGGCCTAGAGAACAAAATTCGAATGAATTGAGGCCATCAAAAAGAAGCACATAGTCATCTTTGTGAACACAATACGTCGTATGCCCAACAATTACGTCCTTTTCAAGACGTTGTTGCAACATATCAAAGATCTGTTGTTGAGAATAACCAGCAACTCTTGTATCGAGAGTTATATCGAGTTCGTGTTGCTCAGAGAAGATCTTTTGGAAAGTATCGCCAATTAATGGAGACACTTCTTGCAGAAATAATAATCTCTTGTCTGTGATGCTTTTAGCATTTTTCGACAATTCAATATCAATAACTTTTATCTGCTCTAAATATTTATTTGGTTTTTTAGACAAGAGAGTATTTCTAAACCTCAAACCTGAATTATAACGGCTGAGAGTTTTTTTATATTCTGGATCCAGCATGGATAGGTGAGTATCTATCCAGTTTCTTCTAAAACTTGATGTATTGTGAAACCCATAAGAATCAAAGGGATTAATAAATACTGTATTAATACCAATTTTTCTTTTTGCTGGTTGGCCATTTAAATACCAATTAGCTGCACCGTTTTCGAGTTTACCTGAATAACTCACAAGTTCATTGTCTTCAGTGTTAAGAACAGAAGAAAATATTATTTCAGGTTTCTCACCATCAATCCCGAGGAATTGTGGAAAACTTGTATTTTTACGAAATGATTTTCTATTTGCTAATACGTAAATTGCTTCCAGAATATTTGTCTTACCATTTCCATTTTCTCCAAGAATACAATTTATCTTTGGTGAGAATTCTATGATGTCTGGTTGCAAGTTTCTAAAGTTTGTAACTTGCAGTTTAGCAATTTTATAATTAGCCATAACCTACAGCTTAAGCGGCATTATAATCCCAAGATAATTTGGTACTGAATTAGAACGAATTATCACTGGGCTAAGTTCGTTGTTAAGTTCTAGAGAAATTTCACCTTCTTCGATAGTTTGAAGTGAATCTAGTAAGAACTTAGCGTTGAATCCAACTTCCATTGGATTACCATTGAAATCTACAGGAATTGTTTCTTGAGCATCACCAAGGCTTGGGTGATTAGCTGTTATTGTCATTTCTTTTTCTTTGATTTGAATTCTTAATCCATTCGATTTCTCATTCGACATGATTTTAATTCTTCTAACAGCATCAAAGAATGATGATCTCTCAACATTTACAACGTATGTAGTTTTGCTTGGTATGATCGCTTGATATTTTGGATACTCTCTAGCAATTAATCTAATCGAGAGAAAGTATTCATCTTCTGCATTGATATACATGAATGATTCATCAACTGAAATTGTAACTTTCTTGCTTGGATAAGATTCAGCAAGCTTTTTAATTTCGAAGACACCTTTCTTTGGAATAATAATTCCATTTATCAACGTTTCAATATTTGTTTGTTCAAGATCAGTTTCAACTAGTGAAAGTCTTAAACCATCTGTCGAAATTGCTCTTAGTTTAGAATCAACTTCGTGTAGGTAAATTCCATTAAGCTGTAATCTTGTTTCATCATCTGAAATTGCATATGACGTTTTTTGGATGATTTCTAATAATTGTTCAGAAGTTAATTTAAACTGTGAACTTTCATTTCCAAAAATAAGTTTTGGATATTCGTCACTTGGATAAATAAGCAAAGAATAGTGAATATCTTGGCAATTTAATTTTAAGACATTTTCACTAGAATCAAGGACTAATTCAATTTCAGTGTTAGGAAGTTCTTTGAGAATATCAAATAAATTCTTGGCATTTACACAAAAGTTACCATGGTTTTCAACAGTTGCTGATAACTTTACTTTTGCAGAAACTTCTAAATCTGTTGCGCTCAATTCTAGATCATTTCCAGTTACTGAGATCAATGTGTAGGTAAGAATTGGTCTAGAATTCTTTTTGTCTACTACAGTTAGAATCTTAGCAAGACTGTTTTTTAATGAATCGCTATTTACTTTGATGCGCATTTTTTTTCCCTCTTAATCGAATTGATTACTTTTATCCCGATAAACACTGAAATTCAAGATCATGATTCTACTTATATATATATATTATTATTAATTATTATATATTATAAGCTGTGAGTAAGTGGATAATCTTGTTGTTTGCTTAGCAGTCTATTGTTTCGCGATTTTGCCATTTTGAATAAGTCTAATAACTTTCTTTTAATGCGGATGCACAATTCGTATATTCTAAATTGGCCATGAATAACTATGCCCATTTTCACACTTTATCCACGGCCTATTCATGGCCTGTAATGTCTAAATATTTTTACTAATTTATTTTCAATTTTGGCCAGTCATTTATCCACAAGTTTTACACATGTTGATAAATAATTAATCAACGGCCTAATGTTCTACGTTTGTATTTATTAACAGTGTTGATAAGTGGTCAATATAACAGTTAAGTATCTGTTTTTGTATTCAATATTTATCCACGGCCGGCCGTGAGTAATACTTTAGTTTTCCACATGGCCGTGGAAAACTGGTTGTTTTGAAGAGATTGTGTGAATAGGCCATGAATAAAAAAAAGGAGCTCTAATTAGGCTCCTTCTTTTTCACATTTAGAATTGGGTATAAGTGTATAAGTTTGTTTATAGTTTGCTTTCGATTGTTAAAACATCTCTTGATAGTCCTATGTCAGACTCTAATCTTTTTGAAATTGTTTTTTCAGCGTGAACAACTGAACTGTGATCTCTTCCACCATAGAAGTTTCCAATTTCTTCTTGTGTTGCATTTACTATCTTTCTTGAAAGGTACATGGCCACAAATCTTGCATTAGCTATATCTTTAGTTCTAGCTTTTGATTTTAGATCTGCAACAGGTATCTTGAAGTACTGAGAAGATGCTTTAGCTACTTGATCTAGCGTTACTTTTTTATCCATATCAAGATCTTTAAGCATTAGTATTTCTTTTACCATCTCTGTGTCGATGTCTACTTTCATCATTTCTGAAAAGGCAGATAGCTTTACTAAAGAGCCTTCAAGTTCTCTGATGCTGTTTTTAACATGACAGGCGATAAGATTTAAAATGTCTTCTGCGAGATACAAATCAAGTTCGTATGCTTTTCTTTTTAGAATAGCGATTCTTGTTTCTAGGTCTGGCTTCTGAATATCAACAACAAGTCCCCATTGGAGTCTTGTTCTAATTCTTTCTTCGATACCGTCAATTTCTTCTGGTGCTTTATCAGAAGTGAAAATCAATTGCTTACCTTTATTATAGAGCTCATTAAAGACGTGGAAGAACTCATTTTGGGTACTTTCTTTGTTTTTCAATTCATGAATGTCGTCAATCATGAGGACGTCGACAATTTCTGAATACTTCTTCTGGAATTCGTGAAGCTTTTTGTCTTTAAGGGAATCAATCATTTCTTTCATGAAGTCTCGTGCTGTAATTAAGCAGATGACGAAATGTGGATAATTCTCTTTTATACCATTGGCAACAGCATGGAGTAGGTGAGTCTTACCTAGACCAGAATTACTGTGAATATATAAAGATGGATACTTACCATCTTTACCTGGATTTTTAGAAATGGCGATCGCCGCTGCATTTGCTAAGTTGTTTGATGGGCCAACAACAAAGTTATCAAATGTTTTAGCTGGATCAATGATCATACCAACTTGTTCTGGATTCATATGATCAATATAACGACTCTCTACTTTAGAGAGCAGATCATCTTTAGTAGGTGTTAAATCTAGAGTAAAAGTAATATCTTTCACAGATTTAGGTTTAGTCTCGTGGACTAAAGAAGGTGTATTTTCACTTGGTCTTGAAGTTGAAGACGTAAGAGTTCGAGATTGCTCATTAACTGAGATATTAACTTTATATTCTTTCCCTAAGGCATTGATAATAGATTGCTCTATTTGCTCCATATTCTTTTGAACCATTGATTTGATTAGGTTGCTAGGAACACGAAATTCAATTGTATCTAATGTTAGATTCGACAGGGATAATGCGCCGTCGAAAAAAGCATTATACTTCTGTGCGTTAACTAATGATTTTAACGAGTTATGTATTTCTGTATCAATTAATTGTAGCTCTTCTTGTGAGAAAAACTCATTACTTTCAACAACTTGTGGCTGTTGCTTCTTCTCTGTCTCTTGAAATAAGTTCGGCTTTTCTTGTGTTTCCGAGGACTTAAGGAATTGATCAAATGGAAAATTATTATTCATTCTACGAATACCTCAAACAGTGTGTGTGATACGGGCTCATTTTTGTAGCATGGCCCCATTCACTTTCCAAATAAAAAGATAATAAAATTGTGCATGGCCAAAAAAGTCACCTTCTTCAAGAATTTTTTGCTCTAGGCCATTGACCTTTTCACAAACGAAATGTAATGGTATCATTTCGTGATTTAAAATTGTAATAACGTTAGTGTTAGTGAGGATATAGCGATGAGTAAAAGAACATGGCAACCTAAGAGAAAGAAAAGAATGAGAGTTCACGGTTTCCTTAAGCGTATGTCTACTCCAGGTGGGAGAAAGGCTATTGCTGCTAGAAGAGCTAAAGGAAGAAAGCAACTTACAGTTTCTACAGGTTCTAAATAAAACTGTGGCCGACAATTGCTTTAGCAAAGATTATCGACTTTTGTCGGCCAGAGATTTCTCTTACCTTAGACGAGGTAGCTCTCAAGTTAAAAACAAGTGGCTCATGGCTTATTTCAAGCCAACCCAGTCCACTAAAGAATCTCCTAGATCGCATTCGCGATTAGGCTTATCTGTTTCTAAAAAAGTAGGTAAGGCTAATATTCGAAATCTATGCAAACGACATGTTAAAGATTTTTTTCGTCAGTCATCTTTCAAATATGAAGGCTATGATGTTCTAGTTTTAGTTTCTCCGATGCTTTTCAAGCGTAATGAAACAAAAGAGCAAGCTAATGATGCTTTAAAATCTGCAATTCCCCATCTTTTTAAATTGATTGAGAAGAATATACAGTCTCGTTAATTTTATTTCACTGCCCAATAAAGAGATTTCCGATCTGCATTCACTATGGTACACAGAACTACCTTAAATTAATAAAGGAGCACATGCTGTGAACGATGATCAAAAACGCACGTTTTTGTTTGTTTTAATCGCTGGTTTAACTCTTTTTGGATGGCAGATGTATTTTGCTCCTGAGCAAACTTTTGTAACTCCAGAAGTTAAAAAAACAGTTGAGAACAAACAAGCTACACAACCAGTTCAACAGAATACAACGACTGCTGAAGAAGTTAAGAATGTTGAAACATCAGAAGTAACTTCTGTAACACAGATCGAAGATAAGGTTGTTACTGTTTCAAATGGTGAACATGTTTTATCTTTTGACAGTTTTTTAAATGTAAAAGACTTCACTAATTCTGAAATTAAATTTCCTCTTTCAGAAACTCTTGGAAAAACAACAACACGTTTTAAAGTGCAAGTTGCAAAAGCTGGAACTAGAAACTACAGAGATCTTCAATTTAATTTCGAAGATGTTAATCAAAATATTGTTAAAGGTTTTGATCCTGTTAATAAAGTAAATCTTGCCCTCACTCTTGGTGAAAGAGGTAAGGCTTACATTAAATTAACTAGTGCTGAATCACTTGTTTTTAGAACATTTTTTGGTGCTGCTGATTCTTCTAAAGAAGAGCATGAAACGAATAATAGAATGGTTCGTCAGTTTTTATATTTCTCTAAAGATGTAGAGAGAATTTCAGTTGGTGATGACTCTACTGGTGAAGGTAGTGTTAAGTGGGCCGGTGTTGATTATAATTATCATCTCTTTGCTTTAATTTTCAAAAACAAACCTAAAACTCTATATAAGGTTTTTGAAACTGGTGAGTACTACGTAGAAACTACTTCAGCGACTAATAGTTTTGAAGGTGAATTAATTTATGCAAAGAAAGATTACGATTCTCTAATCGCTCTTGGTGATAAGTTAGAGCTTTCTGTAGATTTTGGTTTCTTTGGAATTCTTTCTGTTCCAATTCTACGTGGACTACAATTCTTTTATAAGTTTGTTGGTAACTACGGTTTAGCTATTATCATTCTTACGATTGTAATTAGAATGCTGACTTTTCCGTTTCAATACAAGTCTTTCAAGAGTATGAAGAAGATGCAGAAGGTTCAGCCTGAACTTCAACGTCTTAGAGAAAAGTACAAAGACGATCCAGCAAGAATGCAAAAAGAAACAATGGCCCTATTTAAAAAATCAGGTGCTAACCCAATTGGTGGTTGTCTTCCAATGATTCTTCAGATGCCTGTTTTCTTTGCTTTCTATCAAGTTCTTTATAATGCTGTTGAACTTGTCGGTGCTCCTTTTTACTTTTGGATTTTCGATCTTTCTCATAAAGATCCATACTATGTTCTTCCAGTTCTTATGGGTGCTGCAATGTTTGGTCAAACGAAGCTTAATCCATCTGCTTCAGCTGATCCAACTCAGCAAAAAGTTATGCTTTTTATGCCACTAATTTTCTGTTTCATTATGAAGGATTTACCAGCTGGTCTTAACCTTTATATTTTTATTTCGACAATTTTTGGTATTGCTCAACAGCTATTTGTATACAAAACAGTAGATTAAAATATGTTAAACCTTTATGACGATAAGCCCATTATTGCTTGTAGTACCGGTACTAAATCGAATACTGCAATTGGGCTTATTCGTCTTTCAGGTTTTAAAGATATCTTAGACCTCCAAGAATTTTTCTCTCTCGATTTAAATAAAGTTAAAACTCGCTTTGCTCATTACACTGACATTATTTCTAGTAAGGGTGTTGTTGATAGTGTCGTTTTAACTTTTTACAAAGGCCCTAATTCTTATAATGGCGAAAACATTTTAGAATTAGGTGTTCATGGAAACCAATTTAATATACGGCGTATTCTTAAACTCTTTGTCGACTCTGGAAAATTTAGAGCCGCTAAAGAAGGTGAATTCACGTATAGAGCTCTTTTAAATCAAAAGCTTACTCTGTCCCAGGTTGAAGGCCTCGACATGCTTTTAAACGCCAGTTCTGGCCTTATGCTGCAACAAGGACTTGAGACCTTACAAGGGAATCTTCATAAAGAGTACACTGATCTCTATGACAGTTTTATAAAGTTAAAAGGCGCTGTGGAGATTACGATTGATTTTTCTGAAGATGTTGGTGAGCAAGAGAGTATTGATTTATTGAATAGAAACTTTTCACGTTTCTTCAGTATCATCAAACGTTTAAATAATCGTATTCAAGGTGAGTTTGGTGGCCTTACTTCTCCTGAGATTGTTTTAGTTGGCCAAACCAACGCTGGAAAGAGTTCTCTTTTTAATTCTTTGCTTCAAGATAATCGTTCTATAGTTTCGAGTACGGCGGGGACTACACGCGATTATGTAAGCGAGTATGTTTTTATCGATGAAGTAAATTATAAGCTCATTGATACTGCAGGTATTCGTGAAACCGTTGATCAGATTGAAAAGATTGGTATTGAAAGAACTTTTGAAGTTTTAGAAAGAGCTTTTTATAAGATTCTTGTAGTAAATCCAGGTGAGTCAAACTTTGAAGACTTCAAAAAATTGCCTCAAGATTTAGTTTTTGATCTATTAATCATAAGCCATAAAGATCTTGTTGAGGTCGATTACAAAGGGCTCTTCAGTCATTTACCAAAATTTAAAAAATGTTTTCATATGTCTCTTAAAAATGGTCCTATAGAACCAGTTGAGGTTTTTGGTCCTATAGAACCAGACGTGAAAAATGGTCCTATAGAACCAGAGTTTAATACTGCCCCTATAGAACCAATTTCGAAAAGTGGTCCTATGGGACCAGTTCATAGTTTTATTTTTATTGAAGATCAGATTTCATTTAAATTCAGTGAGTTAACGGCAAATAATCCTATTCTATTAGAGAGGCACCGCGATTGCGTAAATAGTATTTATTGTAAAGCTGTTGAGTTTGATGATGTATTACGTAATATCAATGACATAGCTATTATTTCTTCTGAGTTAAACATTCTTGGCAAATATGTTTCAGAACTTATTGGAATTGTAAGACCAGATGATGTTTTAAACGATATTTTCTCGAATTTCTGTATCGGAAAGTAGTTATTTCTCAAATATTCAATTAGTTATAGACAAAAATCCGCTTTTTCATTATTAAAGGGTGAGTTTTTATTTCCATTTTTGTTCCACGTGGAACTATTGCATGTTATCTCTATTGATTATGTTCCACGTAGAACATTTCGGAGTTTTGATGAGTGAAATTATATATGACGTCATGATAGTTGGTGGTGGGCATGCTGGATGTGAAGCAGCCTGGGTTTCTTCTCAATTTGGTCTTAGTGTTGCTATCTTGACTATGCCTGAAGTACCTCTAGCATCGACACCTTGTAACCCAGCAGTGGGTGGAGTTGGTAAAGGGCAAGTTGTCCGAGAGTTGGATGCCCTTGGTGGAATGATGGGGATTGTTGCAGACCGATCAGCTATTCAGTACAGGATACTTAATGAAAGCAAAGGGTACGCTGTTCAATCTACAAGAGTTCAGGTTGACAAGGATTTATATTCTGAGAATGCCGAGAAGTTAATTGCTTCCGTTGTGAATATTGATGTGATCCGAGAGAAGGTCGATTCGATAGCGCGAGATGGAGAATTGTTCCACGTGGAAACATCGAACCGGTCCTATAGGACCAAAAAACTTGTCATGACAACAGGAACTTTTCTAAATGGAAAGCTTCATACTGGTGAGGAGCAAACGAATGGTGGACGAGTAGATTGTAATCCTTCTAAAGGACTTTCAGACTTGTTCAGTGAAATTCAAACACTTGATAAGCGATTTAAGACAGGAACACCTGCTAGATTAGATAAAGATACGATAGACTTTAGCGTAATGGTTGCTCAAGAGAGTGATGGCCGTACTAGAAACTTTCATTTGAATCATGAACCTAATAAGCGTTTTGTTGATCAGGTAGCATGTCACTTAACTCGAACTAATGAAAATACATTAGGCATTATTAGAGATAATAAGGAAAGAAGTCCTATTTTCAATGGTCAGATTCAAGGAATTGGTCCTAGATATTGTCCTAGTATCGAAGATAAAGCTTTTAGATATCCTGATCGCCATAGCCATCATGTATTTGTAGAACCAGAAGGATTAAATGCTCAGACAATTTATCCAAATGGTGTATCAACGAGCTTACCTAAGGAAGTTCAATTAGAGTTTCTTAGGACAATAGCTGGTCTAGAAAAAGTAGAAATTTTAGTTTATGGATATGCTGTTGAGTACGATGTTGTCGATACTTCTAAGCTAAATACTCAGTTGGAGTATATCGATGTACCAGGGTTATATTTTGCTGGTCAAGTCAATGGAACTTCAGGTTATGAAGAAGCTGCTGGTCAGGGAATCGTTGCTGGTATTAATGCTTCACTATCTGTTCTTGGGCGTGAGCCTTTACATCTAGATAGAAACTCATCCTATATTGGAGTTATGGTTGAAGATCTCGTTTCAAATAAAAGAGATGAGCCATATAGACTCTTTACTGCGAGATCAGAGAATAGGCTTTACGTAAGAGAAGATAATTCAGTTCTTCGAATGTATCCATTTAGAAAACAACTAGGACTTTATACTGAATTAGATAAAACTCTCGATAGTTTCGTAGAGGAGTTTGAGCTGCTTTGGGATATGGCAAAGTCTTATGTTTATAAAGCTAATCCTAAAAATAAAGAATACTTTAAAGAGATGGGCTATGGAACACTTCCAGCTAATACATTTATGTTTGAGTTGATTAAGAGATCTCAATTAGAGCCTGTCGAAACATTGGAGAAAGAACTTCTAAATTTTGGACTCTCTTTTAGAGAAGATGTTGTTCGAACAGTAGCAATTAGTTTGAAATATGAAGGTTATATTGAAAGGGCCAACTTTGAAAATGAGAAGGTGATAAGACTTAGTGGTAAAAAAATTCAGTGGCAACAGATTTGTGATTCTGTGAATATTTCAAACGAGTGTCGACAAAGAATCCTTGAAGTGAAGCCAGAGACATTTGGTGGATTACAAAAAATAGATGGCATTAGGCCAGCTACATTAGCATACGTTGCAGGAAATTTATTATAATGAAAGATTTTGCTAAAAGTTATTTGGATATTTTAACTGGTAGGTTAGCAGGGCTTAATCTAACTAGAATTACAACTGAAGAAGAGTTTTATAACAAGCAAATTGTGGATTCACTACTACCGATTGAAAAAAGTGATAAATTTGTAGCTTCGTTAGAGAAGACAGGCATTCTTGTAGACGTAGGTTTTGGTGGAGGCTTTCCATTGTTACCTCTGGCAAAAGCATTGCCTGAAGTGAAGTGTGTAGGTTTTGAAGCTAGGGGTAAGAAGGCTAAGGCAGTTCAATCAATTGCTGATGAACTTGAGTTAAAAAATGTTAAAGCACTTCATCAAAGAATAGATGATGTCTATATTGATAGAAATTGTGTTATTACTTTGAAAGCCGTTGGTACTGCGATAAATTTCTTACCAAAAATAATTACGGATAAAACTGTAAGAGTGTTCTTTTACAAAGGTCCAAACTTTTACGAGCTTGAAGAAGTAGAGCCATTACTAAAAGACTGGAGAATTGTTGAGGAAACTTATTACGACGTCCCTGGAACAGAAGGGAGGATGTTAATAGGTTTCGAAAATAAAAAAGTTCTACATGGAACATTGGTAAAGAAGGCTCAAAAAAAGAAAGACAAAAAACTTGTCAATCTATCTGATCTACTTTAATCCTATTTATAGAAAAATTAGTTTTATTTCTTTGTTCGGGGGAACTAAATGGCTAAAATTATTGCAATGATGAATCAGAAAGGTGGAGTTGGTAAGACAACAACAGCCATTAACCTTGCTGCTTGCCTAGCCGTAGCTGAAAAAAAGACTTTAATAATTGACTTAGACCCTCAGGGAAATGGTTCTGTAAGTGTTGGCTTGGATGCGTCGCAGCATACTGCCTGTAACATTTATCATGCCATGATTGGTGAAGCGAATATTAAAGATGCAATCTATAATACTGAATTACCATTTTTTGATATCTGCCCATCAGATAATAACTTATCAGGTGCTGAGATCGAATTAGTAAGTCTGTTTGCAAGAGAGTCGAAATTAAAACTGGCCCTTGAACAAGTTCAAGATGACTATGACTATATTATTATCGATTGTCCTCCTTCTCTTGGACTTTTAACAGTCAATGCTCTTAATGCTGCAAATGCCTTTATCGTTCCAATGCAGACTGAATACCTTGCAATGGAAGGTCTTGCACAGCTTATTAATACAGTTAAATTGATTAAAAACTCATTGAATCCACAATTAGAAATGGAAGGGATTCTCTTAACTATGTTTGATGGAAGGTCATCACTTCACAAGCAAGTTGCCAATGAGATTAGAAAGCATTTTGAAGAGAAAGTATTCAAAACTGTTATTCCTAGAAATGTTAAACTTGCTGAATGTCCATCATTTGGTAAGCCTATTATTCTTTATGATATTGAATCAAAAGGTAGTGAAGCCTACCTAGCACTGGCCAAGGAACTTATTCTAAAAGATAGAATGGAGGCCTCTCAAAATGAACAAACTGAACTACCAGAGGACCTACCGGAAGTACCTCAATCAGGTTCTGTTAGTGACAACAACGCACAACAATCGTTGCAGTAAATTAGAGGGGAAAAATAATGGCCAAAAAAGTAGCACTTGGTAAGGGTATTGCTTCATTAATCGGATCTTCAAATGAAGACGTAAATGCTAAGCTTAAAGCTAAGATGGCATTAGATGAAATGAATGAGCAACCTGTAAAAGAAGTTATTAAAGAAGTAAGAGTAGAAGGTCCTTCTTTAATTGATATTTCTCAAATCATTACAAATCCTAATCAACCGAGAAAGATCTTTAAAGAAAAAGAACTTGAAGAGCTTTCTGAATCTATTAAAGAGAACGGTATCATTCAACCACTGATTGTTGTGAAGAATGAAGAATCTGGATTTGAATTAGTTGCTGGAGAAAGAAGATTAAGAGCTGCTAAGCTTGCTGGTCTTGAAAAAGTTCCTGCTGTTATTAAAAGAGCGACTGATAAAGATAAGATGGTTATGTCGATCATTGAAAACGTTCAAAGATCAGATCTAAACTGTGTTGAAGAAGCTCTAGCATATTATCAACTAATGGATGAGTTTAACTTAACTCAAGAAGAAGTTGCTAAGAAGCTTGGTAAAGAAAGATCTACAGTTGCTAACTTTATTAGAATTTTAAAATTACCAAGAGATGTAATCGAACTTCTCCAAAAGGAAGAACTCTCTTTTGGCCATGCAAAAATATTAGCAGCTGTTAAAGAAAGAGATAAGTGTATTCGTATTGCAGTTGAAGCAGCAGCAAATAAATTATCAGTAAGAGAAACTGAGAAACTAATTAAAGCTAGAAAGAATACAAAAGTAGCTCAAGAAGATAAGACTCATGATTATTTTCAAGAGAAACTTGATCAATACCGCCAGAAACTAGAGCAAAAAACAGGTTTCCACTTCCAGCTTAATTCAAGCAAGAAAGGTGGTGGACAAGTTGTTCTTAAATTCAACAACGAAGCTGAATTTAATGACATATATGAATTTCTTCTAAGTAAGTAAGAATCTGGTTCTATAGGACCATTTACTTTGGTCCTATAGAACCAAAAAAAGTGGTCCCATAGGACCAGAATAAAAGTTTAAAAAGTGGTTCTATAGGACCAGGCTAAAAAGAAAAGTGGTCCCATAGGACCAAATTTCTATGGAGAAGAGATGGCCAAGGATAAAGGTGATATTTCAGCTATTATTGAAGAGGGTTGCAAATTTGAAGGTAACTTGTCTTTTAATGGTGTCGCAAGAATTGCTGGAATCGTAAACGGAAGTATCTTTTCAAATGACACTGTCATCGTCTCTGATGGCGCAATTATCAATGCTGACATTAATGCTAATGTTATCCTTATAAGTGGTACTGTTAAGGGAAATATAAAGGCTTCTTCAAGAGTTGAAATTATCAAGCCAGCAAGGTTTGAAGGAACAATTACAACACCAAGTTTAATTGTTGAAGAGGGAGTTATCTTTCACGGTACAACAAAAATGCATGACAACAAATAAAGTTGCGTGCCGCGCATAGTTAAAATCTATTTGAACGTTAACAAAATAAACGAAAGAAGCACCGAATTACCTTGACGAATTTAGGGTCAAAGTTTATTCATTAAACTCGAATTCGTAAGATGCATCTATTCTATGGAGTTAGGCCTTTATGGATACTATTATCGGTATTTTTAAGTCACTTGGTGTTGACCAGTCAATTTTCACTCAATTTATCATTGTATGTATTCTTTATTTCATCCTAAGAAACTTGCTTTTCAACAAGTTACAGGAAGTTTTAGAGCTTAGAGAGGGTAAAACTACTAAGCTTGAAGAGAATGCAAACAAGAAATTCATCGAAGCAGAAAACTTAGCTAAAGCTTATAAAGAAAAAGTTGAGCAAGCTCAAACGGATGCTTATTCTGATCTTTCTAAAAAGAAAGAAGAAGTGATCAAAAGAGAAAAGCAAACTATTAAAGCGGCTGAAGCAAAGTTGAACCAAGAAATTGAGCAAAAAGCTCAAGAGTTCAAGGCAGAAGTTGAAGCTAAAAAACAAGAAGTTCTTGGAAATGCTGAAGCTTTAGCAAACGATCTAGTAACAAAATTAACAAACTAATTTTAATAGGGTGAGATATGTTGAAAGTAATTCTTTCTTTAACTCTTCTAGTATCTAATGCATATGCTGCAGGAGATTCTGGAATTGGAAGTTTATTAATTCCTGCGCTTAACTTTGTTGTTTTTGCAGCGATCATTATTCTTGCGGTTAAAGGTCCAATGAGAAAAATGTTTGATGAAAATGCAGTTAAAGTTAAAGAGCTTTTTACTCATGCAGAAGAGAAAGATAAAGAAGCTCAGATTAAACTTGATATGTATGAAAAGAAAATGAGCACAGTAGAGTCTGAAGTAGAAAAGATTTTTACTGAAGTTAAGCAAGATGCAGTTAACTTTGAAGAGAAATATCTTAAAGAAGTTGAAGAGCAAATTGGTAAAATGACAAAGGATGCTCATGCAAAAGTTGAAAGCGAAAAGAACGCTATGCTTAGAGAGCTGAATGCTTCACTCGTTGATGAAGTTATCGCAAATGCGAAAAGCAAAATTGACGCTAATAAAGAATATAAAACTAAAGCAACAAACAATCTTGTTGCTAAACTTTAATTTATTGCAGGAACAGTAAGATGAAAGAACAAAATGTTTCAAAAGCTTACGCGAAGGCATTGATTGAGCTTGGTAAAGAAAGCAAGGTTGACGTTGCACAAGAATTAACAACTTTAAGTGAAGTTATTAATAAGAGTGCAGATCTTGAAACACTTCTTTTCTTAGACGTATTCACAGTTGAAGAAAAGATTGATGTTATGACAAAGGTCTTTGAAAAGATGACTCTTTCAAGCGTTGTTAAAAGCTTTGTTTACTTTCTTATTCAAGAGAAGAGAATTGGTCTTTTCCCACTTATCTTTAAAGAAGTGATCGTTATTGATGATCACGAAAAAGGTTTCCTTAGAGGAACGATTGAAGGAAGTGAAGATCAAGTATCTGATGAATTTAAGAGCAAGCTTATTTCTTATTTAAAAGAAAATGCTGGAATCGAAGCACAACTTGAATATGTAAAAAACGAAAAGATCACTGCAGGTTTCAAAGTAACTGTTGAAGACCTACAGCTTGATGCTTCTCTTGATAACCAATTAGAAAAATTTAAAGAAACAGTATTAAATAACTAATTTCTTAACCACGAGTAGAGGTAAAAGATGTCTATGAACCCAGAAGAAATTACGAGCATCATCAAAGATAGAATTTCTAACTTTGAGACGAAGCTTCAAGTTGATGAAGTTGGTACAGTTCTAACTATCGGTGATGGTGTTGCACGTGTTTTCGGTCTTAAAAATGTTATGGCCGGTGAACTAGTTGAATTTGAAACAGGAACTAAAGGTATGGTTCTTAACCTTGAAGCAAACAACGTTGGTGTTGCTGTTCTTGGTGAAGATCCAAATATTACAGAAGGTTCTACAGTAAAAAGAACTGAGAAAATTGTTGAAGTTCCAGTAGGAGATGCACTTCTTGGACGTGTAGTTAACCCAATCGGTGAAGCTATTGATGGTCAAGGTGAAATCGTTGGTACTGAAACAAGACAAGTTGAAGTTAAGGCTCCAGGGATTATCGCAAGAAAGCCTGTTCACGAGCCAATGCAAACAGGTATTAAAGCAATCGATTCTATGATTCCAATCGGACGTGGACAACGTGAGCTTATTATTGGTGACCGTAAGACAGGTAAAACTGCTGTTGCCATCGATACAATCATCAACCAAAAAGGTAAAGATGTTGTTTGTATCTACGTTGCTGTTGGACAAAAGCAATCAACAGTACGTCAAGTACAACAAAAGCTAAAAGAAGCTGGTGCTCTTGATTATACAATCATCGTATCTGCAACTGCTTCTAACACTGCACCTCTTCAGTTCCTTGCTCCATATACAGGTTGTACAATGGGTGAGTACTACAGAGATAACGGTAAGCACGCACTAATCATTTATGATGATCTAACGAAACAAGCACAAGCTTATAGACAAATGTCACTTCTTCTTAGACGTCCACCAGGACGTGAAGCGTTCCCAGGGGATGTTTTCTATCTACACTCGAGACTTCTTGAGCGTGCAGCGAAACTTTCTGACGAACTAGGTGGTGGATCACTAACTGCACTTCCAGTTATTGAAACACAAGAAGGTGACGTATCTGCATATATTCCAACTAACGTAATTTCGATTACTGATGGACAAATCTTCCTAGAGTCTGACCTTTTCAACTCAGGTATTCGTCCAGCTGTTAACGTTGGTCTTTCAGTTTCACGTGTTGGTGGTTCAGCGCAGGTAAAAGCAATGAAAAAAGTTGCTGGTACTCTACGTCTTGACCTCGCTCAATACCGTGAACTTGCAGCCTTCGCAGCATTTGGATCTGATCTTGATGAAGCTACTAAAAAGCAGCTTGATAAAGGTGAGAGACTTGTTGAACTTCTTAAACAAGGTCAATATGTACCAATGGACGTTATGGACCAAGTAGCAGTTATTTACGCTGCAACTAAAGGTATGTTTGACTCTGTTCCTGTTGTTAACATCAGAGACGTTGAGAAGGATCTTATTGAACACCTAAATGCTAAGCATAGCGATCTTATGACTGCTCTTAGAGCTGAGAAAGTAATTGCTGGTGACAATGAGACTAAGCTAGTTGGAATCATTAAAGATTTCGTAGCTTCAAAAAAATACTAATTAATCTTTGAGAAGGGGAGCGATCCTCTTCTCATCGTTGATTGAGGGGCCGTATGGCGAATATTAAAGAACTTAAAAAGAAAATTAAAAGTACGAAGAGTACTCTTAAAATTACGTCGGCAATGAAACTTGTTTCTGCTGCGAAATTGAACAGAGCTCAACAAGCTATTCAAAGTTCTCGTCCATATGCTGAAGAATTAGAAGATACAATTAAGACTGTATCTGCTCTTGTTCAGGATTACTCGCATGAGTATTTGGTAGAGAAAGAAAATAAGCATTCTGTACTATTAGTAATTTCTTCTAATAAAGGTCTTTGTGGTGGTTATAACTCTCAGCTTTCTAAGAAAGTAAGAACTTTCATTGAACAGAAAACTGACGAGGACTTCAAAGTTTACTTTGTTGGTAAGAAGGTAAGAGAGTTAATTCAAGGCGAAGTAAATGTCGCTAAAGAATATGAATTCGAAAGAACGGAGCCATCTTTTGCAGAAATGCAAGGTGTTGCTACAGAGCTTGCAGGACTATTTAAAACTGGTGAAGTAGGAAAAGTATATATTGCATACAACCTATTTGAGTCAGCAATTAGTTTTGTACCATCTGTAAAACAAGTACTTCCAATGTCTATGGACAAGCAAGAAAAAGAAGAACTTAAAAGCAAGTATCCATTCGATTTCAAGTATCAGCCTTCTCCGGAAGCGATTCTTGACACTCTTATCCCAGAAGCTTTTACAAGTACGTTTTGGACTTGTCTTCTTGATGGTATTGCATCAGAGCACGGTTCACGTATGACAGCTATGGATAGTGCAGTTGGAAACTGTGAAGACGCAATTAGAACATTAACAATTAAAGCAAATAAGTTGAGACAAGCTGCAATTACAACTGAACTAACAGAAGTTGTATCTGGTGCAGAATCTCTCAACGGTTAAGGAGCATAATAATGTCGGAAAACAAAGGTATTGTTAAGCAGGTTATGGGGCCAGTTGTTGACGTTGAATTTCCAAATGGAAAGATTCCAGCGATCTACAATGCTCTTAAAGTTACAAACAAAACGATCAGTGACGTTGAGTACAACCTTGTACTTGAGGTTGCACAACACCTAGGTGACAACGTTGTAAGAACAATTGCAATGGATGCTACTGAAGGTCTTTCACGTGGACTTAACGTTCTTGATACAGGTTCTCCTATTCAAGCTCCTGTTGGACGTGAGTGTCTCGGTCGTATTATCAACGTAGTTGGTGAGTCAATTGATGAAAGAGGAGACATTGGAAACAACAAGTCTTACTCAATTCACAGAGAAGCTCCAACTTTCGAAAATCAATCAACAAAACTTGAGCCATTTTTTACAGGTATCAAAGTTATTGACCTAATTGCACCATACCTTAAAGGTGGAAAAATTGGTCTATTTGGTGGTGCTGGTGTTGGTAAGACAGTTCTAATTATGGAACTAATTAACAACATTGCAACTCAACACGGTGGTTTCTCAGTATTCGCTGGTGTTGGTGAAAGAACACGTGAAGGACGTGACCTTTACGATGAAATGAGTGAGTCTGGAGTTATCGATAAGACTGCACTTGTTTATGGTCAGATGAACGAGCCACCAGGTGCCCGTGCACGTGTTGCTCTTACTGGACTTTCAATTGCGGAATACTTCCGTGACGAAGAAAAACAAGACGTACTATTTTTCGTTGATAACATTTTCCGTTTTACGCAAGCTGGTTCAGAGGTTTCTGCCCTTCTTGGACGTATTCCTTCTGCCGTTGGTTACCAACCAACTCTTGGTACTGAAATGGGTGCGATGCAAGAGCGTATTACATCAACTAAAGATGGTTCAATTACATCGATCCAGGCCGTTTACGTTCCTGCCGATGACTATACTGACCCTGCTCCGGCAACTACATTTGCCCACCTTGATGCTACTACTGAGCTTTCAAGATCTATTGCAGAGAAAGGTATTTACCCAGCGGTTGATCCACTAGCTTCTTCTTCAACAATTCTTTCTGAAGACATCCTTGGTGAAGAGCACTATGCAGTTGCTCGTAACGTTCAGGAAATTCTTCAGAGATATAAAGAACTTCAAGATATCATTGCTATTCTTGGTATGGATGAACTTTCTGAAGATGATAAAGTTGTTGTTGCTAGAGCACGTAAAGTTGAGAAATTTCTTTCTCAGCCATTCTTCGTTGCTGAGCAGTTTACTGGTAACCCTGGTAAATTTGTTAAGATCGAAGATACAATTGCTGGCTTCAAAGCTATTCTTGATGGAGAATGTGACGATCTTCCAGAGCAAGCTTTCTACCTACAAGGTAACCTAGAAATGGTTAGAGAAAGAGCTAAGGAAATCCAAGCTGAAGCAAACGCATAATTAGCTGAGGTTTAAAATGAATAACTATACTGTTGATATTTTGACTCCAAATAAAATTGTGGCAAAAGATATTCCTGCTGAGAATATATTTGTCCCAACAATTAAAGGTCAAATTGAAGTAAAGAAAGATCATACTCATATCGTTGAGAAACTTGCTACAGGTTTAATCTCTGTTATGGGTGGAGCTGATGATCCAGATCGTCACTTCACTGTAACAACAGGTATCTGTAAGGTTCTTGCAGGTAAAGTACTGATCCTTTCGAATACTTCAGAAGAAGCTCATGAAGTTGACGTAGAAAGAGCTAAGCTTTCTCTTCAGAATGCTCAAGGAATGCTTTCTACAACGCTTTCTGACGAAGATATTGTTAAATATCAAAGAAAGGTTGAAAGGGCTAAACTTAGAATTCAATGTGCTAAGTTTGTTCGCAACCGCGAAGTTTAAAAAACCGACAAAATTGCTCTGTTATAAAAGACCTAAGTGTAAAAACTTAGGTCTTTTTTTATCCACCTTGAAAATTTGAATTTCTAAAGCGAAAATAGATGTAATGAAGAAATTATTAGTAGTTAGCTTTCTATTCTCGTTATTAAATGTACAAACTTATGCGTTTGAGAACCTCTCTGTTTTCCTTGATTACTTTGAAAGAAGTTTCACTTCGAAGCATTGGCTTAATGACTATTATTCAAATGTAAGTCCGATTGAAAATAATAAGAATGAAATTGAAAAGAAAGATGATGTAAATGTCGTTGTAGATAGTGTTGCACAAGTTATGGCCGCAACGAAAAAGAAAGCTGCACCGTCGGACAATCTCACAGATTTATTAAGTTTCATTGAAAAGATAGATAAAAAGAATAATGGCATTCAATTGCAGTCTAACTCAGCAATTGAGCTAACACTTTCTTCAGCCAATATTGGAATCAATAGAGGTAAAAGAGTCAATCAATTCAGTGTTACTAATATTACAAATGGTCAGATTAGCTATTCTGAAGAGCAAAAGGCCCTCCTCAATTTCGATAGTAATAATGGTAAGGGAACGATTCGATTTCATGTAGATGAAGCAAAGTACATCCCAACTTCATTTGAAATTTCACTTGAATTTGGACTCAAAGTAGTTGATGTTCCAATTTTTGAAAGAGAAACATATCTTCGATTCTTAGATAAGTATGCGCCAGATGCTTTCGGTGGGGCTTTACTTATAGATCTTTATGACCAAATTGAAAGTACTGAGATAAATGCGCCATATGCTAAGAAGATATATCTAGATTCTCGATACAGAAAGACAACGCAAGATGGTGATTATCGTTACGTATTATTTGTAGGAGTAGACCAAGGTAACGTTCTTGTACAATATATGACAATGGATGGGCTCTATGGCGAGAAAATCGTTAATATTCAAAACGATGAAGTCTTCTATGATTATCCGATCATTAAACAAACAAAGACAAAGCATTTCAATTTATACGAAGAAAGCGTACTTTCTAAAAAGTTACAAGAGCTAAATTTAGGAACGAATAAAGTCGTTCAATTAGGTACATCGAATATAGCAAAAGAAATTGGTATCAATCGATATAGTCTTAACCCAATGACTGAAGTTGTTGGTATGAGAAATATGATTGAATTCAAAAGTAATAGAAAGAGCATTGTGGCAAGTTACCAAGACGAAGCAAATCTTGTAATTCCTTCTAGAGAATACGTCTCATACCTTCTAGATCTCTTCGAGATTGGCGATTTAGAGACTAACTGTGTGGTTGATATAAATCCGGCTAAAGAGATTGAGAGAATCAATTTTGAGGCCCTAGACCACAAAGGTAAAATGCCTGCCGACTTATACTATTTCGACGAAGATGGAATGTTTGATATAGAACCAAGTGAGTTAACAAAAAAAGCATATTTCATTGGTTCAGGCCCAGGTGTTGTATATCTTGAGTTGGAATACAAAGATAAGACAAAGGACTACGTTAAGACGTTTTGTTCAAATGGTAGTTACCTGATTGAACATCTCTGATTCTTCATATGTCTATCCCAATTTAAAGGATATCTCGAAGTTAGGAGCTTTTCTGGAACTTCAGTATATTTTCGACTAGTCAGTTTTAAGTCACTGAAAACGATTTTTTGTGATGAATAGACCTTTTTCTTTTTCAAGAAATGATAATTGTAATACTTAATCATCGGACTACTATTTTTAAGCTTAGAATAGAATGTATGTGGCCTTAAACGACAATTAGTCAGATATGGTCGGATGATTCTATTCTTATGATCTTTCATTAAATCGAATTCATCTTTATAAAAATAATCTAAATATGTAAGAGCATAGACCAGTGCTAAAAACTCACTATAGAAATTTTGAGCTGCGAATCCAATGTGTGGGTGGTCGTATTTTTTTAATATAGTTTGCAAGCTAGCCTTTGGTTGCTTAAGCTTTCGCCTTGCTCTAAGAAAGTGTGTAGGACCGGAGTTATAAGCAGCGACAGCAAGAGGCCATTGTTTTAAAATACGCTTATTCTGTTTGAGAAGATGAAATGCAGATAGAGTAGAAAGAATTGGATTAAGACGTCCATCAATTGTTTTATCCATCGGCATGTAAACTTTGGCAATATAAGGCATGAATTGCCAAATACCAGTCGCCCCAACTTTTGATCTTGCACGAATATTAAAACTTGATTCTAAAAAAGGTATAGCGACTAACTCACGAGGAATATCGAAAAGTTTTGTGTAGTAGTCTATAGTTGCCTTAAAAGGAATGTAGTAGCGAACGCCTGAAGCGATTTTGTCTTGTTGACCAGTTTGAGAACGAATACCACTTATAAGGCGATTATAGAAATGACGGCGCTTCTTTACATTTTTTGGAATTTTGATTCCTTGTTTATTCAAGATAGCAATTATTTGCTTTTCTAATTTTCCTTTCTTTCTATTACGTGAAAGGTTTCTGAAGGCCTGTTTGTATAGTTTAATTTCTTTAGAGACTAATTTGTTTTGATAAAGATACCTCTCGTAGCTATTTTTTATCTTTGATTTGAGATGTTCAAACTCGATAACTTCATAGATTATATTCATTTGATTCTTATCATGAATAACAACAGAAGATCCTGGATATTTTGTGTAGATATAAAACCAGAATTTAGTAGAGTTATAAAAATATTTAGGAACTTTGAAAGTAGATGAAACTCGATCTTTAGGATCATTGATCAACCGATCGAAAATCTTATCATCAATTGCCTCTGTGATTTTAACGTTATCAATAAACGCCTTACCAAGAATTCTGTCAGAAATAGATTCTTCGGAAGTTTTTAATACTTTTTTAGGAACAAGGGCCTGAGTACTAAATGAAAAAAATATAAATAATAAAACTAACTTTCCCATTCGTGATTTCTGAAAACTTCCATTGTTCGTTTATAACCAGCAGCAACTAATTCACTTGTTTTCTTCGGATTGAGAGAGAATGAGTTTCTAAAAAAGATCTTGTACTGTTCGTGTTTTGGAAAGATATCAATAAGATGAACATTAGATTTATAGTCTAACTTTCTCTCGAGAATTGAAAGAAGTTGTTTTCTATGGATTTCATCGAAACGATTAGATTTCATATAATCATTAACAGTATCTAGAATATCTTGTGCATTATTTCTTCTTGTACGAGAGGCAACAATCTTTTTCTGTATCATGAGATAGATTGACTGCATGCAAATAGCAGGAAGACCATAATTAACTAGGGAACCTATCTCATCATGATAGTGATAAGGCGTATGGGTCCAGCTGCTAATGATAAACTCACAACCATTATCAACTGCAACGTGAGTAGAGAGAGTTTCTCTAATTTCTCCATCAATATAATAATCAGTTTGATTGGTAACAGGATTACAAATTGGATAGGGAGAATAGAATGGCGGTACACTCATACTGGCCGTAACAGATTCAGAAACTGGAATTCCTGTGTAGTAACATGCCGTAGAGTCGTGGGCTGGGCTCGGATAGTTATATTTACTGAAGATAACTTTTCTTGAATGATCTAATTGAGTTGCTACAACGAAGAGATCAGCTAAATAATCATCAAAAGATTTCTTTTCACTAATTATGTTTTTGATGATGTAGTCATGTAAGCCTGTCGTTGAAAATATACCTGATAGATTTAAAACAGGATTCAAAAACTTCTTCAACATGAAGGGGAACCCTTCAAGTGGATCATAGAAGTCAGTGTTTCTTCCACCCTTATTTGGATGTTTGAGGCTCAACATGTCTTTATATGTAATAGGCTTAATCTTAGAATTATTCTTATCACCTGTGAATGCTTGAATAATATCGACAGGTCTATAGCCAGAAGCAAAATATAAATTTATGAGAGATCCAGCTGATGAGCCAACATAAGTTGAAATTTCTAAGTCACTAGGCTTTGACTCGTTAGATTTTAAAGAAAATCCCAACTCTTCCAGAGCATGAGCAACGCCTAGGTGCCAGGCAGCAGCTTTAACAACACCACCAGATAGAACTAGGGCGACTTTTTTATTTTTAAAATTATTGAGATCCACTCTTTGCATAAAGTTAAGTATAGCTTGAAGTAGAAGATTCTCAAAATATTACGATTAAGTTTTGTCAGAGAAAGAAGAAAAACATATTATAATGGTCGGTTAAATGGAGTTAGCGTGGAACTAAGCAGGGAATGGTTAAGTATTTCAGAGTACTCTGAGTATTATGGAATATCGACATCAACGATCAGAAGATATATCAAGACTGAACGAGTCAGGTATCAAAAAATCAACGGAAAATTCTTTATTTTTGATAGAATGAAAATGCGCGAGAAATCTAGGGAGTTAGATTTTTCAGTGCTTTCAAAAGATTTAGCTTTAGAGAATGAGATGTTAAAATCTAAAGTAGCTAAGCTCGAAGCAGAATTACGCGAATTACGAGTTCAAATTAATTGATCAACGAAAGAGTATTTAGATGAAAAAAATTCTATGGATTGGACTTTTCTTTCTCACCTTTAATGTATTTGCAGCGCAATCAATGCGTCGTTGTATGTTATTACCTATAAATGACACAATTGGTGGGAGTGTCGGTTTTCAAGTTTTTGAAAATTTAGAAAGATATCTGAAAGATTCTGATTGGTGTTATTACGAATCAAATAGTGAGATATTGAATATACTCTCGGGGTATCGAAACTCGTTAGATGAAGCTCTTGCCAATGAAGATGTGCTGCGAATTCTATCTGAAAAAGCTCAATCCGGTTCTCTTATCAAAGTGAAAGTTAACTTTGTCGCTAAGGGAAGTGAAGTGTCTGTTTCTGTCATTGGAGCAAATGGACGAGACGTCTATTTTATGGAGAAAACATCAGTTGATTCTAAAGATCCAGTTCTTTTGGCCCAGACAGTTAAAAACTGGCTAGAGGTTTATGAAAAAAATATTCCATATGATGGAATAGTAACAGGTGTCCTAGGTAATCAATTTACAACAGACATTGGACGATTGTACGGACTGTTTCAAAATGCAGAAATTGAAATTAGACGAATTAAAAGGAAGAGAAGACATCCTCTTTTAAAAGAAGTTGTCGATTGGGAAACGGTAAAAATAGGTGAAGGAAAAATTTTTCATACAGCTGACACTCAATCACAAGGAAAGATAAACGTTTATGACAGTAAAAAACGTGTGCGAATGAATGATTGGGTCATCATTAAAGAAAAGAGCATCGCTGATAATAATAAGATGTTTGAAGTTAAAAAAGATGATGATTTTAGCTTTGGAAAATTAGGTAATGCTGGAGTTTACTTCAATATTGGGAGTGGATCAGTAACTTACAGTGAAGGAAGCACGACGAATAAAATGAGTGGTCTCCTTCTTGGTGTAAATCTAAAGGCCGAATTATGGGCAACAAGGAAATACTGGGGTGGATTAGAGATTGGCAGAAAGTTTGGTTCATATAGTAAAGATGAAGGTGACCTTCAAAGTGATTCTAATTCAATTAGTTTCGGACACTATAAGATTAAGGCCGGATATAAATATCTACCATTGGGATTTTTCTATGGACCTCAAATTGATGGCTATCTTGGATATGCATCTTATACCTATGGCCTAGATAATCAGACCAATGATGGTATTGGTGAAGTTGAATTTAGTGGATTATTTCTAGGCGCAAGAGGAAGTATTCCTCTGATGAAACTATATAGACTTTATTTGTCACTAGATTTTATGTTAGGACCGTCTTATCAAGAAGAAGTAACAATAAATGGTCCTGATGATAGTTCTTCAAACTTCAATTTAGAATTTGGTGGCTCTTATCAATACAGTCCAAATATGCTAATAGAAACATCTGTAACACATACTAATAGTAAGGCTAAATTCAAAGGTCCTGAAAGAACATTAAAGCTTAAGGATACTTCTTTGAAGATTGGAACTTCATTTAATTTTTAGGAAAAAAAGTGAATCGTATAGTAGAGCTAGAGAAACAAATTCGTCATCACAAAGCATTGTACTATCAAGGTCGTCCAGAGATATCAGATTTTGATTACGATAGGCTAGAAGATGAACTTAAAGAGCTCGCTCCTAATAATCCAATACTTCGTATGGTCGGTTCGCAAATTAGTAGTGAAGACAAAGTTAAACACGATAAAAAAATGCTCTCTTTGGGTAAAACATATGATCCTAGTGAACTGCTCACATGGAAAGCAGAATATCCTGTTGTTAGTATGTTTAAAATAGATGGTATTAGCTGTTCTCTAATCTATGAAGATGGTGAATTAGTAATCGCTAAAACAAGAGGTGATGGTACGTTTGGAGAAAACATTACTTCAAAAGTTATGTGGTTACCTGAAGTTCCTAAAAAAATATCTATTCAAGAAAGAGTTGAAGTTAGAGGTGAACTTTTTTGTACAGAGGAAGAGTTCTTCCATTTATCAGAAGAAATGGAAAAAATCGGTCTTGATAAACCAACATCTCAGAGAAATATTGTAGCAGGTCTAATGGGTCGTAAAGATCGTTTAGAGCTATGTCGTTATTTGAAGTTTAAAGGGTTCGATGTTCTAACTGATGCAATCGATTTTAATTTCGAGATGGATAAATATCACTGGCTTAAAAAAGAAAATTTTGATGTTTTGGAAATTGAATTACATGAAAAGACACAAGAGATTAAAAAAGTTATAGAAGACGCCAGAGTTTTCATGTCTGAAGGTGATTTTCAAATAGATGGTCTCGTATTTGCTTATAATGATTTGAAACTTCAAGAAGAGTTAGGAGAAACAGCTCATCATCCGCGCTATAAAATGGCGTTTAAATTTCAAGGTGAAGCTAAGACAACTGTATTGAAAGACATTCTATGGAATGTTTCTAGAAACGGTATTCTAACGCCAGTAGGTATTGTGAAGCCAGTAGAACTAAGTGGTGCAAAAATTTCAAGAGTAACATTACATAATTATGGCATGGTAAAACAACACGACTTAAAGAAAGGTGATACGATCGAAATTATTCGCTCTGGAGAAGTTATACCAAAGTTCATGAGTGTTATTTCAAGAGGTGATGGTGTTTTTGAGAGACCAGAGCAATGTCCTAGTTGTGACCAGAAAGTTTATATCGAAGATATTAGACTTGTTTGTAGAAATGAATATTGTCCTAGCATAGTTAAAGAATCTATCTTGAACTACATTCAGAAGATTGGCATTGATGATATTAGTGGTAAACGTTTAGAAGAGATGATCAAAATGGACTTAGTTAAGTCTATTGAAGATTTATATAAATTGAAAGAAGAAGATTTTCTAAAGCTTGAAAAAGTAAAAGAGAAATTAGCAAATAAATTCTTTGTTGGAATTAATGCATCGAAGAAAGCTAATTTAATTAAATTTCTTTCGGCCCTAGGGATTACTGGTGGTGCGATTAATAAATGTGAAAAAGTTGTACACGCAGGATTTGATAGTATTGATAAAATACTTTCAATGAGTGTCGAGCAATTAGAGCAATTAGATGGCTTTGCTGAAAAATCTGCCACTGAATTTGTTAAATCAATTCAAGCTAAAAAAGAACTTATCACTAATCTTCGTGAACTTGGTGTTGAAATGAAGCATGAAGTAGAAGATCTCGGTGAACAAAAACTTGAGGGTCTTCACTTTGTTATTACTGGTACGCTTTCAGAGAAAAGATCCATTATTGAAAAGAGAATCAAAGAAAGTGGTGGAAAAACAGGAAGTAGTGTAACTAGTAATACAAATTATCTAGTTTGCAATGATAAAGAAAGTACAAGCTCAAAGGCAAAGAAGGCAAGAGAGCTTGGTATTCCGCTAATCTCTGAAGAAGAATTAAAGGGAATGATTTAATTTAATCACACCCTATGAATTTCTTCGTTTTATAGTCATAACCGTAACACTTATTTAGCTCTCTATATCTGTTAAAAGGAACGTTATATTTCTTTTGCAGATATTTTTTGAGTGTTTGCAATTCATACCAATCCAAAGAAACGGCCATTGGAGAATGCAATTTAACAAGGTTTTTGTCTTCCTCAACTATTGTATCAACAACAGTTGTAATAGATTTTTCACCACGATTAAGATCCCAGATATAATTAAAATCATCTACTACAGCGCTGTAAATATGATCATATTTTTTTCCAGAAAAGAAAACTAAGTTATCATACTGTGTCCTTTCAGCCGTTTTAGAAAAGTTATAAGAACCAGTAATTAATTCTGTTTTATTAGTGTTGTAATCAATAAGAATAGTCTTATTGTGATTCATACGAGTAAACTTAATTGATGGGCTGAAGGCATAGAACTTGAAACGAACAGGAGGATTAACACCTTTGTTGAGTTTCATCCATTCTTTTACAATGTATGGAATCTGAACAGACTTTGAGTTTGGCTTATATTCTTGATTGTCAGCAACAATCTTAATCTCAACACCACGCTTGGCTGCATTCACTACCTCTTGTGCAATCTTTTTAAGATAAAAATGATTAACATTGAGATAGATATTTTTTTTAGCTCGTTTTAATGATTCAATAACTTCATCTTGAACAATCCAAGATTTTGACTTCGTTTTCGTAGAGAGTGTCGTTCCTTCTTTTAATGCTCCAATGTCTGTGTAATCAATGTTTAGGCTTGAAGAAAAAAGATCAACTTTATTATCATCAGAAGCATTAACAGGGATTTCTAAACCTGGAGTTGGTTTGTCATTTTTGGAAATTAAGTCATCTCCACTATTCCACAATAAGGCGAACTCTCTCTTAAACTCTGAAAGAATATTAGAATGTTCTTTGTCTAAATTTGATCCTTCAAAGAAGATAAAGGTTTCATTGAAAGTAGAGGCAGCCTTAGTTGAAAAATTTGCACTGGAATTAACTAGAAACTGATCATCTACGATAACAAATTTTTCATGAAGTTTTCTGTGAGAACCTCTAAATTGCACACATGAAGATTCTTCAATTTCTTTGATTCTCGTTTTAAAGTATCCTGCCTTAAATAAATTTCTATGTACGACAACATTGACCTTAGCTCCATTATCACATGCATTTCGCATGGCAACTTCGAGCTGTTTAACTTTACTAGACCAACTATATATCGTGATATAAGCATATTTTTTCGCGTTACTAATATTTTTATAAATATTATCAAAAGCTTGTGTTCCTTCTCGTGGTGAGAACATTGCAGTAACTTCGCTAGAAGAAGCTGGCTGTCTCGTTATTGATGAACACGCAGTGATAAGAAAGAGTGTGCTTAAAAGTACAAATTTCATAAAAATCCTTATAGAATACATCCATATGACTTGTCGGGAATAGCATTAAAAGGTTGAGAAAATAATGGCCAAGAAAAAAAGTACAGTATTTACATGCAGCAATTGTGGAAATCAGACACCGAAATGGATGGGAAGATGTACTGAATGCGGGGAATGGAATACTTTTGAAGAAGAACTATTCACAAAACCTCAACCGACTAATATTCCCCTAGGTAAGGGTGTTAGTAATAGTGAACCACCTAAAAAAATTAGTGAAATTGAAAAGACTGATTATCATCGTGTCAAAACTGGGATAACTGAGTTTGATCGTGTTGTTGGAGGCGGAGTTGTAAAGGGATCTCTCATTCTTATTGGAGGAGAACCAGGCATTGGAAAATCGACGCTGCTAACAGAACTCATGAGTAAATTATCTGAGAAAAAGGATGGAAATGTTCTTTATGTCTCTGGTGAAGAGTCTGCTGGTCAGGTTGCCGATAGAAGTAAACGTATTGGTGTCGATGAGAGTAGCTTCTATATTTACAACGAAACGAATTGGCAGAAAATTCTCGAACAAATGCACAAGATTAAACCTCGATATATGGTTCTTGATTCAATACAGACGACGGTATCTTCAGATATTCAATCTGCTCCAGGTACAGTTTCGCAAATTAGAGAAGTTACTTATGAATTAATGAATCACGTTAAGGGTAATGGGATCACTTGCTTTGTTATTGGTCATATAACGAAAGAAGGTAATATCGCAGGACCAAAGATTCTAGAGCATATGGTTGATACTGTTATTTATTTTGAAGGTGATCAGTTTGGACAATATCGTATGCTTAGAGCGATTAAAAATAGATTTGGAAATACCAACGAAGTTGGTATTTTTGAAATGAAAGAAAATGGTCTTAATGAAGTATCAAATCCTAGTCAATATTTTCTAGACGATCATATCGAAGGCTCATTTGGTCGAAGTCTCACTTGCATCATCGAAGGAAGTCGATCTCTCTTTATTGAAATACAGGCCCTTGTTGTAGAAAACAAATATGGAAATGGAAGAAGAACAACACAAGGCCTAGACCATAATCGCTTATCAATGATAGTAGCAGTTATAGAAAAGTATATGGGAATTCCTCTTGGAATGAATGATATTTATGTCAACATTGTTGGAAATATGAAAATCACAACAAGAGAAAGCGATTTAGCAATTGTGGCCTCGTTGTTGAGTTCTTATAAATCAAGACCCGTCGATCCTCAAACTGTGTTTATTGGAGAGGTCGGTTTAACTGGTGAGGTACGAAGCGTTCCTAGAATGGAAATGCGATTAAAAGAATTGGCCCAGTTAAATTACAAGAGAGTAGTTACTAGTGTTAAAGTAGCTAAAGAATATGAAGGTAAGTACTCTCTTGAAATTATGGGAATCAAGAGAGTACAAGATTTAGAAAAATTTCTATAGGTATAATTTTTTAATTACATGATTCCAAAGTTCAGTTTTTTTATAGAAATAATCCTTCTCTTTAAGTGGAGAGAAGGTTTTATCTTCTTTCCAAAGGTTCATCACTTCATCAAGCTTTACAGCGCCTGAACCAATATAGGCTCCAAGGCCTGCACCAAAAGCAGTTGTTTCAATAACCTCTGGTCTTATTATGTTTAAATTCGAAAATGTAGATTGCATTTCAAGTAAAAGATTATTTGCTACAGCACCGCCATCTACTTTCAGTGAATTAAGCTTAGTGTTTGAATCTTGCTCGAATGCCTTTATGATATCGTTAATAGAAAGGCAGATCCCTTCAAGACAGGCTCGTGCAATATGAGAGCGACCAGTGTCTCTAGTTAAACCTATTAAGGCTCCTTTAGCATCTGGTTTCCAATAAGGACTACCAAGACCAGAGAAAAAAGGAAGAAAGAGAACATTTTCCATTTCTTCTAAATTCTTTATTGTTCTTGCAAGTTCTTCAATAGCGGGAGAAGTGTCGATAAAGCCAAGATTATCTCTGACCCATTGAACAGCAGCACCTGCAATATAAGAGCTACCTTCTAAGGCGTAATACATCTGTTCGTTGTGCTTGTAGGCACAAGTCGTAAGCAAGCCATTCTCAGAGTGAACAATATCTTCTCCTGTATTTAGTAGTAGGAATGCTCCTGTACCATAAGTACACTTCATATCACCCTTTTTAACACCTGCTTGACCAAAAAGAGCAGCTTGTTGATCACCGAGTAAACAGGTAATAGGAATGCCGTCTGGTAAGAATTGAAGACCTTTTGTTGTTCCGTAATCAGTAAATGAATCGCAGATTTCAGGAAGAGTCGATTGATCAACACCAAGAATATTTAGGAGTTCACTATCCCAGTCACCAGTCTCAAGGTCCATGAGAAGAGTTCTTGATGCATTTGTTGCATCTGTTTTAAATGAAGATTGACCAGAAAGTTTATAAAGAAGATAAGTATCGATTGTTCCAAAACGTAACTTCTTAACTTCACTGTGTTTTTTAACAAGCTGATTATTATTCAGTAACCAATGAATCTTAGTTCCTGAAAAATAAGGATCAAGAGGAAGGCCTGTTTTAGATTTGAAGAGTTCTTCTACACCATCATCTTTTAGAGACTGGCAGAATTTTGAAGTTCTTCTATCTTGCCACACAATAGCTTTTGCCAGGGGAGTTCCATTGAGATCAAATGCACATGTTGTTTCTCTCTGATTAGTGATGCCAATACATTTAATATGATTCGCATCAACATTTGAACTAGATAGAACCTCTTTTACAGACATTTGAACGCTGTGCCAGATATCATCTAAATCGTGCTCAACCCAACCAGGTTTTGGGTAATGTTGAGGAAATTCAAAATTGACCTTATGATCAATTGCAAAAGTTTGAGTATTGATTAATAAAGCGGTCGTACCAGTTGTTCCCTGGTCTATTGAAAGAATGTAATTCATGAACACCTCTAATGTAATTCTATTGTGCTAGTACTGGGTTTTGCGATAATCTTTACGAGTATAGTCCAACGTTTTCCAATATTTGTATTTACACCTGCGAGGAGAACATAGGAGAGACTAATCATTACAAGAACAAGTAAAATGAATTCAAGAAATACCTGACCAGATTGATCTTTATGAATAGGGATTTTTTTACTTGAATCGCTCATAATTGAATTTTTTTTGGTAAAATGCTAATAAATCTTAACTCTATTTTAGAGATAAAAAAGCTGAATACAAATGAAAAAATATTTACCAATTACCTTAGTTTTAATTTTATCCTTAATCGTCATCTTGCCGCAAGTGACGAATGTTTTTCAATCTGTTGCCACTCCAAGTAAGACAGAACAAAAAATTAATTCGCATTATGAAAATAATCTCAAAAAATTGAACTTCACTAATTTGGAAGGTAAGAAATTTTCAAAAGAAGAGTTATCAAATAATGTTGTTATTCTGAATTTTTGGGCAAGCTGGTGCAAGCCTTGTATTCAAGAGTTTCCAACACTCGTGAGTTTAAGAAATAAATTTCCTAAAGAGAAATTAACTATTCTTGCAATTAATAGTGATAAAAGCGATACAAAGAAAGTTATTAAAAAAACAATTGATAAATATGGATTAAACTTTGATATCGTTCCATTTGGCGAAGGAAAGATTACAAGTGAATACCGAATCGAAGGGATTCCTGTAACGATTCTTTACAAGAATGGTAAAGTTGAACGTATCTTCAATGGTGAGGTGGACTTTAATTCAGAAGAATTTCTAGAAAACCTTAAAGACCTTCTAAAGAAATAGCTAAATTTCTGCCCCAGCTATAAGTAACCTCATCTATCTTCGAAACTTTGAAGCAAGTGAACCTTGGTTTAAGGCCAATTTTAATAGCGCCTTGATCTTTGAGATTTAAGGCGTGAGCAGAGTTCAATGTAATTGCTGCCCATAATTCAGCGATATTAAGTTTATAGTGTGGGGCTGCAATAGAGGCGACAAGCAAAAGGTTATCGCAATGACACGAGCCAGGGTTATAATCGGAAGCAATTGCTACCTTTGCACCAGCATCAAGAAACTGACGCGCTTTCGCTTGAGGTTTTCCAAGAAAAAATCCTGTTCCTGGTAAAAGCGTTGCAACAGTCGAACTCTTAGCAAGAGCTTCGATTCCATCAGCACCAGTACATAATAGGTGGTCAGTACTAAGAGCATTGTTCTTAGCAGCTAGGATGGCACCTTTATTATCATTGAATTCGTCAGCGTGACTCTTAACCGGAATATTATAAATACTAGCGAGATCAAATAGTTGTTGAGTATCCTCAGAGTCGAAGTAGCCCTGTTCATGAAAAATATCGACAGCATCGATAATCGATTCTTCACCTAATTTCTTTAAGAGAGGTAAGACAACCTCACTCATATATTCTTTTGAAGAAGGATATTGTTTTGGAACTGCGTGAGCGGCCATATAAGTATTGATGATTTGAACACGATCTTCAAAATGAATCTTTAAGCGATTGATGACATGAGAACATTCATATTCTTTGTCAAAGTTTAAACCGTAGCCACTTTTAATTTCAATTGTACCAATACCATAACTATGAATTCTTTCAATTCTTTGGCGTGCTTGTTCAAAAAGTTCATCGCTACTCAATGAATTTGTGCCGTTCATCGTATTAAGGATACCACCGCCGGCATTTGCTATTGCAACGTAGTCAGCACCGTTAAGTCTCATTGTATATTCTTCAGAGCGATTACCTCCAAAGATAACATGCGTATGACTATCAACAAGTTCTGGTGTTAAGACATGGCCTGATAAATCCTTAGCTTCAATCTCACTGTATTCACTCGGTAGATTATCTGAAGGTCCAACCCAAAGTATCTCATTTTTATCAAAAACTACTGTAGCATTATTTATGATTGAAAGGTCTTCAGGCACAAGTTTACGTCCATCTTTTTCGAAAGCTTTTGTAAGAGTTACGATTTGTGAAAGATTTTTATAAACTTGTACCATGATTAATCCTTAGTTTAATTCACCTGTTTCATTTTCTACGACGCTAAGAAGTTCAAATGATTCAATAAGACGAACAATATTTTCCATGTCCTTGTAGAAAATTCTATCTTCGACGATTGGAGCTACGTGTTTTCTAATAAGCTTTCTAGCAGCTTCAATAGCAGGAGATGATTCAGCTTCTTGGAAGTCTAGTGCTTGAGTATTACAAAGTAACTCAATACCAAGAACTTGCTTAACATTGAAAAGAACTTCATGAAGTTTGCGACCAGATGTAACACCCATTGAAACGTGGTCTTCTTTATCTGTCGATGTTGGAACAGAGTCAACAGAAGCTGGATGACATAGATATTTATTTTCAGAAGTTAAGGCCGCTGCAGTAACGTGAGCGATCATTAAACCACTATTGAGTCCAGACTCTTTAACGAGGAAAGCAGGAAGTTCTGAGAAAGTAGGGTTCATCATTTTTTCAATACGTCTTTCTGATATATTACAAAGCTCAGCAAGGCCCATTGCTAGATAGTCCATAGCAAAAGCGAGAGCTTCTCCATGAAAGTTACCACCTGAAACAACTTTTTTCTCGTTGACGAAAATTAGAGGATTGTCTGTAACAGCATTGAGCTCAGTTGAAATAACTTCTTTTGCGTGAGCAAGTGTTTGGCGACAAGCTCCGTGCACTTGTGGAACACATCTTAATGAATACGGGTCTTGGACCTTATTACATTCTCTATGACTGTCTTTAATTTTGGAACCATCAAGAATTAGATTTAAATTAGCAACAGCATCTAGTTGTCCTGGGTGAGGCTTTAAACTCGTAATTAGAGGATCGTAAGCTTGATCAGTTCCTTGAACACCATCCATAGTCATTGTTGCTGTAATATCAGCAAGCTTCATAATTCTCTCTGATTCATAAACGGCTAGCGCGCCCAGAGCAGCCATAACTGCTGTTCCGTTGATCAAAGCGAGTCCATCTTTTGGACCGAGTACTGCTGGCTTCTTTCCAATTTCATTGATTGCAAATGATGAATTGATGATTTTACCTTCATACTCAACTTCACCTTCTCCAATTAGAGCTAGAGCAATATGAGATAGAGGGGCTAAGTCACCAGAAGCTCCAACAGATCCTTTTTCAGGAACAACTGGATTAATACCATGGTTGATAAAATCACAGATTAGCTGGACGATTTCTGGGTTTACTCCAGAGAAACCTGAAGCAAGACAATTTGCCCTAAGAACCATAATTGCTCTAGTGATTACTGTATTAAAAGCATTTCCTACACCAGTACAGTGTGAACGAATAAGGTTAACTTGTAATTGTGCTAAATCTTTTTGATCAATATGCTTACTTGAAAGGGCCCCGAAACCAGTATTGATTCCGTAAACAGGTTTGCCTTCATTAACAATATCAAAAACAAAGTCTCTAGAACTTTGCATTCTTTTGAGTGAAGACTCTGGGATTACTACTTTAATTTCACCAACTTTAGCGTTAGCAATTTCATAAACTTTAGAAATGGAAAGTGAGTGTCCATCAAGTTCGATCACTTTAGCATCAGATAAATCAACGTTCATTTTTATTCCCTTAATGATTCTATATTTGAAAGATAGTCGTTTTGGTTTCCGTTAAATACATAAGAGCCTGCAACAAGATTGTCCGCTCCATGTGTGACAAGTTTTTGAGAGTTGTTGTTTTTAACTCCACCATCAACTTGTACTTGAAATTTATATTTCTCTTTTAATGGTTTGATAGCATCTAGTTTTTCGTATGTTTCCTCAATAAACCCTTGGCCTCCAAAGCCGGGTTCAACAGACATAACCAACAGCAAATCAATCTCTTCTAAAATATCTTTTGAAATTTCAGACACTGAAGTTTTAGGTTTTATCGAGATACCAACACTTGGGTAAAATTGTTTGGCGTATTTTATAAGTTCAAGGCAGTCATCTATAGCCTCGTAATGGAATGTTATATTGTGAATTCCATAGTCTTTCATCATATCAACATGAAACTTAGGATTGGTTACCATTAAATGGGCATCTAAGGGAAGTTTTGTAATTTGAGATATTCTCTTTATTACTGGACCACCAAAAGTGAGATTTGGAACGAAGTGACCATCCATTATATCTAAGTGCAACCAAGTTTTAGGAGAAGATTCAATTACTGAAATTTCACTTTGGATATTGGTAAAATCACAAGCAAGGATACTTGGAGCAATGATAGTCATGTTAAACCTCAGGGTTGATGATTAATATTTCCTTTGAATTCTGAAGACCATTTAAAAGCGTTTTATCATCACCAGCTTTCTTTCCTTCAAGCTGGATAAATTTAAGTCTGATTGCACAGTCTTTACAACCAACGACAAAGGCATTGTGTTTTAAGTCGAGTTCACCAGCAGGAATGTTACCTGGGAACTTTTCTATTTCAAAAACTTTCAATCGCTTTTTGTTGAGAAAGCAATATGTTCCAGGCCAGGGATCAAGGGCCCTGATTTGGTTTTGAAGTTTCTCAAATGTTGATTCTTTGAAATTGAGAAGGCCATCCTCTTTTTTGAGTGTTGGAGCAAAGCTAACAGATGATTCGTCTTGAGCTGTATACTCTAAATTACCTTGATCAATTTTTGATATGAGAGAATTACAAGAAAGCGCGGCTTGAAATTTGAGTCTCGTATAAAGTTGTCCACCAGTTTCAAATTCCCCAATTGTCAGAGGATCACTAATAATTAAGTCTCCCGCATCCATTTTCTTAACCATCTTTTGAATAGAGACACCAGTTTCTTTATCTCCATTAAGAAGAGCATATTGAATCGGAGCAGCTCCACGGTACTTTGGCAAAATTGATGTATGAATATTGAAACAACCTAGTTTAGGCATATTCAAAACACGAGAACCAAGAAATTGAGCAAATGCTAGTACAACGAAGAAATCAATGTCTTCGTTTTCAAGTTGAGTAAGAAATTCTTCTTCTCTATTGATGTTCTCTGTTTGATAAAGTGGTATTTTCTTACTCTTTGCAAATTCAGCCACTGGTGGTGATTGGACTTTTTGCCCTCTACCAGCTGGACGATCAGGCATTGTAATGACACCTTTCAGATTGATCTGTGGGTGAGTTGAAAGTAGCTCTAGCGTAGGGACAGAGAAATCTGGAGTCCCACAAAAAACAACATTGAATTTTTTCATATGATTAAAGACCTTTCTTCTTCTTAGTTTTTAAAAACTTCTTTGTAAGAAGGTTCTTTTTAAGAAGACTAAGTCTATCGAGAAAAACAATTCCGTCTAAATGGTCATTCTCGTGTTGGAGACAAACTGCTCTGAATCCTTCAAATTCTTGAGAGTGTGTATTACCTTCGAGGTCTTGCCATTCTAAAACGATATGTTCGGCACGTTTTACTTCTTCATAAATTCCTGGAACAGAAAGACAGCCTTCTTCGCAAACAACTTCACCATCTTTTTCTTTAAACACAGGATTGATATAAACCTGAGGATTAAATTCTGAAAGAATATAATCAGTTGATCCATCAGCAAGAGTTGTCTCTTCGCGATTATAGTCAATATCGACAACAAACATACGAATACTTTTTCCAACTTGTGGCGCAGCAAGGCCGACACCTGGAGCTTTGTACATTGTGAAGAGCATGTCTTTAGCAAGTTGTTTGAGTTCATCGTTAAATTCAGTAACGGGCTCAGCAACTTTTTTTAAGACTGGTGCTGGTAGAGTGAATATTTTGAGGCGTTCGCCCTCAAGTTCATAGTTCTGTAAGAAATTTGTTTTTGCATCCATGGTGCACCTTATAACATGCAGACTTTATTAAAGTCTAGCACCCTATTGAGGGTTATAGTCTCTATTTTTAAATAGTATCATTGTTTCTTTTAGTTCAGAAATCTTGCCATTTTTTATGGCGTCAATGATGTGACTAACACGTCTTCTGCGCTTCCAAATACTCCATGTGTAAACTACGTCTGTTTGATCTTTTTGAGATAACTTATCGTAATTATATTTATATGTAAGATAGTAAGACTGATTCTCTTGAACGTACTGTTGAAGTTCGTGTGAATTCATTGAGAGAATTTCACGATTGAAGGCTTCAGAGACAAAATAAGGTTTATGGACGACAGATGCTAGTTTCTTATTTCCAACTATTTCGATAACTTCTCCTGGCACAAGAGGCAAAGTAAAAGATGGTATGAGAACTGTCCATAAGCTACCAAAAACTAACGCTGCACTAAAGAATCGGTACAGATGATTGTTGCGTTGAGTAAAGTGGTAGATAGCAAAAGCGCAAGATGCTATTGCTATGAAAAGCCCAAATAAATGAGAAGGGTTACTATAAACTTCTGAAATTGTGAGGGCCACACCTAAAAAGAAAATTAAAATAACCAAAAAGCCAGAGATGAGATAGTTCGTGAATTGAAATAACCTCTGTCTACGTTCTTTTACTAATCCGAGAAAGCATCCCTTTAAAATTAGTAATAAGAAAAAAGGAATAGAAGGAACCGCATAGTGATGCGACCTTTGGCTTGGAATAAGCCATAGCGTAAAAAAGAATACAAAATTACAGAAAAGAAAAACGTAAAGATTCTCATTTCCTTTTTTAACAGATTCTTTATTGTCGTAGAAATAATAGTAAATGAATGGGCAGAATAACGACCAAGGTAGTCCATAGATTAAGAGACCTTGGAAGACGTGGCGAATTGGATACGAACGTGCCGTAAATTTTCCGACATTCTCTCTTAGAAAAAAGTAGTTAAAAAACTCATCACCAAATCTTAAATAGCAAATGATAAACCAAATTGAGCCGATTAAAAGAGAGAGGCTTAGCCATAAAAAAGTCTTTTTGATTGGCAATTGTTGTTTAGTTAAAAGGAGATAGATACCGTAAAGACCCAGACCCCCTGCGGCCATTACTAATGAAACTGGACCCTTGATTAGTATCGAAAGCCCTGTAAATAGAAACGCCAAGAAGAGAAATCTCTTTTTAGAGGTGTTTAAAAAATCATAGTAATAGAGCGAACCAAGTGCTGTTAGACAAGCTAGTGGCATCTCCATCATAAAAATACGTGTATATTTGAAAAAACAAAAACAGGCCGTGAAAAAGACAAATGCATAGAGCCTAGAAGTGTTAAAGTTTCTCTTACTCCAATCTGCAAATAAAAAGAGATAGAGTAGAGAAGTAAGAACTACACTTAATCTTGAGCTAAAAAGACTTGCTTGACCCTCGAGAAAATAAAATGGGAATGACAGCCAAAAGTGAAGTGGTGGTTTGGACCAATGATGCTCTCCCATATAAAGTGGGGCGATGAAGCTCTTCTCCTGAAACATTTCTTTAGCAATTTGTAGATAGAATCCCTCTGTTCCTTGGCGCAAACCATTTAAGTTTCCTATGTCAAAGATATAGAGAAATAAAACAGTTACTAACATTAATGAAGGAATGAGGAACTTTTTCATCTTTAGCATATGATGGCCTTAATTTAATTTTCGATTCTTTAAAAAGAAAAAACTTAGAATAAAGAGAAATAAAACTGGAACACTGAAAGTTGCCGTATATGGATTGATCTTAGAATTAATTCCAAGCTCAATGGCATAAGAATTCACAAGCCAATAAACAATCGTAAAAACAAAAACAAAAAGAATACTCTTTCCGAATGAACTATTTCTTCTGTTGGGATTAAATATTGGAACACAGGCAATCAAAGCAAATATAATGCAGATAACTGAATTTGATATCTTCTCTAAAAAAAGAACGGTGTACTCATCAACATTTAAGCCAGAGGAAGTAAGGTTGTTGATGTAACTCAATAGCTCATTATATGAAAGAGTTGTAATATCGGCCTCTATTTGCTTAAAGTCAGCAAGGGTTTCTTCGAGTTTGATAACTTCTGAGTCGATATGCTGAGTGATTGGAAAAGTTGTCTCATTGAGCTTTGTAATTTTAATTATGTCTTTAGCAACCCAGTTCCCATCATTATACTGAATTTCTTTAGCAATGAGCTTTTTCGAGAGATGATAGTCACTATTATAATAGAAAATATTTGGCGAAAGAATCTTATTCTTTTTTGAGTCGAAACTAAGAAAAGAGAAGTAATACTCTTTACTCTTATACCAAATGAGACCACTGCCAATTGTACTGGCCTTAAGTCCTTTCGATTGGAGGTTTCTAAATTTGTCATCAGCATCTTCAATGAGATTATGTCGCTGCTTCTTAAAATATGGCTGCATATAGGCGCCAACAAAAAATTGTAAGAGGGAAACAACAAGAGCTACTTGAAAGACATCGACAACATACTTTTTTCTTGAGTAACCAGAAGCAAATATCGCAGTTAACTCATTTCGATTTTTAAGTTTATTGATACTGAAAAGAGATGCAATTAAACAGGAAATAGGGATAATCCTATTCAATGTGATAGGAAGTTCAACGAAGTAATTAAGAAGAACTTCCGCTGCAGTAATATTAGATCTTAGAAAACCTGAAATTAATGAACCAACGGAAACGAGTAAAAGAAAAGCAATAAATGATGCTATAAAAAAACGAATCCACTCAGTAATAATAAGCTTTTTAATTGAATGCATATTTAAATCAATTTATTTATAAAACCAATGATTGGTTTGAAAAGTATTGTGGTTACGAAATAATTTACTCTTGGATGCTTCTCAAGGAAAACGACAAGATTTGGTGAAAAACGATAATATTGCTCGACTCCATAGAAACCAATTCTAGATTTCATCAACTCTCGCTTGAAGCCTCTAAGGTTTTCAAGAAGATCTTCATCATGAGGATAGCAGTGAGTTGCAACATAACAGGCTTTAGAGTTAATTTGAATTCTATTGTAAGCTTCTTGAAAGACTGCAAGGTTATAGGCCTTTCTTCTTTTTACAAACTTTTTAACCATTTGTGCGTTGACGTGTTGAAATTTAAACCCTGTAGAGAATTTAATGAATTGCTCTAAACAACGAACAGATTCATGTCTAAGTCGCGGAGAGCGATCATAGGCCTTAGCTAAATCCCAGTAGGCATGGCTAACAAGAAGGAGTTCTGCAATATCTTTTTCAACATCAAAAAGCTTAGGTGTTAATTTATCTTCTTTGGTTCCGTGATAAGCAGCTAAGGCATTAAGGTAGCCCATGTATTTATCGACGGCCTTTGGAATATCTCCACGTTGAGAAAACTCTTGTGCTCTTTTTAAAAGAGTAAGGCGTTCTCGATATGCTTGAACAATCGCTTGAGGTTTTTTCTCTTCTTCTTGTTCTTCTTCCTGTCCCTTTCCTTTACCTTTCGTCATGACTAGAACCTATAAGAAAGTGAGAAAGAAGTTTCTTTGATATCTTCTTCTTTTTGATTGAGTTTTTCATCTTCAGAAAGAGAAGTATTTTTTAGTGCAAAATTCAGTACTAGTCTTGGTTGTACCCAACCGATTCCAGCACCAGTTGATCTTTCCTTTAGTAACTTATCTTCTGATGCTCCAAAGCGAAGAAAGAAATTATTCCATACTTTCAATTGGAGGGCCGCTCTAACAAGTGAACTTTCTTGAAGGTCTTGATTGTAGTCTGCACCTGCATCAAGCATAATATTGATATAATCTTTTAACGTATATTGAAGACCAACGATTGCACGAGTTTCAAATTCTTTTGCCTTAAAAGGGTCATTTACGACAATACCCATGGCGAGATTTTTGTCAACGAAGTGTGAAACTCCGAATGTTGTAATGACATAGTCCTTGTCTACGCCATCGATAGTATCAGTTATTTTTTTATAAGTAACACCAGATGACGACCACTTTCCAATGGTAGAAGCGATTGAGGCATTAAATTGTTTACGGCTTTCGTTATTATAATCTTGTTTAAAATAACTAAGAGAACCTTTAACATTTCCTTTAGTGTCTGAAGCAATGAAACCATAAGATTTCGATTCAGAATTTGTTGTTTGCGATTGAGCAGTAATATCAGAATTAGATTTCTGAATATAGAGGGCGGATAAATTAAAGAAACCAAGTGTCGCCGGATTTAACATTGTCGCTTCATCGACAAGTGGTGTCGCAATCCCAGTTCCCGCAGTTGATTTCATTCTGGTCGTTTCGTAGTTGAAGATTCTTGCATATGACTTGCTTATAAAAGTTGAAGCAATTAATATGAGGGGAAGGTATTTAAGAGATTTCATAGAATATCCGAGTGTTTTAATCATCCATAATTAATAAAAGGTTAGGATAAGTATAATGAAGATTAGAAAAGCTGTCATCCCTGTTGCAGGAAAAGGAACGCGCTTCTTACCGGCAACTAAACAAGTTCCAAAAGAAATGCTTCCAATTGTGAATAAGCCAATGATTCATTATGCAGTAGAAGAAGCTGTTAATTCAGGAATAGAAGAGCTAATTTTCGTAACTTCGTCTGGAAAAGAGGCCATTGAAAACTATTTTGATAGAAATCAAGAGCTAGAGGCTTTCCTTAAAAAGAATAATAAAATTGAGATGATGGAAGATATTCAACGCATTGGTAAAATGGTTGAAGTCGTATCAGTTCGTCAAAAAGAACAATTGGGCCTTGGACACGCAATTAATTGTGCAAGGGGTCTAGTTGGCAATGAGACTTTTGCCGTCATTCTTGGGGATGATCTCGTTTTAAGCGATACGCCTGTAACACGACAATTAATTGATGTTAGTGAAAGAAATGAAGCGAAGTCAGTGATTGGCGTAATGGAAGTCCCAAGAGAGACAACGAATAAATATGGTATTGTTGATGGTGACTTTTTAAAAGAAGATGCAAAAACTCTTCTTATGAAGCAAATGGTAGAAAAGCCATCTCCAGAAGATGCTCCTACAAATCTCGCAACACCTGGCCGCTATATTCTTAATAAGGAAATCTTTGATTGTTTAGATGAGATTCCTAAAGGAGTTGGTGGTGAATATCAATTAACTGATGCAATTAATCTACTTTGCTCGAAAGATAAAGTTTTCGCCCATATTTTTACAGGGGATCGATTTGATACAGGAAGTATTGCTGGATATTTAAATGCAACTGTTGAATTTGCCTTGAGAGATAAGAAAACTAGGAAGATAATGGAAGAGATCATCAAGGAAAAGATGAAATCTTATAATCTAGGATAAAAAATGAAAGTTCTACTGTGCTATTTGTTAGCAATATCATCATCATTTGCGGCCGTTCCAACAGCTGAAGGCCTTTTTAGAAATCCAAATAATAAAGATGTGACGGGAAACCTTGTCTACATCTCGATGATGATTAAGAAAATTTCTAATAATACGGCTCCAGTTGTTTCTGAAGTACTTAATTCTGGAAATGAAACTCAAAACGTTAATCAAGAAAGTGAAACAACAGTAGAACTACAACCAACAAAGAAAGAAGAGAACTTTTACTTTAAGTTCTTAATAAACAATGAAGAAAATAGACAAGGTGAGATTATCCAGGCTGAGTACAGTGATCAAAGCTTTGTGAATGATAAAATGATTCGTGTTGAACATTTTAAAAACATTTCATCTTTATTAAATAAAGAAGAGATTGTTGAAAGAGAATTATTTTATTCGATACTATCAATGTATAGCCTTAATGACTCTAAACCAATTTCACACCTTTTTAGAAAGTATTCAAAAGACTATCTTACTAATAAGATGATTCTTAATGCAGATAAAGTCAGCTTACTTGATCAGTACAAAAAGTACTTAGTAACAGTTAATGCAGATAGCTCTTTAAAAGAACACATAACTTCACCACTTAAAAGTGAAGATGAAGAAGTTCAAAAGAAAATCAATGAAACATTAAATAAAGAGCTCTATGCCAAATCTGAGCATGTGAAATTAGTTAAAAGAGGAAGTGAGTTCTCTTGGAATGTTAATTTCGATGGTATCGATGCTTACTTTACAAATGAAGAGCACCAACTTGCACAATTAAAGTTGAATTTTAAAGAGACGAAATTAGATCTCTACGCACTTGATTACCTGCTCTTTGACGGCCAACATGAGATGCCTAAAAAGATTTTGATTAAGATAAATGATAAAACTTCATACGAAGTAAGAGTACTTGCCTATAATGACATTCTTTCAAAAAATAAAAATTTTAATGAAAGAGTGACTGAATATTTCAAAAACTTGGCAGAAAACAAAGAGAAATTAACTGGGTTTGAATATTCCAATAGTGGTCTAACTTATTGAAAAGAAGTTAACTAACGTTTTTTTGTCAAGTTATCCGCCATTTGTCCGATATGAGTAAAGAAGTAGGATTTTACTCTTAGAGGACAGAATATGAAAAAATACATTCCCCTTCTACCTGTTCTTGCACTTACTGTTACAAGTGCAAACGGAATTACACCGAGAAGACTTTCGGCCGGAAGTACATTAGGAACTTCGAGTTCTAATAATTATTCTAGTGCAGAAGTTACTAAGCCTGTTTATACAAATGTACGAGGCAGTGTTACTCAATCGTGCTCTAAAGAAGATATGCAACGTAATATCTCTTATGATTTTCTTCGTACCTTGATGGGTGATGAGGATATCAAGATTTTTAAATCAAGAGATGGTAGTCAGTTTAGAGTAATTGTTCCTAATTATATTCAAGCATGTCTAGATCTCAAATATGATGTGATGCTCATGGGGAATGACCACATTGTTAAATTTAGAAATGATTATGACTTTGACTATGAAGAGCTTGCAGAAGAGGGAGAAAGTCCTGACTCATTTAGAAAGCTGTCGATTGAAGATAAATACTTTAGATGTATTGGAAAAAAATATCCTGAACTTATTGATGAGCATACAAGTGCCTTTAATAGAGTTAAGGCTTTTGAAGATGGTCATCTAAGACAAATGACTATCGAACATCCAATTTCTGGGATGGATAAAGATCGAAGTTCTAAACTGTATATTGCCTCACCTGAATACTCAGTATTTAATCAAGCAGTACATGGTAAAGTAGAAAACTATAGACCACCATCGGATAGTGAATGGAAATGTACTTATCTTGAAAACGCATCAGGAGGTCCTCTTGATACGCTTGTTTATGAATCACAAAATGATAAAGAAGCTCGAAAGGCCTATAGTGCATGTCGCTCAAATGAATTATCAAAAGTGATCGATGAGCTTGATCGTTTAAAGAGTGATAATTCTGATATCGGAAATGCTGGACAGCTAATTGCGATTCTTGAAGGAGTAAAAGATAAACTTCGTGAAGAAAAAGCAAATGAGCTTCTAGATCGACTAAGAGAGCTTGAAAATGAATTGATTCCTTCGGATGAAGATCTTGAAGAAGGAAAAGAGCTGGCGATTAATGATAAGCAAGAAGTTTACGAGCTTTTAGAGGATTATAATAAAGTTTTAAAGCAATATGAAAATCTTGTTGTAGATACTGGAATTGTAGATCTTTACGAACTTGCTCATCAACGTTCTGTTGCAAAAACACCTGAAGAAAAAGCTTCTATTGATAAGCGTGTTGCTAAATTAAATGAATTAATCTCTGGGTTTGGTCGCCACAGTGACAAAGATGAATTTAAGTATCTTGTCGATGCTATGAAGAACCACAATTTTGGTATCAAAGCTAAAGAGATCTTTACAGTAAAATCTAAATCAGAAAACTTTGGTAATGTTTATTTTGAAAAAAACAAAAGAGAAAGAGATAAGAAGTTAACTTTCTCTAAAGCAGAAAAAAGTGTAAAAGCTGATATTGAAAGATTTGAAAAGAATGTCCTAACAGAGTGGAGAGATGTTTCTCAACTTAAAAGAGGAAAGGACGCTCCTTTGAAGAGACTTAGAAATAGAATGCAATCTCTACAATCGAGAAGAACTTCACTGATTTCTAATTATCAGCAGAACTATCAAAACGATATGCAAAAATATTGTTACTCTGGGTACAATCAATACTCATGTCAAATGGCGCAGTATAGACAACAGATGAACCAATACTTACTTCAAAAGCAACTTGGAAAAGTACAAACTTCATCGACAAACTTAAATAATCAATATGCAGGTTGGATGAGAATTTATCAAGATTCAATGATGCAAAGAAACCTTGCTAGCGTGAACAATAATGACTCACTAGGTGGATCAGATTTATCTATGTGGGGTTATGATATGGGAATGAATAATGGACTTGGGCCGTTAAATTTAGGTGTTCAACAGCAGAACCAATTTCAGGTTTCGCCCTCAACACAGATACCCTCGAATGTTTTAAGATTTAATCAATAAGAAAAGCCCGCATAAAGCGGGCTTTTTTTTTAGAATTTTATAGATGCGTTTAATTGTAGAAGATATGAGTTATTAGCTTCGTTTACATTTGAAGCATCGTTAGTGAAGGCCCAGTAGTCACCTGCAAAAAGGTAAGCTGCTTGTCCACCGATTGCAACGGCTTCGTTCCAATCATATGTGAAACCTAGATCCACTTCCATTCCTAAGTCATCTTTTTGATCAACGTTTGCAGTTCCAACCCAAGCTCTTCCTTCGTGATTGTAAAAGCCAGCATTCGCTTGAGCAACTTCTTCTGCTTTTGCATAAATAAGAGCTGCATCCCAAGTCCATTTATTTGTCTTATACTGACCTCTTAATTTTCCATACATTGTGTTTGTCACGTATGAATCGTATAGAGAATAAGATTCATCACTAACAGCTCTCATGTTGTAGCGGAAAAGCAAGTTAGCAATTTGAAAGTTCGGGTTTAGATACATTGCTTCGAACGAAGATTGTGTCGCAGATTGACCACTAACTTTACCGGCATCAAATCCAAAAGACCAAGAGTCATTTGCTTGATAGCTTGAAGAGAAGAGAATTGCTTGAGCCTTGTACTTAACGTTATCGCTATTACCATAGACATCACCAAGTTCACCACTCATGATTGGAACTTCAACTTCAAACTTTAATTTATCAAAAGTCTTTTTGAAATAAAGGTCTGTAATCTTAACGTTTGTTTCACCAAAAGCTTGGCTTCCTGCTTCGTCAGCAACTTTACCATTATTAGAGTTTTTCTTTTTAGCGTAGAGAACTCCAAAAGCAATATCATTATCAACATTATCGTAGAAAAGACTGATACCAGTTTCTTTAACTCTATGTGATCTTGTCAGTGATCCATCAGAAGAAATTTTCGCCCAATAAGGTGAGATGAAGAAATTACCAATTTTAATCTTGGCCGTAATTCCGTCTCTTACAAAAGTGTGACGATCCCAAACGTTATCACCAGAGTTTTGGATAGCTCCCATACCCCAGTGAGCAGAGTGGCGTCCAATCACGTATGTTGCAGTATCTGAGTAAAGTTCCATATAAACCTTATTAAGGTTAAGTTGGTTATCAGTACTTGTGTTGTAGTAATAAAGAGCTGAAGCGGCATCGCCTTTTTTCGTTTGGTCATCATTTTCACCAAGTCTACCACCTCTTCCGTATCCCGAAGTGATTTCAGCCTTAATGCTCGCTGAGTCATTCACGATAAGATGTGGATTGAGACGAAAAACATAGCTTTGATAAGAAGCATTTTTTTGGCTTCCACCTGCTAAAGTTACTTCTTGAGACCCAGCAGATGACGTATAAGGTACGTTTTCGCTTGTAGCTTTGATTCTTCTGTAATTGTTAATAAGCGTAGTGTCGACTCCAAAAACTCCGTGCCAGTCGATTGGAAGGGCGTGAGCAGATGTCGCAGTTAGCGCAAGAGCAGCAAATAGTGATTTTGTTTTAAACACGGTCATTCTCTCCTTGGAATGGTGCAATGTAGTCCTTTGGGAAATAATATATGATATTAAAAGTTCTCGTCAAAATCTTTAGGCAAAATGCCATGGAGTGTTGAAACAGTGATTTATATAAGAAACGTTCTAAGATTCATATTTATCCTTATGGGTACTTCTTTTTTAGCATTTAATATCTATGTTACCAAGTTGATTGCTGAAGTTGATCTAACTCCCTTTGAGAAGATTAGGGGAAAAGATAATTTTAAAACAGCAGTCTCAAGCTTTGAAGCAGGTTCTTTCGTTGATAGAGAGGAGTTTGAAAATTATCTTCTTTTTTCATCTGACTCAAGATCGATGGACATCTTATTAGATGAGCTCAAAAGAGAGAGATATTTAAGTGAAGATAAAAATAGCTATTTATTGGAAAAAGACTTTGAAATAGAGGGACTGTTTAGAAACGATTGTGAGGACCTCTATTGCTTTCAATACTATATGTCCTTCGCAAATATTCCGGCGGATATGTGGAAGGGTTTAATTGGAGTTGAAGATAATCGATTTCTTACTCATAAGGGAATTGATCTAAAATCAATTTTAAGGGCCATCATCATAGATATTAAAGAGATGAAAATGGTTCAGGGTGGTTCGACAATTACTCAGCAGCTTGTGAAAAACCTCTATCTAACAAATGAGAAAAAGCTAAGCAGGAAATTGAAAGAAATTATAATCTCCATCTACTTAGAATATAAGTATGAAAAAGAGATGATTCTAGAGCTATATTTTAACGAAATTTACTGGGGAAGTATGTATGGTCTTCGTATGAAGGGAATCTATACGGCTTCATTATTCTATTTTAAAAAGAAACCTCATACCTTGAACCCATATGAAACGGCTATTCTCGTATCAATGCTTAAAGGACCTTCGTATTACAATCCTGTTAGACATGTAAATCGACTCAAGCAGAGAGCAAATATTGTGTATGAGAAGTTGAAGGAGAAATCACTTACACCAATTGTAAAATCATTTCAGTGGGACGATGAACAATGGTCGCGATGGTCAGAAAGTTTAAAATCAGAAACTAGAGCAAAAATTTTGAAATCACTATGGTGGACTAGTACTGAGAAGAGTGATTACGACGAATATGACCGCTATATTTTGAAGCACAAAGCGATCAAACGCCTAGGTGAAATAAAATATGAAAATGTGGCGTTTAAAGGAGTTATTAAAAACCTGCAAACCCAAAAACAATACGGGTTTTATAGTAAGTACGAAAGGGATAAGGAAAAGGCCTTAACAAGTGAGCCTCATCAAATTGGAAGTACAATCAAGCCAATCGTTTATGGTATCTTTCAAGACTTTGGGAAAAAATGGTCCGATAGCGTTGATACTGGTCCTATAGAATTGAAATTGATCTCCGGTACTTGGAGTCCACGCGAAGCGAGTAAAAAAGAGATAGAAAGTGCGACTTTGAAGACGGCACTGCTCATGTCTTTGAATCGACCGTTGATTCGGGTTGCAAACGAAATTGGCTTTGACAAAATTGAGCCATTCCTTGCTGAGTACTTTGAAAACCTACAAAAGCCACTGGCCGAATATCCAGCTCAGCTTTTAGGTGCCATTGAGATTCCAATTTCAAGCTATCTCGATATCTATGAGAAATTTATTAGAAAATCTTGCAAAACATACAAAGAGAATAGCGTTATCGATGTTCTCTCAGATCCAACGATTACGACAATTAGACGAGTTGTAGGGAAGAGTCTTAAAGACATGCGCTTTTTCGGCAAAACGGGAACGACAAATCAAGGGTATGATAATTGGTATGTGAGTTTTGATGGAGTGAATTTAGGTCTCTTTTGGGTTGGATATGAAGGCAAGAGAGATGGAGATGAGCTTAAGCTCTATGGAAGTACGACAGCATTTAAAGTTTTTAATGATTTTTCTCGAGATAAAGGAAAAAGGTTTAACGAGCTTAACTGTGAAATTTTTAATGATTAATTGCGATAAATACTTGCCAAAATCCTAGGCTGGCGTTATATTTCTGATAGTTTCGTACACATTGTTGGGGTATCGACAAGTGGCTAAGTCAGCAGATTTTGATTCTGCCATTCGAAGGTTCGAGTCCTTCTACCCCAGCCATCTTTTTTTCGGAGAAGCAATGAAACGAATAGTCTTAGTTTCTGGTTCATCTAATCCTAAGCTTGCTTCCCAAATCTCTGAACATTTAGACGTGCCCTTGGTAGACCCACAGTTGGTTAGATTTGCTAACGGCGAAATTTATTGTGAAATTGAAAAAAACGTCCGCGGAGCGGACGTTTTTATTATTCAGAGTACTTGTACACCAGTGAATGATAATTTGATGGAATTATTGATTATGATTGATGCTCTTAAGAGAGCTTCAGCATCCTCAATAACGGCTGTCGTCCCTCATTACGGATACTCTAGACAAGATCGTAAGGCATCTCCTAGAACTCCGATTTCGGCTAAACTCGTTGCTGATTTGGTAACAGTTGCAGGAGCTTCAAGAGTTATCACGATGGATCTCCACGCTGGCCAAATTCAGGGTTTTTTCAATATCCCATTTGATAATATTTATGCTTCTCCAGTGTTGATTGATTATATTAGAGAAAATGTTTTCGATACGAACACTATCTTCGTTTCTCCAGATGCTGGTGGTGTTGATCGCGTACGTCATTACGCCAAGAAATTAAAAGCAGATATTGCGATGATCGATAAGCGCCGAACGGGAAAAAATGTAGCTAAGGCCATGAATATCGTTGGTGATGTAAGAGGGAAAAATTGCATTATTATCGATGATATGATCGACACTGCAGGAACACTTATTGAGGCATGTAAGGCCTTGAAAGACCATGGAGCACAGAAGGTTGTAGCTTGTGCAACGCACCCAATTTTCTCTGGCCCGGCCATTGAAAGAATCGTCAATTCAGATGCTCTCGATAAAGTTATTGTTACAGATACAATTCCACTTTGTGAGAGTGCCAAAGATGTTGATAAGATAAAGGTCTTGTCTACAGCTGAAATATTGTCTAAAGCAATTCATAGAACATTTAATAACGACTCAGTTAGTTCTCTTTTTGTTTAGGAAATCGGAATCAACATGACAAAGTTAATCGTTGGATTAGGTAATCCAGGTAGTGAGTATGAGCTTACGAGACATAATATCGGTTGGGATGTTATGGAGAAACTTAGCTTTAGAGATAGAATCTTTTGGAAAGATAAGTTTAAAGGGCTCTATGCAAAATTAGATATTGATGGGGAAGATGTTTACTTTCTAAAGCCTCAAACATATATGAACTTGAGTGGTGAAAGTGTTCAACCTTTAATGCACTTTTTTAAAGTAGAACTTCAAGATATTTTGGTAGTTCACGATGAATTAGATTTACCTTATGGAACAATAGCATTTAAAGATGGTGGTGGTCTTGCTGGTCACAATGGTCTAAAATCAATTGCTGCTTGCTTAGGTAATCAAGCCTTTAAAAGGTTGAGAATGGGTATAGGTCGCCCACCGAGGGGTTCAGTAAGTAACTGGGTACTTTCGACATATTCAGATGATCAAAAAATAGTATTAGATCAATATTTAGAAGAGTCAGCAAAGGCAATCGAGTTATTTATAAAAGATGACTTTGTTAAGGCACAGAGAAAATATAATAGAAAGAAAATAGTAGAATAGAGAGAGGTAACGAATGGCCCTTAACTGTGGTATTGTAGGTCTTCCTAACGTTGGAAAGTCGACAATTTTTCAAGCATTAACTTCAGCTCCAGCTGAAGCAGCAAACTATCCATTTTGTACAATTGAACCAAACGTTGGGATTGTTAACGTTGGTGATGAAAGACTACAAAAACTTGCAGACTTAATTGGTCCTGAAAAAGTAATACCAACAATCGTTGAGTTTGTTGATATTGCAGGTCTTGTAAAAGGTGCCAGTAAAGGTGAAGGTCTTGGAAACCAATTCCTAGGTCATATTCGTCAGGTTAATGCGATCGTTCAGGTTGTAAGATGTTTTGATGATGGAGATGTTGTTCACGTAAACGGAACAGTAAACCCAATCGATGACATTGAAACAATTAATATGGAATTAGCTCTTGCAGACTTAGAAGTTGTTGAAAGAAAGCAGTCTAACCTTCCAAAGCTAATTAAAAATCAAAACAAAGAAATTTCTAGTAAAGCAAAAATGCTTGTTCCTGTTTTAGAAAAACTTGTGGCCCATCTTGAAGAAGGAAAAGCTGCAAGAATTCTAGATCTTAGTGAAGAAGACAAAGAGCTTATTAGCGATCTTAATTTAATTACTCTAAAGAAAACTCTTTATCTTTGTAATGTAGATGAAGACTCAATGAATGATGATAATGACTATGTTAAGCAAGTTAGAGAATATGCTTCAACTGAAGGTTCTGAAGTATTGAAGATTTGTGGAAAACTTGAGTCAGAAATTTCAGCACTTGAAACTGAAGAAGATAAACTAGACTTTATGGAAGCTGCTGGAATTGAAATCTCTGGACTTGAGCTGCTAACTCATGCTGCATATAAAATGCTTGGGCTAAGAACTTATTTTACTGCTGGAGTTAAAGAAGTTCGTGCATGGACATTCAAGGCCGGTGCGAAGGCCCCTGAAGCTGCAGGTGTCATTCACACAGACTTTGAAAGAGGATTTATTAAAGCAGAAACTTATCACTGCGAAGATCTTTTTAATCTTGGATCTGAATCTAAAGTTAAAGAAGCCGGTAAACTTCGTATGGAAGGTAAAGAATATGAAGTGAAAGACGGTGACGTTATCCACTTCAGATTCAATGTTTAATCTTTGATTGCGACTTTAAACGACTCACCCAAAGGCAGGGTGAGTCGGTTTCTATCTTGTAATAAATTATAAAAAAATAAATTTCTATAAATGTACTTCACATAATTTCTTGTTTCTTCATAGGGAATAGATTCAATCATAACGAGCGGATCTTCATCCACAAAATGTCCACGAATCCATCGTTTTACTCTATTTTGACCAGCATTATAGGAAGCGAGCGCTAGAATTAAATTACCGTCAAACATACGAACTAATTTTTTAAAATAAGTAATACCTATTTTTAGGTTTGTTGATGGAGTTTCAAGTTGAGAAGCAACAACGCGAGAGTTGAAATCACGAGCAGTTGCAGGCATGAGCTGCATAAGACCACGAGCACCAACGTGAGACTTTGCTCCTGGATTGAATGCCGACTCTTGTCTGATTAACGAAAGAATAACAAGTGGGTCGATGGAATTATCAACTTTTTTGATTTCTTTTACATATTCAAATGGAAAGAGAAACTTTAGAGAGCGGCTTCCAACGGAAAGTAGATTATCGTTAAATGAACTATGAAGCAGTTTAAAAGTTTGAAGGTATTCACCATTATTATTGAAAGATTGAATTAACCCAATACTTAAAAAGCGCTTAATCTCTTTGTTTGAGAAATGCTTGTATTTACCAAGATTGGTTAGGAGATGTTTTTTATCTGAAGAGAGAACTGTTTGTATTTCTTTTTCTGCATAAGAAGAAAGGTCTAACTTTAGCCAAGTGCTCAAACGAGCAAGAGAAAGATTAAGATCATTAGAAAAATCATCTTTTGAAACAGAATAGAGATCGATTTTATCTTTATACTTTTTAATAAGGCGATGAGGTGAACTATAATTTTCTAGATCTGAGATATATTTCATACTCAATATCGAATAAAAACTTAAAGGACTGTTTTTTGTGATGAGTTTGAAAAGATGCTTTGAGATCGACTGCTGATCAATCTTTAAAAAAGTATAAGCAATCCAAAATTTCAATTTCTCATCAAAAGAAGTGAAGTCATTGAGAAGTTCGAGACTCTCAATTGTTTTGGAAGCGGATTGATAATCTTTGAAAAGAATGTCACTCCAAAGAATATAAAAAATAGTCTGAGAGTAGTCACCCTTGCTAGAGACGTGGAGAGCATGTTTAAAGATATGCTTAGCAGTTGCAGGTTGTTCATCATATAAAGTATTGTACCCAAGCTTAATGAGTGTTTTCCAAGTATATTCTGTATCGAGGTAACGTCTGTTTTCTAAGTGGAAACTGATCATATGATCTGAGAACGTCTTAACCTTAGAGTAATCTTTATTCTTACGTGCAGCTCTAGCACTTTTTTTCATTTTGTTAAAAGCACCAATGAAATATTTCTTATCAGGTCCACCAATGGAGCCTTTCTCTTGAATGAAATTAGTCAACTCTTGATTAAGGGGCAAGTGGTCGAGTAAGCGCTTTGGTGGAATTTGATTAAGGTGAATATAATTCTTAACAACTATCTTTGATAAGAGATCATATGTCTTTTTATCATTCTTTTTGGCACGGGAGAGAATTCGTATAATAAGTTTGAGATGATCTTTTTTACTTTGATGAAAAATCGCTTTAGAAAGAAAAACCTCATCGATACTGTTGATATTTTCTAAATCTTTTAGGCTTTTGTTGATTCGTCGAATCGCTTTTTTCCAACAATAATTTGATAGAAGATCAATAGTCTTATTGAAAATAGGATTTAGCGATTCTTTTGAAACTTTTTGCGTACATCTAATTCTTATCTCTTGAAGAGAAAGATTATTCTCTTTTATTAGTTTTATCTTCTTAATGAGTGGGAGATAACTTGAAAATGGAGAGCTTTTATCAATATTCTTTTCGAGATTACTAAGTGTGTAGTTCTTAGGGGTCGAATAGCGTAGCTCTCTATTAAGATCATAGATACTTTTAGCGATACTCTTATTTTTAGAATCAACTTTAGAATTAATGATGTTGAAAGCATTCGTCGCATTGGGGTGAGGGGTGGCGAAGCTATTAAGAGTATATAAAAAAAGAAGAACGATAAGTCGCATTTAGTTCCGTGGGTTAGAGGTGTTTAGTAAAACGCTCTTGAATTTCATCAAGATTGATGTTGATCTGTTCAATGACAGCTTTTTTATCTTCAGGAATAACGTGAGTTAAATTTTTTAAATACGAGTTCACTTCACTTAAATAAACAACATCCTTTTTGTAATTTTCTTTAATCGTTTCAAAGGTACTATTTACGTCGTCTTCTAGGTCACGAAAGTAATCGCCTTGTCTAAAATAAAGTTTGCCCTCGCTTAATCCTTCACGAATTGAAGAAAGATATTTTTTAAGCTTGTAAACAGGCCCAGCAATCTTGTGAGTAAATAAAATACAAATGATGAATACGAGTACAGAGAAGCCTAGCTGCCAGAGAGCTAATGTAATCATCAATGCTTGTTTGTAATTGCGCAATTCGAGAACTTTTTCAGGATTTGTCGAGGCAATGACATTTATATATTTTTCTACCAGCTCATAGATGGTAAAAGGATAAAAAAGACTCGATATAATAACCAATAATGTAATCATCAGTGAAAATTTCAGCTGAAATTTCGGGTTTACGAGGTATATTCGCCTTCTGTGTTGTGACACTAAGTTCTCCATGGTTTAGGCTACGCATTAATATGATACGAGATGGAGGATATTCAGCTCAAGCGGCTGATTTTTCTGCCCCTTAGTAATTGATAAGTAAGATCAGATTCATTAGAATTTTTTGTAATAAAAGAGGTGAAATATGAAAGCAGAAGTAAAAGATATTATTGAGAGGGTAAAGAACCCAAATACTCAAAAAACTCTAACAGAAGAGTCAAGAATTGTTGAAATGGTAATAGAAGATGACTCTTTTAGTCTGACATATAAAAGAGATGGAATCACACCTGCACAGAAAAGACAGGTTGAAGATGTCATTGTTAATGAGCTCAGCAAGTATTACAGCGAAGAAAAGATAACTGTGAAAACAGTATCAACAGACTCAAAAGACGTCTTAGGAGCGAAACCAGCGCCTGCTAGTGCTCCAAAACAAGATAATGCACAGATTAAAGCGGGACATGGTCCTGTAGGGGCAAATAAGAAACGTGTACCAGGTGTTAAAAATGTTATTGCCGTCTCATCTGGTAAAGGTGGTGTTGGTAAATCAACTGTAACAACGAATATGGCCTTCGCTCTTAAGAACCAAGGAATGAAAGTTGCGATCCTAGACGCCGATGTCTACGGTCCATCAATTCCAATGCTTATGGGAAAAAGAGATGCTAAGCCACAGGCAAATGCAGATAAGAGAATTATTCCAGTTGAGACTAACGGAGTTGGATTTATCTCATTTGGTCTTTTTATTGGGGAAGATGATGCCGTTATTTGGCGAGGTCCAATGCTTGGTGGAGTTCTAAATCAATTTCTTTTTGATGTTGAGTGGGGAGAGCTTGATTATCTTCTCATTGATCTGCCTCCTGGAACGGGTGATATGCAGCTTTCTATGGTTCAGGCAACTGAAGTTGATGGAGCTCTTGTTGTTTGTACTCCACAAGATGTGGCCCTTCTAGACGCTAGAAAAGGTGCTCAAATGTTTAAAAAAGTGAATGTTCCAGTTCTTGGGATGATCGAGAATATGAGTTACTTTGCACCAGATGATATGCCAGAGAAAAAGTATTATATTTTTGGTGAAGGTGGAGTGAAAAAGGCCGCTACACAATTTGAGGCACCATTTTTAGGTGAAATTCCAATGGAAATCGCGCTTCGTGAAAGTTGTGATAACGGGAACCCATATATGAGTAATGGCGACTATGAAGGTCGTCCGGTATGGAATGCCTATATGGAGTTAGCTTCAAAGCTTGTTAACATGAATAATGGTGATGAGAAGAAGGGATTCTTTTCTAAAATTTTTAAGAGATAAACATTGGCTTTTTTAACGACAATTGAAGAACAGGCATCTTTTAAGTTTACTGGTCGAATTAACGTCCTAAGTGTTGAGAATAATCAATTCTATGGTTATGTCTTAATGAGGGATGGTTATCTTGTTCAGGCGAAATTTAGAGGAGAGAAACTAGAACATGCTCTTTATAGTATTGTTTTTGCCGATATTGAGAACCAACTCAATCTAAAATTTGTTGTCGAGCCAGAAATCGTATCTGATGATGAAGCAATCTTTAAAATGTCGTTTTCAGACTTGAAGAAAAACGCTGAGACATCTTATGCTAAATTCAAAGATTCTATAAAGTTACGTCCTCCTGCGGACCTACATCTATTGATTAGGCCGGAATTTATTATCGAGGGTGCTAATTTAGAATTGATAGAGTTTAAGACTTTAGAGACAATAACCGAGTATTCTAAAGTAGAAGACATCTATAAAAATAGTGATTTATTAGATCATGAAATAACAGAGGCCCTCGTTTCTTTAAGGAAGAAAAAGGCCTTAAAAGTTTGTAGGTAAAATAACTTAGGAGAACCTGTGAAATCTCAAGTCCACAACGAAGGCGAGCTAAGAGAGCTCAAAGTAAACATCGAAAAAAACGTGGTTGATTCAATTGAAAGAATGGCCGAGAACTCGGGCTATACGATTGATGAAATTGTGGTAATCGCTTTAAAAAGATTTAGAGCAAGCCACTCTGATTATGACGGTAGCATTCTAAACGGTGACTAAAAAAATAAAGGCCTCTATATCGAGGCCTTTATTTTTACCAAATTTCAATAGTTTACTAAGATAGCTTTTTTGAACATATCTCCTTACTCCCAGTAAAAATCGTCCTTTTTTTAGATAGTGTAAAAGAATTAAACAGTCCTGTAATAAATTCTCTTCATTTGATTCACGTAAATTCAGTCACTTCTACTATGTTTTGGTCTTATACCCCTGTTAAGTCCTTTGGCATGCGCGTTGCATTAGTATTAGGCATACAGGGGAATACTTATGAAACTACTAACAACAAAAAAACTTATGACAACTTTTGCATCACTTGGATCTGTTCTTGTTATGGCATCAGCTTACAAGACAGCTCAAATGAATAGTGCAGATTTTATGCAAGATTCTGAGATCAAGTTTGCTAAGAGATTTGATAGTTCAATGGTTAGAAATGTTGCCTCTGCTAATAAGAATACACCAGAGATTTTCCCATTTGTATTCAATGCTCAAAATAGAGAACTAATTGCAGGACAGTGGGAAGTAGTAAGTATTAGAGATGAAAAAGAGAATAAAGTTTATGATATTTCTGAAGAAGATAAGCAACTTATGATTAACCTTGAGTTAATTGGATCAAGTCTTGTTAGAGTTGGAAATGATGAAGAAATGAAATTTGATATTTCTTTCATGCACGAATCAGGAAAAACAATCACTCTTTTTAGATCATTCAATGGTGGATATGAGATGATCAACGCTAGAAGAGTTAGAATTGTTACAGAAACTTATGAAGAAACAGTTGCACCATCTAGAGATGAAGCTCCTGCAAAGAAATCGGATGTACTTGTAAATTCTTTAAATAGAAATACAGTTCTTGAAAGAGCTCTATTCCCAGAGAAAACAAGTGAAATTCTAAAGAATAGAAGTGTTGAAGGTGAGCTTGCTCTTGGTGAAGGTTCAATTGAAAACTTAAGCTTCATCATCGAGATTAACGAAAATGAAGTAATCGACTTCTCTCAAGCGGGAATCACATTACAAGATGGTGGATCGTTTCAAGCTGAAGTAGATGGAGAAGTTATCTCAGGAGTACTTACTAACAACGGAAATAATGGAGTACAAATTAGATTTGTAACAGGAACAAAGCTTAAAGGTGCAATGCTTAGCTTTGTAACATACGAAGAAAAAGAAAGAATCAGAATGAAAGAAGAAGAAGCTGAAATGTTTAAAGAAGAAAAACTAGCTGAAGAAGTAGAAGTTAAGACAGAAGAGAACATGATTCAAGACCAAGTAACTAATGAGAGAGAGCAACTTGCACAAGAAGAAGCGATGGAAGTAGAAATGGTTTCTGAAGAGCAAGCTGCGGAAATTGCCCAAGAAGAAGGATTTGATTGGTAAGTCGATACAAAATGAGAAAAAAGAATCATCTGAATAGGTGACTCAAAGGCAAAAAAAAGCCCCTCAAATTGAGGGGCCTTTTTATTTCTTAACCAAGAACTTTCTTTAATTCATCTTTAAGAATTGGAACAATTTGGAAAAGATCTCCAACGATTCCATAGTCAGCTTTAGTGAAGATTGGAGCATCAGCGTCAGTGTTGATAGCAACGATAACTTTTGATGTTCTCATCCCAGCAAGGTGTTGAATAGCACCAGAGATACCACAAGCAATGTAAAGAGTAGGAGCAACAGTTTTACCTGTTTGTCCAACTTGCATTGATGGAGCAGCATATCCAGAATCAACAGCTGCTCTCGATGCACCAACTGTTGCACCAAGAACGTCAGCTAGCTCTTCAAGAATTTTGAAGTTCTCAGCAGACTTCATTGCACGACCACCAGAAACAATAATATTTGCTTCAGTAAGGTCTAGCTTTTCAGAAGCACCTTTAATGATTTCTTTAATAGCGGCACGGATATTTCCAGCATTACCAGTTACTTCATTTGTAGCACCAGCACCAGCTGTTGGAGCCTCTGGCATACCAAGAGCGTTTGGTCTAATTGAAACAAAGTGTGGCTTAGGTCCAGAGATTTCAACTTTTGCAAGACACTTTCCAGAGAACATTGGTCTCGTTCCTGAGAAATTATCTCCATCCATAACAAAGTTTGTTACATCTGAAGCTAGACCAGCTTCGAAAGCACCAGCTAATCTTGGAAGAAGATCTTTACCAAGAGAAGTTGCACCACCAAAAACGAAGTCATAGTTTGAACCGATGAATTCTTTAAGAGCATTTGTATAACCCTCTGGTGAGTAGTTATCTAGACCCTTAATTGAGTGAACATTAGCTGCACCATATTTTGCAAGTTCAGTTACAGCAGCAGCTGGAACTTCACCAACAGCAGCAACGTCAACATCGTGTCCTGTAAGTTTTCCTAGAATTTCATAAGTTACAGACTTAACTGTATCACCTGATATTTCAGCAAGTACTAATACTTTAGCCATTTTATATACTCCTAATTAAATAACTTTTGCTTCTTCTCTAAGAAGCTTAACAACGTCTGCAACAATAGAGGCTTGGTTAGCTTCTTCCATTGCATCAAATTTCTTACCAGCTGGTTTCTCTGGTGGAAGTTGGAACCCAGAGTATTTAACTCTTCTGTCATCTTCAGAAACACCAACGTCAGCAAGTGAGTGTTGTGTAAGTGGTTTTCTCTTAGCTTTCATGATTCCTGGAAGAGAAGCATATCTAGGAGTGTTAAGACCTTTGTTACAAGCGATAACAACTGGTGCGTTTACTTCGTAAACTTCCATTGCTCCACCTTCGATTTCTCTTTTTAGAGTGTACTTTCCACCTTCTTCGTTGCATTCAACTACAACTGAAACGTGTGGAAGATCCATCATTTGAGCAACAAGTTGTGGAACTTGAAGACAGTCATCATCAATAGCTTGTTTTCCAGTGAAAACTACATCTGGAGTTTTCCCAGACTTCTCAATCGCACCTTTGATTGCCTTAGCAGTCATGAATGAATCAAGATTATCGTCACCTTCAACAAGGATTGCTTCATCAGCACCCATTGCAAGAGCTGTTCTTAGGGCTTCAGTATCTTTAACACCACCAACTCTAACAACTGTTACTGTTGAACCACTGTTAGCTTGTTTTGTTAGAAGAGCTTGCTCAACTGCGAACTCATCATAAGGGTTCATGATCCATTTAATCGAAGTCGTTTCGATAAATGAACCGTCTGCTTTAGGCGTAATTTTAGTTTCCGTGTCTGGAACTTGCTTAATGCATACGAAAATGTTCAATTTTAGCTCCTTGAAAAAATTTCTTTAGCAATTACTAATCTCTGAATTTGTGATGTTCCTTCATATATCTGAATGAGTTTTGCATCTCTCATCAGTTTTTCTACTGGGTATTCTTTAGAGTAGCCATAGCCTCCAAAAACCTGAACAGCATCAGTGGCTACTTCCATGAACGCATCTGCTGAAAAAGCTTTCGCATATGAAGCAAGTTGCGTATTAGGCTTACTATTATCTAACAACCAAGCCGCTTTGTGAACTAAAAGACGAGAAGCTTCTACTTTCATTGCCATATCAGCAATCATGAATTGGATGGCTTGGTGCCCCGAAAGGGGTTTACCAAATTGTGATCTTTCTTTTGAATATTTGACTGCGTGGTCAAGAGCACACTGCGCTCCACCAACGGCGGAAGCTGAAACCATCGGTCTAGAATGATCTAGTGTCTTCATTGCAATCTTCCAACCTTCGTTAACATTTCCAAGGACATTTTCTTTTGGAACTTTAACGTTGTTAAAAGTTACAGCTCTTGTATCAGAACAACGATGTCCCATCTTATCTTCTTTCTCTCCAATTTCTATGCCTTCACATTTCTCAACAACAACTGCAGTGATTCCCTTATGCTTTAGTGCTGGATCTGTTGTGCAATAAACAACAAAGAGATCAGCGTAACCTGCATTTGTAATCCACATCTTGTTACCATTTAAAAGATAGTGATCGCCATTATCTTTAAGAGTTGTCTTTATGCCGGCAGCATCAGAGCCATTTCCCGGTTCAGTTAAACAGAAGGCTGCAATTTTATAATCTTCTGTGAATGGAGTAAGAAATCTTTTTTTCTGTTCATCGCTTCCTCCAATGACAATTGGAAGGAGAGCAAGATCATTTGCCATGATGGCCGTATTCATACCTAAGCATCCATAGGCGAGAGATTCTGTGATAATCATAGAATCCATTGCACTAAAACCAGCTCCACCATATTCAGCTGGAATACAAGTATTGACTAAACCTAGCTCCCAAGCCTTTTTGAGAATAGGTAGTGGCATTTCAGCTTTTTCATCATATTCACCAGCCTTTGGCATCATTTCATTACGAGCAAATTTTAGGGCCATGTCATGAATTTCTTTTTGTTCGGGAGTCAATTCGAAATTAATCATAAGAAGATCCTTAGATAAGAAAATAATATAAAGAAATTATAGGTAGTGACTGGACTGGGGTCAATTTATGAAAAACTAGGCAAGTTTAATATCGAACTTTGGTTGAGCACAGTTGTCAAACTTCTTAGGAAACGAGAAATGCTTTTTGAGTACTTGAAAATATGGAAGTTCTTTTAAAGGTAAAACAACAAAACTTCTTTCAAAGAGTCTTGGGTGAGGAGTTGTTAGTACCTCTGTATTAATTTTGTCTAAACCGTAGAAGAGAATATCGATATCAATGAGTCTAGGCCCTTTATCAATATCACGAGTTCGTCCTAGAGATTTTTCGATCTTTAGTAAGTGCGCCATAATATCTTCTGGCTTTCTATTGCGTGGAAGTTCACACTCTATAACCATATTATAAAAATCAGGTTGATCACAATAATCTACTGCTTCAGATTCATATACTTTGCTAAGAGCAATGATAGGATACGAAAGATGGATAAGCTTAAGTGCTTCAATGAGATTATTTTCGCGGTCAGCTAAATTTGTTCCCAGTGCTAAAACTAATGACATTAATCTTCCTTCTTAATAGAGGACTGATCATCACTATCATTTTCATCTAAAGTATCAGAATTTCCTGTTTCTACTTTTGGAATGACATATTGGTATTCTGCCGATGGAAGAACGCGACCTGATTTATATCTAGGAGGAGACTTCACACCGCAACCAAGAAGTAGAGAAGAAAGAAGAATAAGTGTGAGCTTAAAACTCAAGGCTGAATCCAACATTAAGGATATCATTACCAAAATCCGCACGTAAAAACCAGCCTGGAACAAGCCTTTTTAGAACAGTGACACCAAAAACAACCTGCTTCTTTTGGATTTCACTTACGAGATTGAGCTCATTTTGGAGTTCAGTATCTGTTTTTGGATCGTCGGGATCTTGTACACCTGCACCAGGGCTATCTGCGTTTACAATTTGAAACCCAAGATAAGGTTGGAAATAAGTAAACATTGGTCCTGCAAAAGTGTACTTTGCTCTCAGAGTATAAGTTGTAATTTTTGTACCAAGTCCGTCATCAGGAAAGTCCTGAAGAACACCCTCTCCATAGAGCGCTTCACCCCAAATATTGTCATCGAATTGATAGGCCCACGTCGCATTGAAGAGATTCGTTCTACTTGTGTTTTTGTCTTTGTCTAAAGTAGAGAGAAACCCTAGGTTTGCAGAAATGATATTATCTGTTTTGATGGCCCTATTTTTATTATCCTCGATCTCTAAATTGTCATCGAGAAGTTCTGTACTATAAAGATCTTCTTCACTGTTGATAAGAGTCGCTTCTTCCTCTTTCTCTTTCTTTTTAACTTTAAAAAAACTGTCATCACCACGTATCACTTTAACTTCGGTGCCAAGTCTTAACTCTTTGAAGAGTTCCATCGAATAAATTTTTAAGATTTTAATACCAGAGACATCGGATGTATCTTTTGCTACTAGAGCACGCGTTACAAGCTTATTAGAGTGAACGAGAGAAATGAAATCACCTTTTTGAAAAGATTGATTTGAATTCGTTAATATAATGATGCGTCCAGATGTTGATATCTTTGTAATCTTCTCTGTTGGAAGATCTGATGCGAATGAATCGAGACTTCCCTGATCCTCAAATTCATCAACGAATGATTGAGCAAATGAAAAGTTGATTAAAAAAGTCAATATTAAGAGAGTTATAACTTTCATCGTTATATTGTAAATGACTAGGAAAATATCGTCTATGCGGACGAAGTTTCTCTAATAATTTGAAAAAAAACTAAATAAAGATTTTTATGCGCCGAGTGGGTAATTGAGTATGACCAAAGAAGGGAGCATCTTATGAAATTAAAGAATATACTACTCGTTTTATCAGTTTTTTCACTGGTAGCTTGTTCGTCTAACAGCGAAAAGAAAGAAGTCGCTGAGACGAATGTTGAAACATTAGAAGATCAATTACTTGAAGAAGATGCGGACTTTATAGTTGATGCAGATGATTCAGCCCTTTTAGAAGAGGCAAAGACTGACCAACCGCTAATGGCAGAACAAGAAAAAGTAGAAGAAACGAATCCAATCATGGCAGAAGCAACTATGGCGCCATCGATTATGGAGCAAGCAGAATATACAGTTCAAAAAGGTGACACTTTAATGTTAATTGCTTTCAAAGTTTGGGGTGATTATGAGAAGTGGAGAGAGCTATCTCAAGCTAACGGTGGAATTCAAGAGAAGAATTTAAAGCCAGGAACTGTTCTTAGATATGCACCAAATGGTTTTGCTTGGAATCCACAAGGACTACCTCACTTAATTAAGACAGGTGAGACTCTTGGAACTATTTCTGTTGATAAATATGGAACAGATAGAAAGTGGAGAGATATCTGGGACAATAATAAGCCAATGATTAAAGATCCAAATTTGATTTTTGCTGGTTTCACGCTGTATTATATCCCTAGCGATAATAGAGATTTGGCATCAGAGCCTGAAGCACTATAAGAAGTATTTATATGTTGAAAATATCTGGCCCTCTAACGAGGGCCTTTTTTATTTGTATTGTTCTATTAATAACAGGTTGCTCGACTAATAGGAGTAAGCCGGAATGGAATTTTGAAGTTAATAAATCTGCAAAGGGTGACTATGGCGATCATTTTGAAAGTATCGGCCAAAGTTTTTTAAAAACTCCTGGTACGAGAGTTATTAATCTTACATGGTCATCGAAAAACTATCTGAAAGATATTTACGATAGAATCGTAAAAAACAATGAACTTCTTCTAGCAAATGCTCCAAGACCAACATTTAATATCATTAAATCTGATACGCCTTTTTACTTTTCCTTACCTAAGGGACATTTCTTTTTTAGCTCTGGCTTGATTACGAAGTATCTTAGAAATGAACAGCTCCTTGTGGCCATGATGTCAGCAGAGATCTTTAGAAGTGTTAATTCAATTTATGAGAAAAACGTCGTAGTTCCTGTTGGGTATATGACCTTAGAACACATCTTATCGATTCTAAAAATATCGTTGAAATTAAAATCTGAAGTAAATAAGAATTCATATATTCTATTAAGAAGAGCTGGATATGATCCATCGGCATATTTAGTTTGGCTACAAACACAAAATAAAAACATGCTCGACTTTGCTCTTCAACACGGTACTTCGAGAAGAATGTCAAAAGAAGAGTATTTATTCAAAAATTATATCGCATCTAAGAAAGACCGATTTGAAGGTATCGAAGAGAAGAACTCAAGTCGAAGTTTTTATAGATTCCTAAATAACATCAAGGGTAGAAGATGAAATTAGAGCAATCTGAAAGGTTATTTGTCGAAGAGCTCTTTGAGCAGTCAGTGAAAAAGAAGGGCGATCTTGGTGAACTGAAGGATGTTATTCGTCTTACTGGTGATGCGTCGACAAGACGTTATTATCGAATTGAAACATCGAAAAAGTCATATGTGATCTGTATCGATGGCCCAAGTGATAAAGACTGTGACTTCGATCAAATGCAATGTCTCTTAGAAGAGCATGGCGTTCGAGTTCCGATGATTCATGATAAAAGAAATGAATTTGGATATCTATTAGAAGAAGACCTAGGTGATGTAACCTTATTGTCAAAGCTCGCTGGGATCGACAAGGAAGAAGAATTTGTACTTTATAAGAAAGCGATCGAAGAACTAGTTAAGATTCATTCTATCGATATTGAACTAAACGCTCCTTTTCGCGAAAGGTATTTCGACTTTGATAAACTAAATCAAGAAACAAATATGACTCATAATTATTTTGTTCTGCAATATTTAAAAAATACGAACGAACAAGATCAAGTTACGGTTAAAGAAGAGTTTGAAAAAATAAACTCATATTTAGAGCAAGGAAAGCAAGTCGTCTGCCATCGAGATTATCATAGCCGAAATTTAATGCTCAAAGGCAATGAAATGATCGTTATTGACTTTCAAGACGCACGAATTGGATTGCCACAATATGATTTAGTCTCCTTATTAGAAGACTGTTACTACAAGATTAATGAAGATAATAAAGCGAAATTAATTCGCTTATACATCGATAGAATGAATTTTTCTGAAGATGACTTAGAAGAGTTTTATAGGGCCTATGATTATTCTGCGCTCCAGAGAATTTACAAAGCAATTGGTAGTTTCTGTTATATTAACTTTGAAAGAAAAGATAGTCGATATTTAAAATATGTCGGCTATAGCTTCGAAGGAATGAAAACAATATTACAACGAAGACCTGAGCTTAATGATCTCTATATAAGTTTATCTAAAATATATTATGAAAGTTAAATCAGCTCTTATCTTATCAGCAGGATTTGGAACAAGAATGGGGAAGATTGGAAAATCTCTGCCTAAACCTTTATGGCCATTCAATGGAACAACTCTGTTAGCTGAGCAAATTCAATTTGTAAGATCACTTGGAATAGAAGACATTTATGTCAATGTCCACCATCAAGCAGAAGATGTTATTAGTTACGTTGAACGATTTTTTCCTTCTGTTCACATTCTTCATGAAAAGGAAATTCTAGGATCTGGGGGAGCGATACATAACGTCGCCCATAAACTGTCTTATTGTGGTAGCTTACTTACGATAAATAGTGATGTACTCATTAGTATGAATCACGACGAATGGAAAGAGTTCTTCTTACCATTAATGGGATGCTCTCGTTTACTGGCCTTACCTGTGAAAGAAATAGGATATAATGAATTCATATTGAATAAGTCTCTGTTGTCTAAAATCGAAAAGTCGACGAAAGAAAATTATTATACCTATGCAGGTGTAGGAATCATTGACTTAGAGAAGATTGATGAGACTCCTGGAGAAAGTTCATTTTTTCAAACGGTGGCAGACTTTAAAAATAAAGAAGTAGAAGTCTATCGTCCTAAAACTTTGTCCTACACTGATTATGGAACGCTGGATCTCTATCTTGCAAATATTGGAAAGATAAAAATCTCTAGTGAAATAGGATTTTTAAAAATCTTAAAAAAAAATGGAAAGACGAAACTCGAATACTTGAATTATGGATCAAAAACAATAACTCAAGATGAGATTAACCCTCTTCCTGAATAAGTTTAATACAATCAACAGGACATGCTTCAACGCACAAGTCACAGAGAGTACAACTCCAATTATCAATCGTGTAAACGTTATCGTTCACAATGATCGCGTTTTCTGGGCAGACCACATTGCAATTGTCACATTGAATACATCTATTGTTGATTTGTAATTTAGGTAGCATAATATTTAAATAATGCCACTGATTAAGATATATGCAATAGAGGGGTTTTTTCCTTAAGATGAAAATTATAAGTAGAAGTGCAGTTGTTCGAAATGTCTTGTTATTTAGCCTCCTAAGCTTGGGCTACTTGCATATTGTTTATGCTTTTCACGCAGGAAAGAGTGCGGTTTCAATGCCAGATATTATTGCCTTTTTGAAATCAAATTTTCCATTGCTTGCTCTTACATTGGCCACAATAGTATCTGTTTTTAAATGTTGGAAACTCTCTACATACATTTATGGTATCTTTACGGTTACAGTCACATTCCACAGCTTAACCATTTTCTTCGATTCATTCGATAAAGTAGTACTTGTCTTCAATCTCTTATATGTGCTTGCAGCTTTTTATCTCTATCAACTATTGTATTTAGAATTCTCTGAAGCAATTTATAATCCTAAATTTAATGGGCGAGATTTGGATAAAAGAAAAGTCATCGATGGAATTGTTCTCAATTTTGGCGACGAAAATATAGAAGGTTTTATTACTCATCTCGATAAAACCAGCTTCTTTTTTAGGGCCTATGAAAAGAAAATTGGAATAAGAGGTAAAGCAAAGTTTTCTTTAAATTATCTGAGTAAAGAGTTCAACATTAGTGGAAAAGTTATGACTCAATTTCATGATGGTTACGGAATTAAAGTTATTGATAGTGAAAATAGTGCCGAAGGTGACCTAAGTTGGCGAGAGCTTTATGATATTCTTATAGATAGAGGTCTCTATTCAATTTAAACATTGGATTTTTAATGAAGGTTAACTTTTTACTTTTTACTATTGCAGCACTTTTTATTTCTTGTAGTAAGGATTTAGGTCCTGAAGAAACGCTAAGGGAATTTATTAATTATAGATTCAATACTGGTCAATCTAAAAGTAAGGTTCTCTCTTATCTAGAAGAGACAATTAAAGAAGAAACAGAGCAATTCCTATTTATTAATAAACAAGAGTTAACAGCTGAAGAAATTGAGAAAAAGAATAAAGAAATAGAATTATTCTTAAATCCAGAAGGTTATAAGAAAAGAGACTTCAAAATTTTACACAAAAACTGCAACGAAACTCGTTGCTTCATTACATACTCACTGGCCTATACACAAGGTGGAAGTGAGAATGATTCTCTTACAGAAGTTAAGAAAATAGCCGAGATTAAAGTCTTTGATAAAGAATGGAAGATTGTTGATATCACGAATGTAAAAACATATATCGAAGGTAAAAAAACAATCTCTAACTAGGTAAAGTTTTCCGCCCTAAGTCCGAAAAGCTTAGTATGAGCGTGAAAACGAACGAAGAACATTTAATTAGCCAGCTTTTAAACGAAACTTACGGACTTGTTGAAAAAGTAGGTCCTGTCGAGCTTTCATCACTTCCAGATTACTTTGAGAAACGTAATCGTCAAATCAACTTTGATGACAAGAGTTTTTTAATTAATCACCTTCTTTTAAGTAATATTGATTGTGAAAAGATCTCTCTTTCTAAGGCAAGCGACTTCTTTCACATCCCAATGAATGGAAAAGACCTACACGCACCTAGAAATTGGGGTGTTTTTCACGAAATAACCTTGGCCATGAAAAGCAATGAGAATAAATTATTTCGACTAAAAGACTGGGATGAAACGTTCTATTCTGTTTTAATGAATTCATATCAGTTGAATAAAGAACCTATTTTCTTCGTAGAGAATAATGAAGTTTACTTTATTCTTATTGAAGATGGTGATACGACGTTGGTTCGTGAAATAGAAAATATACTAATGAATGAAAATGAGCTTTTAAAAACAGCGGCATAAAAAAAGGCTCCTTTCGGAGCCTTTCTTATTTATAGTGACATGTAATAGTCTTTAATCATGAGAGCATCGTCTTCGAGGTTAGGGCTGTTACAGATAACATATCCTCTACAATCGTACTCTTTAAGAACTTTAAAAAGTCCTCTCCAGTTGAAGTCAGATTGCTCAAGGTTAAGATGCTTTAGATCACCTTTAGAGTTTGAGCTAATTCCTGAAATATGGATGTGCATATTTTCGAGAGCTTCTGGAGTGAGTTCTTCTTTCAATTTATCAAGTACAAGTCTGAACTCTTCTTCAGTATTGTACTCACCAGTTCTTGCGTAAAGGTGAGAAAAATCCATACAAGGACGACATGAGGAAACATTCTTTGTTAAAGAGATTAGTTCTTCAAGAGATCCAAATTGAGATGTCTTACCTGTAAGTTCTGGACGTAGTTCGATTTCGATATCAAGACGACTAAGTCTTTCTTCGATAACGTTCATACTTTTTTCAACGAGATCAAATACGTCATATGGCGAATCTTTCATATAGAAAGCCGCGTGAAAAGTCATAGATTCAGCACCGCAAAGATCAGAAATCTTAGCTGTCTGAATAATTCTTTCTACAGATGAATCGATTTTATCTTGCTCTCTAGCATTTAGGTTAATGTAATAAGGACCGTGTGAAGTAAGTGGAACACCTAATTCATATGAAACTTTACGTAAACCAGAGGAAACTTCTTCTTTCATTCGCACGCCATGCGCGAATTCTAATTGCATGCAGTCTAATCCTAATTCATGGATTCTTCTAACACCATCAATTGGATTATTTTTTTTGGAAGTTGAGTTAGGAACTCCCGCAGTACCAAATAGTAGACGTTCTATTTGCATCAATTCCCCCGATTAATAAGTTTGAAAGGCAGAAAACTATCGCTGTCATATCACATATTGGAATTTCGCTGTAGGCGCACTGTGGCAAACCTATTGATTACAATATGTTATGTGACTAGTTTTACGAATCCCGCCCCTCGTTGACTAAACGCATAACTTATAGCCGTATTAAAAATTCTTGTCTATAATCAAGCTTTGAGAATTGTAAGAATGACAAAAGATTGTAAAAAAGGAAAAGCCTTATTAAGTTAATTTTATTGTATTTTTGGTGGTTGGCCTATGTACTTTTCTTTGCATTAATTGGATACCTCACAGGTGGTCTCGAGTTGATGTATGTTCTAATTCTTGCTTTTGTCTTTGCCTCACTAATTCTTTACGCCTTTGGTGATCGAATCGTTCTCGGTCTTGTTAATGCTCGTAAGGCCATTATTGATCGCGAGTTATGGAGAAAGGCCAATAACATTGCTTCGAAACAAAATATTGGCTCCGTCCAAATTTACACAGCTAAACATCTCGCATCTAATATCTACTTTATCGAGTCTTCATTTGGTAATAGGGCCCTTATTTTTGGCGGTAATATTGAAAGATATTTAAGTGATTCAGAAATTGAAGTGCTGACATATGCTAGCTTGAAGATGTTTAACGGTCATTTTGCAAAAATTAGAATCATGTTTGGACTTCTCAATTATGCCTTCGATCTTCCGTCTTATCTTTTTAGAAAGACAACTAAACTGCAGTGGCTCGATTTAATTTATGGTTACCTAAGGTCTCCGCTACTTCTAATTCAAAACACGCTCTTTAGAAGCCGTAAAATCAGATACTTAGATGAGCTTGTTGCCGAGGAAACAGGCCTTGGTAAAGAATTGGGATCTGCAATTTATAAACTTTCTGATGTTCGAGCTTTAAACAATACTTTTCTACAAGAAAGTATCATGAATTCACTTACTTATGCCGATAATAAAGTAAATGAAAACACTTCTTTTTTTGTCGATCAACCTAGATCGCAGGAGCGTTTTCAGATTCTTTTATCGGAATAAGGTGAATGAGAAAATTTAGTTTTAAAGATTTAGACTTCTCAAAATTATATCCTTTTATATTTACGGTCATTCTCGTGGCCATTCTTTTTCAGTACTCTTTTTCTAACTTAGAATCAGTATTTTATGATCTTCGCGTTAAATACGACTTTGGTATAAGCTTTCGCGATAATATCGTCATCGTTACGCTAGATGAGGAAAGTGATAACTTTCTTGGTGAATCTTATCCTTATACATATGCGACTCACAACAGAGTTTTAAAAAGAGTTTTAGATGAAAAGCCACTAGTAATTAATTATCTTGTTCAATTAGATGAGCCAGATTCAGCAAGATCAGAAGCGAATTTAAATAAATTGAAAGCAACGATAAAAGATTTTGTTAAAACAGGTGGTGCCTTTCGGTTTGGTACAAGCTTGGATGCGTGGGGTGAGCAATTACCTCCTGAGCCTTTAAAGGATCTCGGTTTTTCCTTGGCCCTAATCAATGTTGATAATGCTTCATTTGCAAGAGATGACGTTTCTAGAAAAGCGATCCTTAATCATTCAGGTGAAGATACACTTCACTTATGGACGGCTAATGCTTACAGAAGAAGGATTGGACGCTTACCGCTGAAACTAAATGACATAACAGGCGCTTATTATGTCGTTGAAAGCGATGCTACATTCGTTAATTTTAGATATTATACATCGACAGTAGAAGACACTGGTAGAATTAAGAGAATTCCATTTCATAGAGTTGTTGTTGGAAACTTCCCTAAGGGATTGTTTAAAAATAAGATCGTTCTCTTTGGGCCAAGTTATATTTCGAATGCCTCTGATTTTGTTATGACCCCTTATGATCGAGAGAAGTACTCATCTTCAAAAATGAGTGTTCATGGCGCAATTATGCAGTCCCTGATTCAAAATAAAACAATTTTTCAATTACCACGTGCCATTTCTTATTTCATTTCACTCATTCTAGGTCTTGTTCTTGCTTATGTGATCAATCGAATTAAGCCAACTCGTGGACTAGTATTTACTGTATCTACAATAGTCATAGTTATATTGATTTCATATTTAGCCTTCTGTTTGTTTGGAGTCTGGATATACTTGTCACACATTCTCTTAACTATATTCGTTGTCTATTACATATGGGTACCTTTCAGAGCGATTGGAGAATACCAACGTCGATACGCAATTCAGGAAGAAACAAAACTTCTTAAGAAAGTTGAGAATCTAAAGCAGAATTTTATTTCGTTGATGAGTCACGATTTAAAAACACCTGTCGCAAAGATTGCTGGTATCGCAGATGTGGCCATGCATAAGTTTGGTCGTTCAGAGCCTGAAGTGAAACATGAATTTCAAAGAATTATTGAAGCGACAAAAGAATTAAATAAATTTATCACCTCGATTTTAGATTTAACAAAGATCGAATCGCGAAATATTAGTTTGAATAAGACGTCGAAAGATATCAATACAATCATTGATTCAGTCATTGATAACTTAAAATTTGAAGCTGGCCAGAAAAATGTAAAAATAGATAAAGAACTGAGTCCGCTTTATCCAATTCAGGTAGACGTTATATTAATTAACAGAGTTATTTCTAATCTAATTGAAAATGCGATAAAATATTCAGGAGAAAACACTTCTGTTCATGTTCGAAGTTGGGATGATGAACAATGGGTTTATCTTGAAATCAAAGATGATGGAGTAGGTATTCCGCTAGAAGATCTAGAAAATATCTTTGAAAAGTTTTATCGAGTGAAAAATGACCAAAGTCACGTCATTAAGGGAAGTGGTCTTGGTTTATATTTAGTTAAATATTTCGTTGAGTTACATGGAGGGACAATTGAAGCTTCCTCTAAACTTGGTGAAGGGACAACTTTTACGATAAAGCTCATTAATGAATAGGAGAACAATATGTATAGAGTACTTGTAGTTGATGATGACAAAGTCTTGCAGGACAATGTTAAACAAGCACTAGAAATTCACCATTTTAATGTTGATGTTGCTAATAATGGAAAAGAAGCAGTTAGTGCTGTCTATAAAGAGAAGTATGATCTCGTCGTCATGGACGTTAACATGCCTGAGATGGATGGAATTGAAGCTCTCGCTGAAATAAAAAAATATGATCCAACAATCATTGTTCTAATTCTCACAGCATATTCAAACGTTTCTGATGCCGTTAAAGCAGTTAAAGAGGGGGCGTTCAATTATTTAGAAAAGCCAATTTCTAGTGAGAACTTAGTTGCTCTTATCAAAAGGGCTCTTAAGGCCCGTTCACTCGTTGAAACATCAATGTTCTCGGCTCCAACACTTTCTCTTGGTGATGGTAACGATAAATTTGTTGGTGAATCGGATGTCATGAAAAAGGTTTTCAATGTCATCAGTAAGCTCGCTCAAGTTAACACACCTGTATTGATTCGTGGTGAATCAGGAACTGGTAAAGAGCTTGTTGCAAAGGCCATTCACTATAACGGACCTAGAAAAGATGATAAGTTTGTAACGATTAACCTCGCTGCTATTCCTGATAGTCTTATTGAGTCTGAACTTTTTGGACACGAAAAAGGTGCTTTTACAGGAGCTACAGAAAGAAAAATTGGTAAGTTTCAATATGCCGATGGTGGAACAATCTTTCTCGATGAGATTGGAGATATTTCTGGAACGATGCAGGTTAAACTTCTTCGTGTTCTTCAAGAAAAGAGTTTTACACCTGTTGGATCAAATAGAGATATCAAGTGTGATGTTCGTGTCATCGCGGCTTCACATAAGCCATTTGAGAAAATGATTAAAGAGGGAGATTTTAGAGAGGATTTATTTTATCGTCTCAATGTTCTACCTGTTTACTTACCGCCTTTAAGAGAGAGAAAGGATGACATTAACTTTCTAGTTGATTACTACGTAAAATATTTCAACAACCTTCATAACTTAACAATTTCAGAAGTTGCTCCAGATGCCATCGAATTGCTGAAGAATTATTCATGGCCAGGAAATATTAGAGAACTTAGAAATGTTATTGAGCATGCTTTTATTATAGAATCTACTGATATACTAACGGCGAGTTCTCTCCCTGAAACAGTGAGAACAAATAATAATTCATTAAGTAAAGTTCCGGCTCCAGCGCCAGAAGATAGAGATGATGAAAGTATTATTGATTTCGTTGGAATTAAAGAGTCTGTTCTAGACAAAGAAATTAAAGAAGAAGAAAGTAATGATTATAAATTTACTTTTGCTACTGTAAATGACAACAACGAAGTTAAAATGGACTTCCAGGTAGCGAAGGAATTATTTGAAAAACAATTTATAATAGAAGCTTTAAAAGTAAATAATGGAAAGATTAATCAGACGGCACTTAAGGCCAATATTCCTAAGAAGACACTTCTTAGAAAAATTGAGAAGTACGAGATTAATCCAAAAGAATATTACTAGAGGAAGGTAATGGATAGAATTTGGAAAATGACATTGATGATGGTTGGAATCATCTTGGTAGATCAATTTACTAAAGGCTATATTCAGCACGAATATACACTTGGAGAAATTAGACCCGTGATAGATGGTCTTTTCAATCTTACTTATGTTCAAAATAAAGGTGCTGCCTTTGGTTTTGGAGCAAACCATTCTGACTTATTTAGAATCATCATGTTCCTAGTCTTACCGACTGGAGCTTGTTTTTGGCTCATGTATTTAATCTGGCAAACAAGGCATACAGCGCTTTTACTTTGTACATCGTATTCAATGATTTTAGCTGGAGCGATCGGGAATCTCATCGATCGATTTAGTTTGCGATTTGTCGTTGATATGTTTGATTTTTACTATGGCACATGGCACTTTGCTGCTTTTAATGTGGCAGATAGTGCGATTACAGTAGGTGCTATTTTTCTAATTTATGATTTTTTATTTTTAGAGAAAAAGAGAATTGAAAAACAGGAATTAAAAAAGACCTCTTAAAGAGGTCTTTTTTTATGCTTCAGCAGTTTTTGATTCTGCTTGACCTTCTTCTGTTTGCTCTGGCTCGAGACTAATTCCGTAGGACTCGTTTACTTCTTCAAGAGCTTCTTCACTAACGTAAAGTTCTGTCTTCAAAGTTTCATTTCCCCAGGCTATGAAAGCATCATTGTGCTCGTACATTGTGATCGTTTCCCAAGGGCAATCTTGAGAACAGTTTTGGCAACCGATACAACGCGCGAGGTCGATTTCTACCGTTTGACGAAAGGCTGGATTATTTGCATCAGGTCCAGGTACGAGCTCAATAGAGTCTACTGGACAACCTTGGATACATACTTCACAACCAGTACATCCAGATTGGTGAACAACTGCTAGTAATTTCGGTGGTTTTTTCCCTTTTCTTACCGGCTTAAGCCTTGCTGTATGATAAGGGTTCTCAACTAATACTTTTCTTTCTTCGCTCATCAGTCTTCTCTTAGTTTCGCTAAAATTATAGCTTCCATCATAGCTTATTTTCGCTAATGGATAAAGCCTTGAGGTTTTGTAACCTCGTATATATTAGGATATATTTCATATACTTTAAAAAACCGATTTTGGGAATCTAAATAAATTATATTTGCGGGGAACTATGAAAAGTTTAAGGTTTGTGACAGCTGCGAGTCTATTTGACGGTCACGATGTATCAATAAATATCATGAGAAGGCTTCTTCAGGCCAATGGAGCCGAGGTAATTCACCTTGGGCACAATAGATCTGCACAAGAGGTTGTCGATGCAGCCCTTCAAGAAGATGCAAATGCCGTTGCTCTAAGCTCTTATCAGGGTGGGCACAATGAATACTTTGCCTATATTAGAGAGCTTCTTGATGAAGCTGGCGCTACACACGTTAAAATCTTTGGTGGTGGTGGGGGTGTTATTACACCTTCAGAAATTAAGGCCCTACATGAAAAAGGTATTACAAAGATTTATTCACCTGAAGACGGTATGAAATTAGGGCTTCAGGGAATTATCAAAGACATGATCGATAGAGCGAGTTTTTCAACTATTGAAAATGTTGAGTTTATCAATCTAAAGAGTAAGTCTCTTCCAAAGAGTGATATTGCAAGAGTGATCACATATATCGAAGATAATGGTGACCTCCCATTTGAAGTCGATCAAAAGAGTACGCCAGTTCTAGGTATTACTGGGACAGGTGGAGCAGGGAAGTCGTCTTTAATTGATGAAGTCCTTCTTCGATTTCACAGGTCATATAAAGATAAGAAAATTGCCCTTGTCTCTGTTGATCCGACAAAGAAAAAAACTCAGGGAGCACTTCTAGGGGATAGAATTCGTCTTGGTAGTGCTGTTTATGAAAACTTCTATATTAGATCTCTTGCGACAAGAGATTCTAAATCAGAACTATCACCACAGATTAAAAAGGTTGTTTCTTTCTTAAAGTCGCAGGATTTCGATTTAATTATTGTTGAAACTTCTGGTATTGGACAAGCTTCAGATGAAATTACAAAAGTAGCTGATAAGTGTATCTATGTGATGACTCCTGAATATGGGGCTGCATCGCAGTTAGAAAAAATTGAAATGCTTGAGCAAGCTGATTTTATTGTTCTTAATAAATTTGAAAAGCCAAGGTCTGAAGACGCTCTTAGGGATATTAGAAAGCAATACCGTAGAAATACTGGTCTATTTGCAGGGCACCCTGGAAGTCCTACAGATGAAGAGCTACCAGTATTTGGAACAATGGCATCACAATTTAATGATGCTGGTGTAAATGCGCTATTCTTTGAACTTGCAAAGACATTTGACTTTGATGTTAAAGACCTTGAAGAGCTAAAAAAAGAGAGAGTTCCTTCAAATAAAACGAAGATCATACCACCTGAAAGATCACTTTATTTGAGAGAGATCTCTTCTGCTTGTAGAAAATACAATGAAGCAGCTGAAAGAAATGCTGAACTTGTTAAGGATTATGAAGCTCTTCAAAACGTTGCTTTAATGATGCCTGAAAATAAGGATGTTTTAGCGAAGCTTGAAGAAGTAAAAGAAAAAATCCCATCAGATGTTTTCAAAGAGATTGAAGTTTTTGAAAGTGCTGTCGAACAATATAGATCTGGGATTTTTACTTATAAAGTAAGAGATAAAGAGATTAATGTTAAAACAAAATATACATCACTTAGTCACAATGAAATTTCAAAAGTTGGTTTTCCAAATCTCAATTCAACTTATGAAAAATACCGTTATATCAAAAAGACAAACCTTCCTGGACACTTCCCATATGCTGCTGGGATCTTTCCATTTAAGCGAGCAGACGAAGATCCAAAAAGAATGTTTGCAGGAGAAGGTGGACCAACGAGAACGAATAAGCGTTTTCATTACCTTTCTGAAAACGATCCGGCCAAAAGACTTTCAACAGCTTTTGATTCTGTAACTCTCTATGGAGAAGACCCAGATTTAAGGCCTGATATCTTTGGTAAAATTGGTGAAGCTGGTGTTTCTATTGCTACCCTTGATGACATGCAAGAGCTTTTTAAAGGGTTTAAATTAACAGATCCAATGACATCTGTTTCAATGACTATTAATGGTCCGGCTCCAATCATTCTCGCTATGTTTATGAACACCGCTATGAAGCAAGATCTAGAAGGTGATGACTTTTGGGATGAAGAAAAACGTGCCAATGTTATGAGAATGGTAAGGGGGACAGTTCAAGCTGATATCCTAAAAGAAGACCAAGCTCAAAATACATGTATTTTTTCTCTAGAATTTGCTCTTAAGTTAATGGGTGATGTACAGGCATACTTCTGTAAAAATCTTATTAAAAATTATTACACAGTATCGGTTAGTGGATACCATATTGCTGAGGCGGGAGCGAACCCAATTTCGCAAGTTGCTTTCACGTTGGCCAATGGATTTACTTTTGTTGAGTACTACCTTTCTAGAGGAATGAATATCGATGAGTTCAGTGGAAATTTATCATTCTTCTTTAGTAATGGATTAGACCCTGAGTATACTGTTATTGGAAGGGTTGCCAGAAAAATTTGGGCCGTAGCGATGAGAGATAAATACGGTGCAAGTAAGAAGTCTCAAATGTTTAAATATCACGTTCAAACATCTGGGCGCTCACTGCATGCTCAAGAAATCGACTTCAATGATATTAGAACAACACTACAAGCTTTCCTTGCTCTAAGTGACAATTGCAACTCACTTCATACAAATGCATACGATGAAGCTATTACAACTCCTACTGAAGAGTCTGTAAGAAGAGCAATGGCGATTCAGATGATTATCAATAGAGAATTTGGGCTTAATAAAACAGATAATCCTCTTCAAGGTTCTTACATCTACGAAGAATTATCAGAAATCGTTGAAGAAGCTATTCTGGCAGAGTTTGAAAGAATTTCTGATAAAGGTGGTGTTCTAGGTGCAATGGAATCGATGTATCAACGTGGAAAGATCCAAGATGAGTCTCTTTATTATGAAACATTGAAAGACAATGGTGAGTTACCGATTATCGGTGTAAATACTTACATTGCAGATAATATTGATGAGCAATTAAATCAAGAGATTGAACTTTCAAGATGTTCTGATGAAGAGAAGAAGGATCAGATCAATCGTCTTGAAGAATTTAAAAAGAGAAATTCGAAAGAGTCTAAAGAGGCCCTTGAAACTTTAAAAGAAGTTGCCTTAAGTGGTGGAAATATTTTCGAAGAGCTTCTTAAAACAGTTAATTACTGTTCTTTAGGCGAGATTACTGGTGTCCTTTATGAGATCGGTGGTCGTTATAGAAGGAATATGTAATGACTAAAAAATCAAAAGTTTATACAAGAACTGGTGATAAAGGAACTACGGGACTCGTTGGAGGGTCCCGCATTTCTAAAGGTGAAGATTTAATTGACCTCTATGGTGAGGTTGATGAATTGAACTCACACTTAGGATATGCCATCTGTCTTAATAAAGAAGAAGAGCTCAATAGTTTTTTTAAAAAGATCCAAGTTAAACTTTTTGATTTAGGTAGCAATCTTGCTTGCGAGCAAGATAAGCGATTGCAATTCAAGTTACCTCAGATTTCTGAAGAGGATATTAAAGAATTAGAAAGTGAAATTGACCGCCTTGACTCTACCCTTGAGCCATTAAAATACTTTGTCTTACCTGGTGGAGATAAAGGTGCTACTTATTTCCATGTTTGCCGAACTGTTTGCCGTCGAATTGAGAGAAAACTCGTTAAAAGGCAAGAGGATGCAAATGATTTACCATCTAATTCAACTCAATATATGAATAGGTTGTCGGATTATTTCTTTGTTGTCTCTCGATATTTAAATAAAGAGTCTGGAGAGAAAGAGAATTACTGGATACCTAATTCGTAATTACTTTTTAAACAAAGAAAGAATCTTATTTTTAATACCTGTTGATTCTTCATCTTCGTCTTCTTCTTTTTTTAATTTTCTCTTTTTTGTTTTTTCTTGAACCTGTGGTTTCTTGCGTTCAATTTTAATCATGCGAGTTTGACCACTTGATTCCTCAAGATCGAAAAAGTTCTCGCTAATCCTTCCTGAGGACTTCTCATTTTCTTCTTTCTTGATGGCAGTTTCTTCTTTAAGAGTTGTCGCTTCAGATTGATTAGGCTTTAAAACTTTTACTTCAGTCTTTTGTCTACGCTCTTGCTTCATAACAAGAGTTGCATGTTCAGATGACTGTCTATCAAGACCGGTGCTTAAGTTGATTGGATTATGATTAACTTCAATTCTATCCATTTCACCTTTCGTGAGCTTTGCTTTATCGATCATGATCTTAACATTAGGACCAATTGTAATGATATCATTAACTCGAAAACGAGATTCTAAGACAGAGTTTTGATTGAGATAAGTTCCATTTGTTGAACCGAGGTCTTTGACAAGAACAGATCCATTTTCAGAAACTTTCAGAGCAAGGTGCTGGCCACTTACATGAGAATCAGTAAGCTTGATATCACTTTTACTAGAACGCCCAATAATGCGCGATTTTCTATCAATGTTCAGAGTGAATTTGTTCTCACCCTCTGATATCAAAATAATAATTGCCATTTAAACCTCATTCTAAATACTTATCGTAGATTATCATAAATAATTGAGGATTTTCTCTTTAGTTTTCTTTAATATTATATTGTGATAAATGAGTTAAAATAGAATTAATTCTTTTAAAAATAGGGGTCATTCTATGAGTGATACAAAAATAATTGAAATTACTGAAAAAGCTGTTGAGCAAATCGCCAAAATTTTTAGCGATCAAGAGAATTCTGAAGAAAAAGGCGTTCGTCTTGGCGTTGTCGGTGGTGGTTGTTCAGGTCTTTCATACAAAATAGATTTTGATTACAAGAAAGAGAAAGATAACGTTCTAGAATTTGAAACTTTTAATGTATTCATTGATCCTAAGTCATCTATTTACCTTAAGGGTGTCGTTTTAGATTTTAAAGATGGTCTTCAAGGTAAGGGATTTGTCTTTCAAAACCCAAATGCTACAAACACTTGTGGTTGTGGTGAATCATTTTCAGTCTAATTACTAAGGAATCAATGTGTCTTTAGAAAGTCGTCTAGCTGGTGGCCAGTTTTGGCTGCAAAACTATGCTGTTCTCGAAGTTAAAGGTGAAGATAGATCTCGCTATATGCAAGGTCAGCTCACTCAAGATGTTGAATCATTAAAAGACGGACAAGGAACACTTGCTACACGTCTTACGAATAAAGGAAAACTAGTCAGTTTTTTCTTTTATGTTCGTTCTAAAGACTTTGACTATATCGTCGTTGAGAAAGGTCTTGTAGAAATAACAAAAAGTGATCTCGAAAAATTTATTATCATGGATGACGTTGAGATTGAAGTTGCCGATCTTAAAATTCTTGCGGAAGTAGGAACATGCGCTCTTTTGAGTAAGCACGATCAGTCTTTTGAATTGAACTTATTTGAAGAACCAGGAAAGTTGTCTTTTTATCAAGAGTCATTTGAATTAAAAAATGAATTAAGTTTCGAAGAGCAGGAAAGCTATAGGTTTTTTTCATGTTTTCCTAAATGGGACTACAATGTCGATAATTCGCAATTTATTAACGATTCGCGATTAAATGAATTAGCAATTAGTTATAAGAAAGGATGTTTTCTTGGACAGGAAACTGTTGCTAAAATTAATAACAATCGTGGTGCATCTTATTACCCTTGTTTTTTAAAAATTGAAAATGTGCAGTTTGATCATTCGAAATTTTTACCTTTTCAAGTTAATGACAGAAAAGGCGGAACTTATTATGGACATCAAAGATTAGGTGAGGATGTTTATTTAGAAGTTTCTCTTTTTAGAGAATTTAGAGTTCAGGGAAAAAAGTTAGAATTTGAATTAGATGGTAAAACTTATCATGGTGAAGTTTGCTATGCACCTTTTTATGGCACGTACTGTTCCACAGAAAAGTCCAAAGAATATTATGAAAAAGCTGTAGAATTGTTTCAAGCTGATAAAGAGGAAGAAGCTCTTCAGTTACTTGAAGCATCTGTCTTACTAGACTCGCAATTTGCTGATGCTTATGAAGTCATGGGTGTAATATTAGGTCGTCATCATCGCTATGATGAAGGTATTCAATTTATGGATAAGCTTTTAGAAGTAGATCCAACTTCTGTCATGGCCCATACAAATAAGTCTCTTTATTTGATGAAGCTAGGAAAAATTGAAGAAGCTGAGGAAGAAAAAAGTAAGGCAACAGTTAAGACATTTGAGAAATTTGGTGCCGAAGCGCAAGCCAAGAGAAGAGCAAAAGAAGAAGAAGAGGCCAAGAAAGCGGATATCGAAAGACGAGAAGGGATGTTTCTTCAAGTTTTAGAATTAGATGCTGATGATACTCTTGCTAATTATGGGCTTGCTGACATTGCCTTCTATAGAGAGCAATATGATCAAGTTGAAAAATATATTGAAATCGTCTTAGAGCAAGATCCTAAATATTCAAATGCTTATTTACTCTTAGGTAAAGCACTTGTTGAGTTAAAGAAAAATGAAAGGGCCATTGAGATCTTTGAAAAAGGTATTGAGGTTTCATCCAAGAACGGTGATTTGATGCCGGCCAATGCCATGCAGGCGAAATTAAATGAGCTTAAACGTTAAGATTTAAGCTCATAATGTTTTCTTTGTTCTCTTAAGTGTTCTGCTAGCTCATTAAGTTCTTTAGAAGCATCTACATGATGTTGATTGAGGTAGCTAAATGTTTGACCGACTCTTTCTTTCATTTCATTAACGAGTTGATAGATTGATTGAATCAGTTCATTTCCTTCATCTGTTACTTTTTCATTGTCGTAGGCGTGAGAAAGATCCTCTACACAATAAGTGAGCATGAGGTATTCCTCAACTGCACGTTTTTTGATTTTAAGTAATTCGTCATCACTAAATTGATGTATTCCTTCAAGCTTACCCTCTTCAATTGCTAAGTCGAGGTCGTGAAAAAGTTTTAAGGCCCAGAAGAATGTAAAACAAGCGTGATAAATTCCTCTTACTGGTCTTAGTGCTCTTCTCCATGGGCTGTAGTAGATCTTGTCATCGTCTTCATTTAGTAATTCTGAATAATTAAGAAATGTATTGAGATAGTGGTGGCCGTTTTCGTGAAGAAGGTCATCCATGAGATCTACAAAGTCTCTATCAAACATATTGATTGAAGAAAACCCTGGTAGTGATTGCATAGAATAGCTAACGATCCCTGTTTCATTAACTGGAACGAGAGAGTGTGTGAAACTTAAAAATGTATCTAAAAGACCTTCAGAAGAAGCTTCAATAATATTAAGCGCCTTGAGAGTGTCTGCTTTAAATTGTTCGAGATTTTCTTTTCCTTTATTACAACTCGGTAGAAGATATACTTTCTTGCCTTTGAGTTTAATAAAACTATCGTTAGATAGAAGAGGAACTTCAAATAGGTCTGTATTGATTTCTACTTCGATTCCAGACTTGTTTGAGAAGATTCTCTTAAGTGCGATATTTGGAAAAATATCTGATGGTTCTTCAAAGTCTGCCATTTTATGAGACTCACCAATATAGAGTCTCTCCTCATTATCACCAATTTCGGGAATCGCATTATAAAGAATGACGTCTTTAAGATTCGGTTCTTGGTTGCTGATATGAAGGTAGTAGAAAGATAGAATTTGATTTTCAAGTAAAGTGAGTAGGTGAGCTGAGGCTTCGATAATATTGTTATTTTCATCGAGCATTTCTAGAAAGCTCTGTGCCATTTCAGAATCATTCCAAAAATTGAATAATTCATCTTCTGCTTCAGAAAATTCAAACTCTTCATTTCGTTCTGTTTCAAGAATCTCTTCATGAAGTTGAACAACATAGATTAGATTTTCTAGAAGAGTCGACCAGTAAAATTTTAAAGGTGTATAAGACTCTAATTTATTATCCTTAACTAATTCCTTAAGTGCTTGAAGAAACTCAGCAGATAGATGCTCAGTTGTGTAACCAGCAAGCATGTCCTCTCTTATATCCTGAATCAATTCAGCATAAGACATCATTACATTTTGTTTAATCGTTCCATGAAATTCTTTAGAACAAATGTTTTTTGAAGTAATCATGTGGAAATCTCTTGGGAAAGAAGGAAGGAAGTATAAATGGCTGGGATGGCCGGATTCGAACCGGCGACCAATAGATTAACAGTCTACTGCGCTACCGCTGCGCCACATCCCAACTATTTATGAGTAATTGTTATAAGTGTTTTTTTGATTGTTGTCTAGCCCCTTTTTTTAAAAAAAATGCGTAAATACAACTTGTTGTCAGGCATATACCCGATAAAAAAGCTCAAGATTTTTATGATACTGACCGATAATAGTATTAGAAATCTAAAAGGATTGATAATGGCAGCAGCTCAAAATCTTCTCATGGATCTCTTAAGGATCTTAACTCCTGAAGAAATCAATAAGTTAACCTCATCTTCTGAAGGCGATAAGAGAGTTTCGCTTACAGATATGATGAACTTACGTGCAACTGGAGAAGAAATTGATTTTAGCGATAAGGCCAATATGGCAAAAATCCTTCCTTTTAAAAGAAAAGATGAAGCTGATGGTGAAGCTGAGGATAGTGAAATTTTTGCAGGAAAAGACTGTGTTGAATATATTGCTCAGCACTATTTAAAAAGAGAACTCAACGATAATTTGGTTGATAAAGAAACCGGTCAAACGGTTGAGACATCTCACTTTATTTTAAATGAGAAAAAGCGATTTACTTATTCCCAGTCTAAGCTGAAAGGGAGTGAGGTTTTAAAGCTTTATCAAAAAAATAGTGTCGTAGATATTGAGCAAGAGAAAAAGCTTAAAGATGATCTTTCAAAGTCTGCGCAAACTGGTGTTCTTGTAAATAAGAGACAATTCTAAAAAAAGGCCCTCTTATAAAGAGGGCCAAATATCTTAGTCCATAAGACCAGGGACAGAATCTAATGTTTCGGTAAAATCATTATCGACTTCCAGTGAAGCTAGCTGATAAACACATGAATCGATTGTTGTAACAGCGGCAGGATGGTAGTTCCCAGAATTTTTAACACCACCAAATGGTAGCTTAGCACTTGCCCCAACTGTTGATCTATTTCTGTTACAGAGACCTGCATCAATATCGATCAAACATTTTTCAAAAATACTATCGTCTTTAGTAAATACAGATGAAGCTAGGCCATATTCTGTTTTATTGGCCATCTCAATCGCTTCTTCAATATCTGTGTAAGGAATAAATGTATTGTTTGGACCAAAAATTTCACTCGCAAGAAAGTGACTATTATCATCCCATTTTTCAGCGAAATGAATTGATGGAGAAACAAAGTATCCTTTTGTATCTCTTTCAAGTTGCTTACCGCGCATGATTTCTTCAAGACCTTCGCGTTTAGCCATTCCTTGGAAAAGTAAATATTGATCAAGTGATCTTTGGTCAATGAGAGGTCCCATGAATGGTTTAACTTCTTCATTGAGAGGATGATCAACAATGATTCTCTTAGCAAGGTCATGAAAACGAGAAATGAATTCGTCTTTAAGCGAGTCGTGAATCAGTGTTATAGCTGTTGAAGTACATCTTTGACCTGTTGTAAGAAAAGAAGCCTTTAACAACTCAACAAGTGCGTGCTCAATATCTGCATCAGAGTGGATGATTGTTGGGTTCTTCCCACCAAGTTCTAGTGAAACTTGTTTACCAAGATCTTTGTGCGTTTGTTCAACAATCTTAAGGCCGACTTCTTTTGATCCAGTAAAGAAAACACCCTTGATATTTTTTTCTTTTAAAATTCTACGTGCAATCTCACCGTCACCTTGAATCAAGTTTAGAACGCCTTTTGGAAATCCTGCTTCAACTAGACATTCAAACATTAGTTGAGCGCTGTAGCACGTTTTCTCTGAAGGTTTGAAAATAATTGAGTTCCCTGCAATAAGACAACTTAGGATCTGTCCGTTTGCCAGGTGACAAGGAAAATTAAATGGACCAATGATCAGAGATGGACCAATTGGTTTATAGATTACATTCCCTTCTGTGTGGGCCATGATCTCCGGATAATTTTTCGTGTTGATTCTTGGTAGGGAGTCACTAATTGTAACATCTACTTTAGAAGCGAGAGCACCAGCTTCTGTACGTGCTTCCCACAATGGCTTTCCTGCTTCAAGAGCAATTGCTGTTGCAATCTCCTCTTTTTTAGCAATAACCATTTCTTTATATCTTCTTAGAATTTCAATTCTTTTTTCTAGGGGTGTTTTTCTCCAAACTTTGAAACCTTCATTAGCCGATTCGATAATGGCATCGACATGGCGGTATTCAACAGGACATTCCCATAATGTTTTCTCAGTATCGGCAGGACATTCTCTTACAATGATTTTGTCCGCGCGGTTGGTTCCGTTCGTTTCAACTTGATGAAATTCGCCGTGAAAGTAGTTACCTTTGAGTTGCATATAAAATCCTTTTAAATAAATGTTAAATTTACTTCTAGACTGTCGTCGAGATCAAATTCTGATTGATAGTCTTTTGAAATAAAATATTTGCCATCTTCTGTGATTGAAACTTCTGTGCAAACTGATAAGAACTTATGCTCTTTCGAAGGTAATTGTATCAGAGCTAACTTTTTATTCTTTTCATCTAGCTTGTCGCTAAAAGAAATGGTGTTCTTTTCAATATTTTTAACGACAGAAACTTCATTAAGTTCAGCACGATAGTGAGGTCCACCATCAAAAGGGTCAACTTCTTCAGTATAGTTAAAACCAATTTTCTCGAGCATCTTCTTAACTGGAATCGTATCTTTACCAACTTTTCCAATAGCATTTCTTGCTTCAATAGGGAGGAGTGTTTCATAGATAATTCCAGAAGGCCAAAGGCTTAAAATAAACTCTTTGTTGCTTCTGCTGAGAATGTCGGCATCATGATATTCCATATTGAGAAATCTTCTACCAATCGCTTCCCAAAGTGGAGAGCGACCATCTTTATCAAATGGAGGCATAAGTTCAGAGTGAATAGTGCTCTTGAATTGCTTTTGATTTAATCCCATATAAAGAAAACGAACGAATGAAAGTTGCTTTCCTAATTTATTTGGGTTGCTTCTATATTCTGGATCAAGAATTAAACCACCGATTTCTGTCGGTCCGTTAGTATCGTGACCAAGCTTCAAAGTACCGTGTATGAAACCAGTATTAATAGAACGAGAGAATTTGTTTTCCTGACTTACTTTTAAAAAGAAGTGAGGTTCATCTTCTGTTCCATGTTGGGCATGAATCATTGAGCAGCCAATAACAGATTTTTTTTCCACATCTTCTAAAACAAAGATGTAGTGATTTTCAGCGAGATCTTTTGACGGATTCTCAAAAGCTAGAATAGAGCTTTTAATTTTCGCTTCAATAATGTCTCTATCTTGAGGCAGGTTGATAAAAACGTAATGCTGACTCAAGGCAAATAAATCATCTAAATCTTTTAAAGAAGCTGGTCTAAGCAAAAACATTGAAACTCCTATAAAACTTCTGCAGCCGTCTTTTCGATAATAGAAAAGATCTCATCAATATGCTCATCTGTTAGAGCAAGTGGAAGCAGAAATCTAACTCTTACAGGATCTTTACCCGCTAAGAATGAAACGATTCCATTTTCAAAAAGTTTCTTGATGAAAGCAGATGTTGTTTCTTTAGAAGCATCGCCAACTTCAAAAGAGATCATTGTTCCAACTCCACCAGCATAACCAATTTTATCTTTGCAAGTTGTGTTTCCAAGGTGGTTCAGTTTAGAGATAAACTTCTCTTCTAATTGTTGAATCCTACCATTTTCTCCATAGAAATTACCTTCTGTTAAATAACGAACAATCTTATTACCAGCATTAAGTGCAGCAATAGAACCATTAAATGTACCAGCGATTAGACCAGGTTTTGGATTCAACTCTTCTGTAAAGAACGTTCCACAAGCTTGAAGAGCTTTTCCTGTTGTTACAATATCAACGTATTGATCTAATCCAAAGTGTTGGAAAGCAAATAGTTCTCTCGTTCTAGCGAATGACTGAACTTCATCAACCCAGATATAGAGACCGTTTTCCTTGGCCCACTTAAATACACCTTCATAATATTCTTTTGTTCCATAAACAAAACCAGCTTCACCCTGAACAAGTTCAAGCATGATGGCACAGTGTTGATTAGGATACTCTTTTACAACTTCTTTTAGAGCGTTAAGAGTTTTATCAAGCGCATTTTCTGGATCTGTATGATCAAAGTGAGGAACGTGATCAACTTTGATCGATGAAGGCATACCTTCTCGATAGGCTGCATTATAAGTAATATCTTGCGTTGCAATACTTCTTCCTGCAAAAGCTTTTTGAAAAGCAATGAGTCTATAGTTTGGAGCTTTCTTTTGCCATAGCATTTTAAGAGCAGAGTCATTAGCAAATGAACCCGATCCAGCAAACCAGAAATGCTTTAAGCGTGATCCTTTAACAGAATCAATAAGTGTCTTAGAAAGTTCATATGGCTCAAGATGTGAAAGTAAGTTCCCACACATCATCACGTCGTTTGTCGCTGCCTCAAGGTGAGCTTTGATATAAAGTGGGTGCGAGTGTCCTAAAAGATTTGGTCCAATCGCTCCAATTAAATCATACTTTACTGAACCATCAATGATTTCAGTAAAAGGTCCGTGTCCTCTTCCTGATGCCATGTAATTGAAAAAGAAACCTCTACCTTTGTAACCTTCATATTCCTTAAGCACTTCTTCAGTAAGATGTTTCTTGTCTTCATCGGCTGGCTTAACGGCCATGACTTTCTGTTGTTCTTTAAGAATTTCAGAAAAAAGCTTATTAGAAAGCTCTTGTATTTCGTTTGAATGAACTCCGTGAATCATATGTCTTTCCCTTTTGTTGTTGCTAGGTCAAATGTTCTTTTTTCGCAAAGCCTTGCTAAAAAGATATCATTAGAGATAATAAAAAACATGGAGAATACTAGCACGACAGAAGTCTTAAAGTCATTAGAATCCCTTTATTTAAAAGGTGAGTTTGGTAAAGCACTTGAACTATTAATAAAGAGCAAGACGCAGTTCCCGACTGCAGAATTTCACTACAATATGGGAACCGTTTTAGCGAAACAAGGCGATTTCGCTGCTGCCCGTTATAATTTCGAATTGGCCATTAAAAATGGCACTTTCTCAAGCGCAATTAAAAATAATTTAGAATTCACTAAAACTCAGCTAGCAATAACTGATATCTCAAATTCGCGTGAATCTTGGGAGCTCTGGTTGGATAGAAGTTTAAGTGTGCCTTACGAGGCGACATTCAGTATTGTATTAGTACTACTGTTGGGACTGACTCTTCTTTTTCGATTCAATAAGATAAAATCTAAAATAGTTTATGGCCTTGTCTCTGCTCTGTTGTTAGCAATACCACTATGTCATATGGGACTACATAAGAAATTTGATATTGCCATCAATTTAAAAGATCAAGAAATCTATGAAGGTCCTTCTTCCGTTTATGATTCAATCGGTAAGTTGGATGCAGGTGCAAAAATAATACTAGGCCAAATTGATAAGGACTGGGTTATGGTTGAGTACCCATTAAAGTATGCAGGATGGGTAAAACGAGAAACCCTAGGGAATTTGTAAGATATGGCCAGTTACGAAAATGAGATCACAAATAAAATTGATAACAAAGAAACTCTACCTGAAAAGTTAGATATTCCGACGCTCAAGTATTTCTGGCAGGCAAATCCTCTTGTTCGTAACAAGCAGACGATTCCTAAGTTTCTAAGAAGAGTGGAAGTTCTTAAGAACTTTTCTGATTACCAATTACTAATTCTATCTCGCTTTCTTCATCACAGAAGTTTTTCTAAAGGTGAAGTCATCTTTAAAGAAGGGGATATAGGCGTAGGTTTTTACTTTTTGCTTGGTGGTTCAGCGGCCCTCTATTCAACTCAAGACGATGGTTCTCAGGCCCTCATCGTAAACCTCGATAGAGGCGAATACTTTGGAGAACTTTCGATTCTTCAAGATAAGGGAACACGTAATGCTTCAGCTCTTGCAGGCGAAGGTTGTGAACTCCTAGGAATTTTTAAACCAGATCTAGAGGCTTTGATTGATCAGCATCCAATTGTGGCGACGAAGTTAATTCACTCTATATCAATCATTATTGCTCATCGCTTTTATAATGTTACAAGTGAGCTGAAGATTTTAAAGCAAAGACTTAAACAACTAGAAGAGACTAATGCAAAGAACAACGAGTAAAATTGAAAGAGTAAGAATTGTCTTCTTTATCCTAGTCTTCCTCATATCGTTTGGAATTCTCTTTCAGTTACCAAGAATTTCAGTTCCTATTGCTATCTCATTTATTTTGAATCTAATTTTTAGTCCATTGATTCCGCGTCTTGTTAAAATGGGGCTTAGTAGAACACTCGCGACTTGGTCTATCTTTATTGGAATTATGTTTTTTAGTGTTTACCCGGTCGTAAAAGTTGCGCCAATGATCACTCAAGAGACGCAAAACTTTCAATACTATATTCCTAAAGTTGAACGCTTTATTGAAAATAAATATCGTGAAGTAAGAGTTAAAATAAAGGAAAAGACCGGTTATACAATTGAAGATAAATACGTTGTTGATGGTTTTAATTACGTTAGAACAACAACGGCTTCTTTTCTTTTAAATTTACCTAAAACTCTAGCTAATTTGATTGAGTGGATATTTGTAGTTCCGCTGTTTGTCTTTTTTATGCTCAAAGATGGTCATAGGATTAAATCTCTTATTCTTAAGATTACGCCCAATAGTATTTTTGAAAGATTCTATTTCTTATCACATCAATTTAATAAGAAGTTAGGGGATTATATCTTTGCCAAGATCGTTGAAGCTACGATTGTAGGTCTTGTTATCACCTTAGGGCTTTTGATGTTAGATGTACGGTTTGCCTTACTCTTCGGTTTAATTGCGGCGATTACAAATGTAATACCTTATCTAGGACCAGTTCTAGGAAGTGTACCGGCCCTCGTTTTTGGAGTCGTTGATTACGGTATGGGAACGACTTTTGGTGCTATGTGTATTCTGTATATCATTGCAAACGCAATCGATATTGCGATTGTGTTTCCAATTCTTGTATCGAAGATTGTTGATCTTCACCCAATAATTGTCGTTCTTAGTGTTATCATTGGATCACAGGCCTTTGGTATTTTGGGGATGGTAATTTCAATTCCATTGGCTGCTGCGTTAAAACTAATCTGTAGTGAGATTTATGCTGAAATTTATCAGAATCGATATCGTTAATTGATTTTGACGATAAAGCTCCTGAAGTGATAAACTGCATTGTGTTAAATAATGCAAATAACTCATGGAGTTTGGGTGAAAATAATTAAATCTCTTGGCCTTACGATATCATTACTTTCTGCTTTGTTATTAGGTTCTTGTGCAGTAACAAGACCAGAGGGAAAAACAGAAGCAGAAGTTCTTTTTAAAGAAGCGCAAGAACTTGTTAATGCCGGAAGGTATTTACTTGCTACTGAAAAGTTAAGAACAATTCGTTCAAAGTATTCATATAGTTTATTCAATGCAAAGGCCGAGTTACTTCAAGCTGATATTCTTTATATGCAAGAAAGTTATGTAGAGGCAGCGGCTGCTTATATTATCTTTAGAGACTTTCACACGAAGTATACTGAGTTAGATTACGTTCTTTTTAGAATTGCTGAATCTTACTACAATCAAATTCCTGAGACGTTTGACAGGGATCTCAGTGCTGCACACATGGCCATTCAGTACTACACTGAACTTCTTAGGAGTTACCGTGCTTCTAAATATCTAGAAGGTGCTAAAACAAAGATTGAAAAAGCAAAGCAAATGATTCGAAATAAAGAAAAGTATATTGCTGATTTCTATTATAAGACTGAAAAGTACAATGCCTCGAAAGTTCGTTATGAGAAGATTTTGAAAGAATTTCCTGACCGTGAAGATCTTAGAAGTTATGCAATTTATAAGCACATGCAAGCATCTTATATGCTAGAAGATAAGCAGGCGTGTCTAACAATGTTTGAAAAGTATCAATCTTTTCTTTCTGATAAAGAAAAAACTAAGGCCGCAAACCTCGTTAAAGAATGTGAAACTTTAAAGGTAGAAAATAAAAATGGAAAAAATTGATATTTCTAGTGAACTAACAAGAGGTATTGAAGCCTTTAAAAAAGGTGAGTATGCCAAGGCCTCTACACTTTTTAATGAAGTCATTGAAGTCGATGGAAAGAATGTCGATGCATTTTTCTATCTCGCTAATATCTTTCATATCAGAGGTGAAATTGGTAAAGCGATTAAGGCCTTTAATAAGGTTTTAGAAATCGATCCTAATCACACTGATGCTTCAATTAGTTTATCAGTTCTTTATAATGATATTGGTCACTATGAGAATGCGAAGAAAGTTTTTGAAAAGGCCAATGAAAGAGTAAAGGCAAAGAAAACTGGTGAAGGAATTGAAGATAAGCATATCAATAAAAAATTTGCTATTAAGCACCTCGAAATAGCAGACCTTTATCTTACTTATAATAGATTTGATGAAGCTTTATTTGAGTATAATAAAGTTGTTGCTCTTGATCCTGAGAACTATGAAGCAAGAATCAAAGTTGCAAAAGTCTATGCGAAGAAAGGATTTAGTTCAAAGGCCTTTGATGAACTTCAAAGATTAAAAAATGAAAATCCATCGTATCAACCCGCAAGAGTTGCTATGGGTGTCCTTTATTATGGAAACGGTAAAATTTTAGAAGCTCAAAGTGAGTGGGAAAGAGTTTTATCAATGGATCCAAAAAACTCTGAAGCAGCAATGTATTTGAATCTCTCAAAGACAGCGACTGAAACAAGTTTATAAAAAATTAGAATTTAGAAATAAAAAAGCCCTCTAAGAAGAGGGCTTTTTTTATGCTTCAAGATTTGGTTGTTTTGGTGAAATTTGGTTTTGAGCATCAGGAGAAACAATAGTTGTTTCTGGCTTGTCTTCAATGTGAACATTTGTTCTTCTAGAATCATCAGAAGAATAATTAACAATGTATCTTTTAAGATCAGTATACATTTCACATTTAACTTCTAACTTGCTGTCTTGGAGAACGATTTGTCTTGCAGCTTTCGACTGATTGTTAATTACAATTGGAGCCTTAAGGTTAGCAGACATTTGTTTAACATCAGTTGGAATTGTTAGAATTGTATAAACACTAGCGTTTGATAAACTTTCTAAGTTGAGGCTATTAAGCTCAGCTGGAAGAAGTTTAACTGCATAGTCTGGTTTAAAAATTTTAGGTTCAATGATTGGGAACGCTGTTGCAGAATCGTCAACAGACTGAAGCCAAAGGATAAGTGTTTGATCACCTGGATCAACAATAAAAAACTTAGTTAGTTTTTCAAAACCTAGAAGACCTTCATTAAAAGTAATGATGTCTTTATTATCTACTTCAAGTTCACCAAATCTAGTTGTGTTGATTTTCACTTCAAGCCTCCAAAAGCTAGCGGCCAATTAGGCCCTGACCTAGTGATTCTAGCAGTCGTAGGACCAGAAGTGCAAGAAGGAATTTATTTCTTATTCAATTCGTCATTGAGTGAGGAAATTGAGCTCAGGTCTGCCGTAGAAGCTTCTATGTTCTGATCCTGGATAGCCTGATAGACTTCCTCTCTGTGAATTTTAGTCTCTTTAGGGGCCTTGATACCAAGACGGACTTGTTTCCCTTTAATTTGGACAACAACGATCTTAATGTGATCGTCAATTGCAATGGATTCACCCAGCTTCCGTGTCAATACCAGCATATTCCAACCTCTTCTACTGAACCGTCCTGATTCGGTCTGCACAGCTTCATATATTACCTTGTCTTATAAAAAGCAAGGAAAAAAGTCTATATTCAATGAAAATATTATATAAATTTTATTAACCTTAAAGTTCTTTTCAAAAATCTCTTAACGCAAAAAGTCGAGCAGAGTTTGATTTAACATGCCTTGCGTCGATTTGTACGTTGTCTTTAAAACTTCTTGTTGTCTAGTGAGATCTGAAAAAATTTCAGCAATATCAGCATCGACTAGGGAACTTTTACGCGCCGCTTGGTCAATATTCTCAGATTCAATATTACTCATAGTAGTTTCTACAGAGTTAGTGATCGAACCAACTTTAGTCCTTAGAGTAATTAATCTAGAAATTGCAGTATCAAATTTTTCAAGAAGTCCTTGAACAACTTTAGGCTCATTATTTTCAAGCCCAGAGACAAGGTTGTCGAGGAGGGCAAAAATATTCTCCCTCTTTTCATAACCTTGATTAGCTGGATTCGCTTCATCTACAGAGGCTAGATCACGGCTAGGTTCAATCTCGGTATCTTCAAATTGCTCTCCATCAGGTCGAGATTTATTCATCTGAGGAAAGTTTTTTAATGGACTAGGCTCATAAGAAGACGATTCAGTCTCGCTAAAGAAGACAGAGTGACCATCGATATTAACGGGAACAAAGAAGTCTTTTGCAACTTCTAAAGTGATATTTCCCTTATCTCCATGATAGTTACCACTGCTATCAAAAGGCTGTTTAAGAGTTTTATATCCCGAGAAGATATATTTTTGTCCAATTCTTTTATTAGCAATAGAGAGAGCTAGGTTTCTTAATTGTGAAACTTCTTTAGAAACGTTTTTACGAACATCTTCATTATAAAAATCTGAAGATTGGGCAATCGCTAATTCTTTTGCTTTGGTAAGGATATTTGTGAGCTCATCAAGTGACTTCTCAGTAACATTGAGGTGCATGAGAGCGAAATTCCCATTTCGAACGTATTGTTTATTGTCGTTCATAGAGCTTGTCAGCTGCATAGATTCGACATTACTTACAGGATTATCTGAAGGCTTAGTCATAGAACGTAGAGTTGCACCCTTCAATTGAAGGTTCTCAAGTCTATTCTTTGCTTTATTTAAAGCAAATTGCATTGAAGCATGTTGACTATTTTCAGATACTCTCGTCATCTATTACCTTTTAATATTAATAACAGTTTTAAACATTTCATCAGCTGTTTGCATGACTTTTGCTGCAGCTTCATAAACGTGTTGAAACTTAACCATATTGGCAGCTTCTTCATCAATAGAAACACCACTAATACGTTCTTTAACATTAGTTACCTGAGCTAAAATTCCTTCAGATTGCTCGGCATCTAATTGAGCCTTACCAGACTCAAGCCCAACTTTACCAACGGTCTTTAAGAAGTTTTCTTCAATCGTAGATTGGCCACCTTCCATAAAACGTTCATGTTGAATTTTTGAAATAGCGAGGGCAACGCGGTTGTCACCGGAACTATTTGGACTAAGGGCCGTCGCGATATTTGATAGGTCTGATTTTACATCGTCACTCATATCAATATTTAAAGCGGCGTTTTTAATTGATGTAGGTATTTTAAAAAAGTTAATTCCAGTTACAGGACCTTGAGCATCAAAACTTGACACAGGATTTCCACTTTCATCTGTCTGGATTTCTCTGTTAACGTAACCACGTTTATGAATAGCATTAACAGAATTAATGAAGTCATAAGCAATTTGGTCGATATTTTCTCTTAAATTTTTAATATCTTTATTTCTTACTTCAGTAGTTGCTGAAAGACTTCCTTTCATGAAACCACTTGTGATAGGAGTTGAAGGGCGACCTTCATAGAAGATCTCTCCAGATCCATCCATACCATTTGAAGATTGATCTATACCTTGTGTTCCAAAGCGCAGGGGAACAACATTAGCAGCAGTAACAAGCGTACCTACACCTTTCGCTGCAACGTTAAAATTTCCTTTTTCATCTTCATATGTATGAATTTTAACAATTTTTGATAAGGCCTTAATCGCAAGATCTCGCTGATCTCGTAGATCTCCCGTTTCTCCATGCATTGCTTCTAGTTCTGCAATTTTACGGTTAAGCGTAGCGATCTCTTTAATTTTTTGATTAATATCCCCAACCGTGCGTTCCATAGAGTTATCGATATTTCTAGAAAGCTGGTCGAGTGTTGTGCGAATTCTATTGAAGTCTTTGATGACAAGTTTAGCATTATCGCGAACAACAGAACGAATTGTTTCATTTTCTGGTTGATTAGCTAGATCGCGAAATGAGTTGAAAAATCTGTTTAAAACCTGGTTTAAACCACCATTGTCAATTTCATTAAAAATTTCTTCTACTTGTCTTAAATTATCTGCACGAGATTGGAAGTATTCATTTTCAGAAGTACTATCTCTTAATCTTTTTTCAACAAATTGATCGTGAACACGATTTACACCAGTTACACGAACACCTGTTCCATGAATAAGACCACTTTTAGTGATAGGAACATTTGTTGTTTGTTGGACTTTTTGTCTGGAATAACCGTCAGTATTAGCATTAGCAATATTGTGCCCTGTTGTTTCAAGGGCCTTCTTAGATGCTGCTAATCCGGTTCTTCCAATATTTAATAAATCAGACAAAAAAGTCTCCTAAATATTTAAGCTCTTGGCCTTCGCTTTTCCAAACGAATTATAAGTTGCGTAACTTTTTTGGCCAATAGCATCCTCACGGATTTCCTTGAGGGAATGGATGGCCTTATTAATAAAAACTTGATTTCTCTTATTTTGATCTTGAATCTTTTGAATAATATCAACGAGAAGTGCATTGAAGCGAAATAAATGCTTTTGCTCTTTCTCAGTTTCAAAATCATGAAAAAACTGAGTTAATTCACTAACAGTATTAACTTGTTTGTTATCTAGAATTTTATTCAAATCTGTGATGAGGTGAAGTCTTTGCTTTTCTAAAAAGCCAATTTTCTCAATCACTTTTTTCTTTTTATTAATTGTTTCCTCTAAATCCTCAAGCTCACTCGCCAAGAGGTGAGAGTATTCATCACATGTATATTCAAAAAGTTGATTGTGAAGTTCACAGAACTCTTTCCATAAATCAGTAATTCTAAAATAGAGTAACTGGAGTTGTGATGTCTTTTCCATATCTACCTACTAAACCTCTTCACTTAAAATCTTATCTGCTAGTGCATCGTAATCGACTTTATAAGTTCCAGCTTGGATTTGGCTTTTAAGGCGTGCAATTTTATCTGAGTTATCAACCTCTGGGGCAGAGTCAGCAACTCTTTTGATTTTAGCGAAATCTTTGATTGCATCAGAGATATCAACTTTAGAATCAGACTTTGCATAAGTATTAAGCTCTTTCACACGATCAGGTGAATTTCTTTTAAGCAATGTTTCAGCTAGAGGATTAGAGCTTGTCTTAGTCTTTGTGTTTGGAAAGAAACTTGAACGTGTATCAATGTTAGTCATTGTTCAACTCCTTGGCAGAATCCTTTCGTGCCATTTGGATATCCTGTTTTGGATAATCGTGCATTTCAACTTTGCTCTTTTGGAACTTATTTGAAGTAGCAGCTAGGTAAGCATCGTGGGCAGCTTTCGATCTTTGTTGTTTGGGATAAATCTGATCTAAGATAGAATCTTGAATCCCCAGTTTGTTTTCGAGTGCCATTGCTTCAGCTCTTTTTGAACGCATGAGGTTCTTGTAATAGTCAGAAGCCGTGCTACCATCTTTAGCGCCAGTCGTTTTTTCCATTTCTTGAAGCATGAAGTTGGCAAATTGTTCCTCCATGCCACGAGCAACTTTTTTGTAAGGTTCTGGGATAAATTGACGATCATCTATATGCTGCCCTTTTTTGGGAGCATCTTTTTTGAGTGTGATGTGAGGTCTGTGAATTTTGACTTCGTTCATTACTCTTCCTGAGTTATAGATGATGCTTCAATCCTAGAAACATCTTACTTTTATTATTCTACCATTAAAAATGGGTTTGATGCCAGTCTTAATGGGGCACATACGTATATTAATTACACTAGATGAATTCAATAAGACCAATAATTGACCCATTTTGTTTGAGGGCCTGGAATATTGAAATCAAATCTTCTGGTGTTGTTCCATAAGCATTTAAGCTTTTTACCAGATCATTTAGTGTAGCTTTTTCATCAACGAAGAGAGTAGAACCTGTTTTGGCATCATCTCCCTGTCCTTCACCAATCTCAATAGACAAAGTTCCATGACTTATGGCCACTGGCTTTAAAGCAATATCTCCACCCGCAACGATCGTTCCAGTGCGCTCATTGATAATGATTTTAGCCATTTGGTCGCTTTCCACCTTGAAATTTTCAATGATCGCCATAAGAGAGACGACCTTTCTTTCATAGTGGGCAGGAACAATTAAATCAATTGTCGTAGCATCTTTAGCGTTGGCATATTTACCGCCAAGTTCTTGATTGATAACTCTCTCAATTCTTGCGGCAGTAGTGAAGTCTGGATTTCTAAGACTTAAGCGTAGAGATTTCTTCTGATCAAAGTCCAGGGAGATTTCTTTTTCAATGGTTGCTCCATTAGGGATTCTCGCAGTAGTGGCAAATTTTGCCCCCTTCTCAAGGCCTCCAATTGAAAGTTGGCCATTGGCAACACCGTATACATTACCATCACCACCTTTAAGCGGAGTCACAAGTAGGGTACCACCTGCTAGTGATGAAGCATCACCAATAGAAGAGACTGTGACATCAACCTTCTGTCCGAGGCGTCCAAAAGGAGGAAGTTTAGCAGTAACAATAACGGCAGCAACATTCTTTGAAGTGATTTCGTTTTGAGGATTTAGTCCTAGTTTTTGAAACATTCTCTTTAGAGAAGTATTCGTAATTTCTCCACCACCATCACCGGTACCATTAAGACCAATAACTAGACCATAACCGATTATTGGGTTTTCTCTAACACCCTTCACTGACACAAGATCTTTGAGCCTATTTGTCTTTGCAAGTGCTGTTGAAACACCACTAAAGATAAATGCTAATAATGAAAAACTGATTGCGATTTTTTTCATACTGTTTACCTTATAACCGTAATTGATGATTCTAGAAATTTGCTAGAATTTATTGTGTCATCATCTGAAATATCTTTTCTTGAAACTAAAGCTTGTAGCTCAATAAGACGCTTTCTATTTTTATAGAGAAGTAGTTTTTGTCCACGAACCAAAAGGTGATCTTTACTAATTTCTTCAATAATGACTGAAGAAATTCTGTCGTGAACCTTGGCCGGATCATCTTGTGAAGTTTCATCTTCTTCCTCTGCTGGAGCAGGTGTTGTTGAAGCAGGCTCTTTAGTGTTCTTCTTCGTACTTGGTCTTGGATAAACTGGAAAAGCTCTTTTCAATTCAAGTGTGATTTCTTTTTTCAACTTAGTTTGAACGTTAACGAGAACAATATCACCATTCTTCTTCCATTTGTTTTTAGTGAAGAGATAATTTTCGTTACCTGAACCTGCCCATAAACTTGCCTCGGGCTTAGAGTCCTCTAAGTCTGATGCTGTGTAACGTTTCTTAGCAGCTTGCTCTGGTTGATAATTTCTTTTAATATTCGGCTGTATAACAGTTCTTGACGTTGATGTTACAGTGTTAATTGGATTTGGTGTTGGTCTATAATATTTTGGTTTATAACCTTCATAATTTTGACCACCACGAAATTGTTGAAAAGTATCATATCCTCTTCTGTATCGCCCCTGAGCAACTTTCTCATCTTCACGATCTAGTTCTCTGTGAATACGGTCCACATATCCAGCACAGGAAGTGAACATAAAGAGAACTGTTAAAAGACTAATTAATTTCATAGCTCAACCATAACCTTGTTAAAATCGACAACTTTAGCCGAAAACGTGCGTTTAGATTTTTTATTTCGTAATTCGACCATCTGACCAATAGAGCCACTTCTAAGAGCAGATGCTGCCCCAGTAAGTGTTAAGTGTTTTGTTTTAATGATAACTTGTGTGTCCTGTCCTCTTTGAACAATATTTTGAGGAACGATATCTGTTCTTAACAAGACATGCCCTTTAGAGAGGGAACGATTAGCCTTATAGAAAACGAGTTCTTTAGCATCTTTAATGTATTTTGATGGGAAATCTGCAAAGATAAACGCCTTCTCAAAAAGGGAAGGAGATAGAGTTTCATTTGCTACTCTGATTTCGTCTTTTAGTTTCAGAACTTGAATCTTTCTTTGTATTTTTAATTGTCCCCATTTCGTTCTTTTATTAAACGGAGATTGAATTTCTAAGTTCATTGCATAGTTACCAGGCTCTTTACAATTGAAACATTTAAGTTGAAGAGTTTCATCTTGATTAAGACCAAGTGGCAATGGCATTCCATTCGTGTTGATATTCGTAATGAAGAGATCACTTTCTAAAGAAAGTTTCTCTCGTAAATACTGATTCAACGTTGTTATCTGAATTCTAGTTTTAGTAAACGTTACATCAGAAAAGTTACCCATTTTTTTGAGGTGAGATGTATGAATGGTTCCTTCTAGAGTTTTTATAATAGAAAGAACTTCGTCTTTTTGTTCACTAGAACAACCTTTGAAATTTAAGGCCTGCTCATTGGTTACTTGAGTATCTTTCACAAAAAATAATTTATCAGCTGTGTTAACTTCACAGCTGAACGATTTTAACGACAATAATGTAATGAAGAAGAAAAAAACTTTCGTCATATCTACCTTATGTTATTCACTGTTTGTAGCATTTGGTCTGCGATGCCCATTACCTTAGAGTTCATTTCATAAGCTCTTTGTGCACGAATCAGTCCCGTCATTTCATTCATAATACTGACGTTTGAGTTTTCAAGTGCACCTTGTTGAATTGAACCGGCATTACTTTGGCCTGCAACATTTTGGATCGGCTGACCTGAGGCACTTGTGATCATGTAGTTGTTACCACCATTTGATTTAAGTCCAACAGCATTGATGAAAGTAAAAATCGGAATTTGACCAAGGATTTGAGGCTCAACTTGTCCATTCAAGTAAACTTCAACAGTCCCATTATTAGAGATCATTACGCTTTTTGTTCCCTGTGGAAAAGTGAATGTAGGAAAAACGCGGTATCCTTGTTTGTTAACAAGAGTCCCTGTGCTATCGACATTAAATGAACCATCTCTTGTATAAAGAACTTCATTGTTTGGTGTAATGAGACCAAAGAACCCTTCTCCATTAACCATAAGATCAAATGGGTTATTTGTAATTCTAGGAGCTCCTTGAGAGAATTCTTTCCTAACGGCTGAAATTTTAGAACCAGATCCAACTTGAACACCTACGTTATAACGAGTGTTCTGACTTGAGCGCGCACCTGCTTCAGTAATTGTATTGTAAAGGAGGTCTTCTGATTCAGATCTTTGTTTCTTATAACCAATCGTATTAACGTTAGCGATATTGTTTGAAATCGTGCTCACGTGGACTTCTTGAGTGGCCATACCTGTTGCTGCTACATTGAGAGCTCTAAGCATTGCTTGATTCGTTCCTATAAGTAAAAGAGCGATAACGATAATTTTAGAATACATCAAATTCTCCTAGAACTTTGAAATTTCATTAACACCCTTACTAGAGATGTTGTCGTAAGTTTTAATAACGTTTTGAATACTTTCAAAATGTCTATGGGCCTTTATCAATTCACTCATTTCATGAATTGCATTTACGTTAGACTCTTCAACATAACCCTGATGAATAGCTGTCTTTAAAGGTGTCGTTTTAATATTTGATAAATCTTTATTGATATAAAGTGAGCTTCCTTCTTTTCTTAGGGCCTGCTGATCATGAAACTCACGAACAGTTAAATGACCAACTTTAAGATCATTAGAGAAAACTTCCCCTTGAAGATTAATACTTACTTGTCCATTAGGTATTTTAATAACTCGATCTTCGGGTTTAGGGAGCGCTTGGAGTTGTTCATCAGTGGCATTTGCTGGAATCTCACTTCTCATGAGAACTTTGTGACCTTTATCTGTTACAAGTGTCCCATCGTTTTCGAGTGAAAGCATTCCTCTTCTTGTATAGCGAATACCATTGGGAGTTAGAACTTCAATGAAGCCGTTTCCAAATAGAGCAATGTCTAGGGGGTTTTTAGTCGGACGCATCTGTCCTTGTTCGAAAATAGTGTAGGAAGCATCGACTTCAACTTGTGCATTCTCTGCTCCGTAGCTTCGATAAAAATCTTGAGGAGCCCATTCTTTATTAGGTAGATCAATGTCCTCAACACCTTTATTTAGTGCTGTCATATATTCTTTAAATGTAACTTGGTCTCTTTTAAAACCTGGTGTATTGGCGTTAGCCACGTTGTTAGCAATTGTTTCAACCTTCCTTTGTTGAGCAATCGCGCCAGAAAGAGGGACCCATAAATCCTTCAATTTCACCCTCCTGGTGAACTTCTATAGAAAAATATACCAAGTCCAATGCCAATAGTTCCACAGAGGCAAAAATGACCCACCGAACAAGTCTCTGAAATTATGTGAAAATGACTGTCAGTTGTTAAATATGATGGTATAAAATACAGAAAAAGATACAAATTTTCCTCACAGCGCGGGGACGCGCGTCAAAAAGGTGACATATGGCAAAGTCAGAAAAAAGTTTTGAGCAATCACTCAAGGACTTAGAAGAGGTTGTCGGAAAACTTGAGTCAGGTGAGCTGTCTTTAGAAGAAAGTCTGAAGGCCTTTGAGTCAGGTGTAAATCTCTACAAAGGTTGCAAAGATAAATTAGATAAAGCAGAAAAGAAATTATCAGTTTTATCAGAAAGCTTAAAAGAGGAAGAACTAGATTAAATGAGATTATTCATTCTATCTATTTTCTCAATTATTCTCTCGTCTTGTTCAACGACTTCTAATAAAGAAGTTACATTTGCTAGCGTCGACTTTGACAATAATATCTTCGTTAGAGAAGTACCTTTCATATCCAACAAAAGAGCAATGGGCCAAGTTTTAGGACCTATGCCTCCTGAAGAATTTGAAACACATTTTTCACAACCTGTTGAAAAAAAGAAAGTAATTGGAATGATTCTTTCTCCAGGTCTTTATAAATCGATTTCCTATATCCCGATGCTAGCTTGCTTAGAAGAAATTGGAGCAGAAGTTCATTACGTCTCAGGTAGTGGTTTCTCTAGTATTGTGGCTTCGCTCTATGCCTATGGCCTCACTCCTGAGCAAATTGAGTGGAAGCTCTATAAGTTGGTAGGGGAGTTATCAGAGTATGAAGTTTACTCAAGTGAGTGGAAAGAACTACTTAATGAGTTTATAGATAAAGAGTTTAAGCAGAAGAAAATAGAAAATTCTAAAAAAGCACTTGCGCTCAATAGTTATAGTTTCGAAAATAAACACAATGAAACTTTATTTCGTGGAGAAATAAATAGTATTTTAAAAGCTAATATTAGCTACCAAGATCAAAATGGAAAACTGAATCCTCTCTTTGGTTCACCATATGATGTCATCAAAAATTTAAAAACGAGAGTCGATTACATCATCTATGTTGACTCGCTTGGTAAAGAATTAAAATTGAATTCCACGAATAATTATATTTTTGGACTTTATTCAAAAGCTGTAGGTTATAATTTAAAAAACGAATTTGATGTTGATATGCTCTTATCTATTCCATTGGAAAAATGGCCTTTGGATGAAAGTCGTAGATTTAATGACTTTATTCAAATTGGTAGGGATTTGTGTTCGAATCTCAAAACCAAACTTGAGTCACTTTCAGATGTAGAGAAAAAGGAATAATTTTTCATGAAGAAGATTTTATTGAGACTTTTTGTAGGAAGCTTTGCTTTAGGTATATGTGGGCTTCTTTCGGTGATAATGCTTTTTGTGTACTTCTCATTTGGACTACCAAAAATTACTTCTCTAGATGATTATAAACCAGCACTGCCTTCAAAGATTTTATCGAAAGACGGGGTCGTTCTAGCTGAGCTTGGTAAGGAGAAAAGAGAAATTGTCCCGTTTAAAGATATTCCTCAGCACGTTGTGAATGCTTTCTTAGCGGCTGAAGATGATGGATTCTATGAACATGAAGGAGTTGATTATCTCGGAATCATGAGAGCAATGGTCGCTAACTTAAAAGCAGGACGAGTTGTTCAGGGTGGTTCAACAATTACCCAGCAGGTTGCAAAGTCATTATTACTAACTAGTGAAAGATCTATTAGTCGTAAAATTAAGGACTTCTTACTGGCCCAGAAAATTGAAAAGAAATTAAGTAAAGAAGATATTCTCTTTCTCTATCTTAACCAGATGTATTTCGGTGGTGGATACTATGGTGTTAAGGCCGCCTTTCAAGGTTATTTTGGCAAAGAATTAAGTGAAGCAACACATGCTGAAGCTGCCATTGTCGCAGGTCTTCTTGTTGCTCCTGGGAGATATTCGCCTTACTTGAAGCCAAAATTTGCTAAGAAAAGACAACGCTATGTTTTAGGTCGTCTTCTAACGACAGGAAAAATCTCACAAGAAGAATATGAAACTGCTATCAATGAAAAAATCAAGTTTCGCTTGAGAAAGGAAAGTGGATTTAAAGCTGGTTATTTCACTGATTGGATTAGACAAAGAGTTGTGAATAAAATTGGTGAAGAAGAGTTTCTAACAGGTGGCTACACAGTTCAAACAACTCTTGATTACGATCTTCAGAAAAAAGCTGAAGACGAAACACTAGAAGGTGCAAAAGCGATCGATAAAAGACAGGGATTTAAAGGACCAATTGGTTCTCAAAATATTGATACGATCGTTGATGAATATGTCGTACCAATGAGAAAAGAAGCTTATAAAGATAAGTCACTCTTTTTCACTCTCAATGATGAGTTAACAAGAGATTATGAAATAGCATTTGATCAGGAAGAAATTGAAAGAATCAAAATGCATCGCGAAGAGTTTCGTAATGAAATTAAATCGAAGAACTATCTTGCAGGTAATTTAAAAGATGATAAATTTCTTTCAACGATTGAAGAAAATGATTCACTAGAGGCCGTAGTCGTTCATATCGATGATGCGGGAAGAGTTGTCTATATCAATATTGGTGGCTTGATTGGTATTATGCCTTATCGTTATTTTAGATGGGCCCATGAGAGAAATATTACAGAAGAGCGCCAATACTATCCGTACGTAACGAGACCAAGTACTATTTTAAAAGTTGGGGATAAGGTTTTAGTTCAAGTGAAAGATAAGTCAGTTGGTCTAGACCACCATTTGTGGTCATCACGAAAAACGATCTTAGATAATAGCAAAGATAAAAATTTAGTCTATAAGCAAAGGTATCTTCTCTGTCTTCTAGATCAAGTTCCAGATGCTCAAGCCGCACTTGTATCGATTAAACCAGATTCTGGTGAATTAGTATCGATGGTTGGTGGTGTTGACTTTTCTAAGTCACAATTTAACAGAGCGATACAATCGAGAAGACAGCCAGGTTCTTCTTTTAAACCACTTCTTTTTGCTGCTGGCCTAGAGAATGGATATCTTCCAAACTCTATTATCATTGATTCACCAGAGGCCCTTGGAGGTGTTGATGCAACAAGTATTAACTGGAAGCCAAGAAATTATGATGGAAAATTCAAGGGACCAATGACTTTTAGAAACTCTCTTGAGAAGAGTAGAAATATTCCAACGATTAAAATCGCTGACAAACTTGGTGTTCCAACAATTTTCAATTTTATGGAAAGAATTGGGTTTAATGCGAAATTAGATCCTGATTTGAGTTTATCTCTTGGGTCTTTCGGTGTGACTCTTATGGATATCGTTAAGACGTTTGGAATTTTTCCTAATGGCGGTAAATTAATCAAAGTTAAGTCCATTGTCTCACTTACAGATAGAGACGGAAGACAATATGATGCTATTGCAGATCTCAATAGTGATGAAGATCAAAAGCCTACTGAAGAGATTACCGCTACAGATGAAAAAGTTGAATCAGAAAGTGAAACGGCTCAAGAGAAAACAACTGAAGAGGTTGAAGTTGAGCGTAACCCTTTCCAAGAAAATTTAGACGGTACTCAGGTTTACGATAAGAGACTTGCTTATATCATGACCAATCTTTTAAAGGGTGTTGTGAATTACGGGACAGGACGTGGAGCTAAGAGTGTAAGTACATTCTTAGGGGGGAAAACGGGAACGACTAATAATTATGTCGATGCATGGTTTTTAGGTTTTTCTGCGGACCTTGTTACTGGTGTATGGACAGGTTTTGATGACAATAAAACTCTTGGCTGGGCCGAAACTGGAGCGAAGTCAGCTCTACCTATATGGAAAGAGTTTATGGCAAAAGCAAAGGAAAAATATGGAGAAAGAGATTTCTCTGTGCCTTTAGGGATTGTTAATATTCCTATCAATAAAGAAACTGGGAAGCTTGCAAAAACAGGGGAGAAGGATTACTTCCTTGAAGCTTTTGTTGAAGGATTCGAACCAGGTGATGAGAATTCCGATGAAATAGTAGGTGATCAAAATGGTCAGCTATTAGAAGATGACGAGTATTTTAATAATCAGTAGGATTTTCTTTAGAAAAAATTCATCACGCCGATAGGTTGGATAGCTCTATAATAGGGCCAAGAGGGCGTGATGAATTTTAATCTAAACAGAAAAAAGAAATACATCGTAATTGGAATTTTATGTTCCGTCGCACTCCATATTTTTGTTCTTGTAGAAGATGTTAGCCTAGATCAGTTCATTCAATCAGTAGAGAAAACAGAGAAGAAAGAAAAGAAGATTAAAATTGTTTTCAAGAAAACTGAAAAATCAGATAAGCAAATCGTTAATACATCAAAGTCTGATCATAAAATAAAACCAAAAGATTCAAAGTTCTTAAGTCACTCAAATCAAACACAAGACCGTCAAACGGTTGCGAGTCAGATCGGTGCATTTAAGGAAGCTGGAAAAGGTCAAAAAAATGCTCTTAACAAGAAAAAGCAAGAGATGGCCAAGAAGCAAGCGAAGAAAGTAAAAAAGAAGATTGCTAAGAAGCTCAAAAAGAAAATTAACTTTGCTGATCTAGCCTTTGGAAAAACTCCTAAAAAATTAAAAGAAGTTGTAAGCAATAAAGGAATTAAGCACGGTAAATCTGGTAAAACAGGTTTCTCTGCGGCCAATGACTTTGTTGAAGAAATTCCACTTGGGGATATGACTAAACTTAATACTGTCGAGTACAAGTACTATGGCTTTTATTTCAGAATTAAGCAGAAGCTTGAACAGCATTGGGGTAAATCTTTAAAGGAAAAGGCCCACAATATTATGCGTTCTAACAGGCGTATGCCTGCTTCTGAGAACCACATCACATCTTTGTCTATCTATATAGACCAAATGGGAAATATCGTTGAAATCATCGTTAGAGGAACAAGTGGTATTTCTGAATTAGATAACTCAGCAATCGAGTCTTTTAATAAAGCCGGTCCATTTCCAAACCCACCTAAAGGGCTTGTAAAAAATGGTGTCGCAAAAATTGATTGGGACTTTGTCGTTAAGAGTTAGAATTAATGTGTAGAATTCGACTTAAGCATTGTCTTCAGTTTATTAATACCTTCCATCATTACATAGTCATTCCAAATAGAGTCTAGTTCTCTAACTGTTTCTACAACTTGGATAGCCGCTTGATCGTAAGAAATTTTTTGTGATTCTGCTAAGTGCTGAATTGCAACTGAAAGAGCTTTGATCGCTTCCGTCTGGCAAGTCGCAGACAACCTGTCTTCGTAAGAGCTATCGATTTTCTTCTCTTTCGATTTTATGATTGCTGTGTTGATTAACTGAATAGATTCTTGATTGTTGCTCATTTACTAGTGCCCTCACCGCATACGCATTCTGAAAACGCCCTGAGTATGGGCCTTTGCAAACAATTTGTTAAGTAAAAAATAGGCTAATATAAAATAAATTTGTCGGACTTTAGAATACGGTGAGTTAGATGTTGATAGGTGTGTAAAAATTGTTAGTAACTAAGAAGAAAAAGTGGATAACCTCTGACGTTGATTGTTAAACGCCAGAGGTCATTATTTTTTATTGATCTGCGCAGTGTGATTTGTAAGCTTCAGCATCGAGAAGTTCATTAAGTTCTTCTGTATTAGATACTTTTACTTTAACAATCCAGGCACCATAAGGATCTTCATTACAAGTCTCTGGTGTCGACTCTAGTTCTTCGTTAGCTTCAAGAACTTCACCTGTGATTGGTGAGAAGAGATCACTTACTGATTTAATTGATTCTACGACACCGAAGCTACCGTCTTTTTCAAGTGTTGATCCTACTTCTGGAAGTTCAACGAAAACGATATCTCCTAAAGATGATTGTGCGAAATCAGTGATACCTACTGTTACGATATCTCCTTCGATCTTTGCCCACTCATGGTCTTTTGTATATTTTAATTCTGCAGGTACATTGTGTGACATTACTTGTGTCCTCCGTTAATAAAAGATTTTGTATGATAATTTGCTTCAAACTCGTTTTTTCTAACTCTAATTTTAAATTCTTTATTCTCTGGAAATTTATCAGCTTCGATGTGGCAAAGGGCAATTCCTTTTCCAAGTGCTACTGACATAGTTCCTGAGACAACTTTACCAATTACATCACTGTCAGCATTGAGAACTTCGTAACCTTCTCTAGGAATACCTTTGTCGAGCGATAGTTTCGCCAGTCTAAAGCGCGGCTTATAATCTGCTAATGCATTCTTTCCAATGAAGTCTTCTTTGTTAAGTTTAACTGTCCACTTTAAAGCAGCATCTAATGGTGTAACTTCATCAGTGATTTCATGCCCGTATAGTGGATAACAAACTTCAAGTCTTAAAACATCTCTAGCGGCTAGTCCGCATGGTAGCGCTCCACATGCAATTAACTTATCCCAAAGAAGTGCTGCAGTATCATGCGAGCAGAATACTTCAAAACCATCTTCGCCAGTGTAGCCTGTTCTTGCGAGCAGGACAGTTTCACCATTAAAAGAAGATTCCTTTACTGAGTAGTATGGGAATTCCTCTGTTGATAAAAGTTCTAGCGTTTTGAAGATCTCTTCTGTTTTAGGGCCTTGTACGGCAATGAGAGAATATTCATCTGATTGATTTGTCAGTGTACAGTTGAAATTAGAAACATGCTTTTCAAACCACGCCCAGTCTTTTTCAATATTCGCTGCATTTACGCAGATAAGAACTTTCTTTGGTGCGAGTTTGTAGGCAATAAGATCGTCGATAACAGTCCCGTCTTCACGGCATAGTGGAGAATAAACGGCCTTGTTTTCTCCTGCTCCAGAAAAATCATTTGTTACCATGTAATCAAGAAACTTCTCAGCGTCTTCACCTTCTACTAAAAATTCACCCATGTGACTTACATCAAAAATCCCACAGTTCGAACGAACAGCTTGCGATTCTTCCTTAACTGAAGAATATTGAAGAGGCATATCGAAGCCAGCAAACGGGGCCATCTTCGCACCTAAATCAATATGTTTTTGATGAAGAGACGTTTTCATTAAGGACATTCCATCCTCCTTATCTAAGGTCTATATATGTCTTATTAATATTAAGGATATAAGCTCTTTTTGGCAGCTTGTAAAAGGTTTTGAGCTAGCGAGAGAATCGTCATTGGTCCGACACCTCCTGGGACAGGAGTGATTGCGCTAACATTATCTTTCATATCGTTAAAATCACAATCGCCAACAGTTTTTCCTTCACTATTTTTGCTGATTCCAACATCGATAACTACTTGATTGCCAGACTCATTGAGATAGGACTTATTAAAGAATTCAGGTGCACCTGTCGCTGTCACAATAATATCACTCGATCTAGTGATCTCTTTGAGATCTTTAGTTCCAGAGTGGCAAAGGGTCACTGTCGCATTGTGATTCGTAAGAATAAGTGAAAGTGGTTTCCCAACAATTAGGCTTCTACCAATGATGGCTACGCGCTTTCCTTTTAATTCAATACCGTAGTGTTTACAAAGAGTAACGATACCCTTTGGTGTACAAGGCGCTAGAATATTCGACTCACTATGTCCCTTGAAAAGTTTGAAGACATTGAGAGGATGAAAACCATCAACATCTTTATGCTCGTCGACAAGGGTTGTGACATCAATATGTGAAAGGTGTTTCGGTAGAGGAAGTTGAATTAAAATTCCGTGAACATCATCGCTTTTGTTAAAGCGCTCTACAGATTTTAAAAATTCGGTTTCAGAAACATCAGAAGGGAGTTTATAAATTTCGCACTCGCCACCTAGTTTTTCGACAAACTTTTTCTTATTCTTAGTGTAAAGAACGCTTGCTGGATTATCTCCAACAAGAAGAACCTTCAAAGACGGTATAACGCCTTTCTTTCGCAGTTCTTGGCACTGCTTTTTAAGAAGAGAGATTTGTTGATCGACAACGGGTCGAGAACGCAATTCTAATGTCATATACTTATTTACTCCCAGAATTAGAGTGATTTTATAGTAATTCACCCAATTTAGAAAGCAACCATGTCAAAAAAGGATTGAATGGCTATCTCTGTGGGGCTATAAGAACAAAGTCGGAGGATTCATGCAATTTTATATTGGTTTAGGAATACAACTTATAGGCTTTACTTCGGTTGGTTTATGTCTTTTTGCTGGATTATCAAAAGGTGATTACGGTCAATTAGAATTGATTCAGCTCGTTGGAGGATCACTCCTTTTTTATCTTGGTAATGCCATAAAGTCTCGTGGTGGCTCAAACTAGAATTGGACGAAAAGCCCTTGTCTCACGTAGAATAATGAAATGATTATTCTAGGAATTGACCCTGGTTCAAGAAAAGCTGGTTATGCAGTTATTGAAGTTCAGGGAAAAAAAATGAAATATATAGAATCAGGCGTTATGCGCTATGATGGTGTTAAAGAATTTGTTGATCGCCTCGGTCACATCTATGACTCTTGTGAAGAGTTAATTGAAAAGCATCAACCATCTGAAATCGCGATTGAATCTCTTATCTATGTTAAAAGTGTCACTTCTCTTGCCAAACTAGCACAAGCTAGGGGTGCAATGATTGCAGCTTTTATGAAAACCAATAAGGGAAAAGTTTTTGAGTATTCTCCAAACTTAATTAAATCAGCAGTTTCAGGATATGGGCATGCATCCAAAGAAGGGATTGATAAGGCCCTTACAATGATTTTTGGAAAGAAAGAATTTAAAACTCACGATGAGTCAGATGCACTTGCAATAGCAGTTTGTCATGCTCTCAATCGGAATATGAGACAGCTCACAAATAAGAAGGCCGTTGCATCGTCGAGAGGAAGAACTCTAAAACAAGTTTTTAAGGATAGAGCATGATTGGATTTTTAAGAGGAGAAGTTCTCTTTAGTGATGGATATGAAATTATTATTAACACAGTAAGTGGAGTTGGTTATCAAATTTACTTTAGCCACTTGTTATCAGAGGGGTCTTATACAGGAGTCTTCATTTCACATATCGTTAAAGAAGCATCGGAAGAACTTTATGGCTTTAAGTCATTAAGAGATAAAAAAATGTTCGAATTACTAACATCTGTAAAAGGTGTTGGACCAAAGTCTGCATTCAATCTCATGGCCGCTCTTTCGACGACTCAGATTATTGATGCCGTCATTAATGATGATAAAAAGAGCCTTACTAAAGCGCCGGGAGTAGGTGCGAAAGCGGCATCACAGATGATCTTAGATTTAACTAAGAAAATCGAAAAAATAAAAATGTACTCGAATAGATCAATTCAAATGCCAAATGTTGAAAGTGAAGCAATCGCTAATTTTGAGCAACCACTACTTTTTGAAGAAATCGTTGAAGTACAGGAAACTGTTCATGAAATTCATGACAACGCTCTTATGCAGGAGGCGATGCTCGCTTGCAAGGAACTTGGATTTAAAGAAGATAAAATTATGCCAATCGCATCTAAAATCTTAGAACAGAATACAATTCAAAAAGCTGAACAACTTGTTCATTTAGTTTTAAAGGAAGTTTAGATGTTTGATGAAGATGATAGATTCATGTCAGCTGAAGGCACTGAAGTAGATCATAAGCAAGAGGTCTTTTTAAGACCTAAAGACTTCAGTGAGTATATTGGGCAAAAGAAAGTTGTTCAAAATATAGATGTCATGGTTGAGTCTGCTAAAATAAGAAAGCAGTCAATGGATCACTGTCTTCTCTCTGGTCCTCCCGGACTAGGAAAAACATCTCTAGCAATGATTATTGCAAAGGCGCTAGGAACAGAACTTCATGTTATTTCTGGTCCAGCGATTGAAAAAAAAGGTGACCTCGCAGCGATTTTAACAAATCTCCAATCACATGATGTTTTGTTTATTGATGAGATTCATCGCATGCATATTTCTGTTGAAGAGATTCTCTATTCTGCAATGGAGGATTACCGCTTAGATATCGTCATTGGACAAGGTCCAAGTGCGAGAACGATGCAAATTGATATAGCTCCTTTTACTTTAATTGGAGCAACGACGAGATCAGGACTTTTATCAAATCCACTTCGTGACCGTTTTATGGCCCATCTTCATTTCGATTTTTATAAAACTGATGAGTTGGGAAAAATCGTTAAAAATAATGCGGCTAAAATGGAAATCTTACTTGAGGGAGAGGCCCAGGAGATGATCGCTCGTTGTTCACGTGGAACTCCAAGAATTGCAAACCGAATTTTACGAAGAGTAAGAGACTTTGCAGTTGTTAATGGCGATAAAGTCGTTCATCCAAATGATGTTACGAAAGCTTTGAATCTCATGGATATCGATGAGTTTGGCCTCGATAGAATGGATCGTAAGATATTGGAAGTTATCGACGAATACTATGGTGGTGGCCCTGTTGGGATTGAAGCTCTCTGTGCAACCCTTTCAGAAGACAGAACGACAATAGAAGATGTTTATGAACCTTTTCTTTTGAAAGAAGGGTTTCTCATTAGAACACCGAGGGGTCGTGAAATATCCCAAAAGTCGAAAGATCATTTAACAACTCTTAAACAGGGTTAGTACTTTTTTCAACGTTTCTAGCAATAAACGAACTTTGAAAGAATAATATAACCTCAGAATGAGGTTTATTTTATGCGTATTATTCAAGTAACTATCGTTTTATCCCTTTTATCATCATGTGCTTTCGCTAATGTGAAGGATCGAAAGTCTGAATATTCGGTCGCTGATTTAAAGGAATTGGTGAGACCGTTTTATAGTGATGGTTGTTCAAGGTGGCCAGAAGGAACGAACGATAACCCTGAAGCATGGCTGGAGTGTTGTTATGAACACGACATCTCTTACTGGATGGGTGGAACCGAGAAAGAGAGACTAAGCGCTGACTTAGAATTGCGAGCTTGCGTAACTGAAAAGTTCTCCGAGTGGATGGGCTTTCTCATGTATTATGGCGTGAGAACAGGTGGACGCCCTGGTTTTGATACCTCTTATCGATGGGGATATGGATGGAAAATAAACCGAGGTTATTTCGAACTTACAGAATTGGAGCGTGAATACCTTCAATCAATTCTTCCATTGAAAGGCGAAGATATTCACAACTATATTAAAATTGATTAGCTCTTATCGACGACGGCCATCGTGAGAGTTGATTTACAAATCAACTTACCTTCGGCATTTGTGATAGCAATTTCCCAGAGATGACTCTTTCTCCCTTTATGGATAATTGTGGCCTTTCCTTCGACAATTCCACTACTTATAGGTCTTAGGTGGCTTGCCGAAATCGTTTGACCTACGCAATATTGAGCACTTGGGTCTACAATCAAATTGCTACCGATACTTCCAAGAGATTCAGCTAAAACACAGCTCGCTCCTCCATGGAGTACTCCGTAAGGTTGGTGAGTTCTATGATCAACTGGCATCGTCCCTTTGATAAAGTTTTCACCTAACTCTGTGACTTGAATTTCAAGGTGCTCGCAAAGTGTATTCTTGTTAAATTTATTAACTTGTTCGAGATTATAAGGATTAAACCAAATCATACTATCTCCTTGATACTATTGAGTTTTTTCCTGCTGTTTACAAATGATGGCACTTTGATAAATTACACCAACATTTCGGTACTTAAGGTTATTGTAAAAAGTATTGATATATTTGGGAAATATTACAACTTAGTCATTATTTGTACTATATAGGCGTATTATCTATCTAAGTAACGCTGGCCTAGAGGCAAATCTTTCAGCTAAGTGTTTTTGAGAAATTAATGGATATACTTGAATGTGGCGGTTGCCAATTCATGTTGCGTTTTGTTAAAATTTATAATTATCTAAAAAAACATGGAATTTGTTTAATGCTTTATCAAAGAACTATATCAAAATCAGTTGAAATCACAGGAATCGGTATTCACTCGGGACGTAAAGTTACGATGAACCTCTATCCTGCTCAAGCTGATACAGGTATTTGCTTCAAACGCGTTGATCTACCAAATTCCGAAGTTCTCAGAGCTTCAGCAACATCAGTTGGAGCAACTGAAAACAATACAACTATTGGTGCCGGAATCAATGCTGTTCACACTGTTGAGCACCTCCTTTCTGTTTTATACGGACTAGGAATTGATAACGTCTTTATCGAAATCGATGGGCCAGAAGTTCCAATTATGGACGGATCTGGTGCTTCATTTGTTTTTGTTCTTAAAGAAACAGGGATTACATCTTTAAATAAATCGAAGAAGTTCCTCGTAGTACTCGAGCCAGTAGAAGTTGCCGTTGATGATAAATGGGCGAGAATTGAGCCGGCCTCAAGACTTGTTATCGATTCAACAATTGTCTTCACGCACCCTTTGATTAAAACTCAAAAGAAAGTTTTCGAATTCTCATGTGAGAATTATATCAATGAAGTTGGTAGAGCGAGAACATTCGGTCTTCTAAGAGACGTTGATATGCTTAAGAGAAAAGGCCTGATTCAAGGTGGGTCTCTTGATAATGCAATCGTTCTTGATGAATATAAAGTTATGAATGAAGACGGACTTCGTTTTAAAGATGAATTTGTTCGTCACAAGATTCTTGATACTGTAGGTGATATTAGTTTACTCGGTTATGAAATCGCCGGAAAAGTAACAACTTACAAATCTGGACACAATCTTCACAATCTTCTGTGTCGCAAGCTTCTCGAAACTCCATCTGCTTATGAAATTGTCTCTGCTTCAGCACTTGAAAAAGATGCAATTGAGGCATTTGAACTCCCCATGGCGCTATCGCCAAGTTTTTCATAATATTAAATTACATTTTTAATGTTTTTTTTCTAATAATAAGCTATGCAAAGCATAGATAAATTTTCGTTTTTAAACAAAGGGACAGTTGTATGAAGCTCTCTAAAGCTTTTTGGCAAACGTACAAAGAATCACCAGCAGATGCTGAAATTCCATCACATAAACTCATGATCAGAGCAGGGCTTATTCATAAGTCTGGAAGTGGACTCTATAACTACTTACCAATGGGATATAAAACAATACGTAAAGTTGAAAATATTATTCGTGAAGAATTAGATAAGATCGATTGTAACGAATTACTCATGTCTGTTGTTACTCCTGGAGAGCTTTGGCAAGAAACTGGTCGTTGGGACAAAATGGGCGACTTGATGCTTAAGTTTAAAGACAAAGCTGATCGTGATCTTTGTATCTCACCAACAAACGAAGAGGCCGTTGTAGATATTTTTAGAAAAACTACTAAATCTTATAAGCAACTTCCGGTCTCAGTTTATCAGATCAACACGAAATTCAGAGATGAGATCAGACCACGATTTGGATTAATGAGAGGTCGTGAGTTCACAATGAAAGATGCCTATACTTTTCACGCAGATAAAGAGTGTATGGATAAAGTGTATGACGATTTTTTTGGTGCTTACTCGTCTATCTTCACAAGACTTGGCCTAGAGTTTTCTGCTGTTGAAGCTGATGGTGGTGCGATTGCATCTAGTGATTCAAAGACTCATGAATTCCAAGTTATTGCAGATTCTGGTGAAGATGCAATTATCTATTGTTCGGAAACAGGTTATGCAGCAAATATTGAAAAGGCAGAAACACTAAGACCAAAAGTCGATTTTGTGAAAACAGATGCAGCAATAGAAAAAGTTTCTACGCCTGAAAAAGCAACAATTGAAGATGTTTGCAACTTCCTAGAAGTTCCACAATACACGAGTTTGAAGTCACTTGTTTATGTATCTGAAACAGAAGAAGGTGAAAAATTTCATCTACTAATGCTATTAGGAGACGACACTCTTAATGAAGTTAAGTTAGTAGGTCTTTTTGGAACAGACAAAGTTAGGGCCGCTACTGATAATGAACTTCAAGCATTGAAACTTGAAAAAGGATTTATTGGTCCAGTTGAAGTTAATAGTGATTTAGAAATTATTTTTGATAAATCAGTAGACCTAGACTGTGCCTACGTTGCGGGTGCGAACGAAGTTGACATGCATATTCGAAATGTCATTCCTTCACGTGATATTAAAAAATTTAAAGTCGCAGATCTTAGAGAGTCGCAAGAAGGTGATCTAACTCTCGATGGAAAGGGCGTTGTAAAAGTTAAAAGAGGAATTGAAGTTGGACATATCTTTCAGTTAGGTAACAAGTATACTGAAGGAATGGATGTAACTGTTCTTGATAATAACGGAAAAACGATTCACCCACTAATGGGCTGTTACGGTATTGGTGTAACTCGAGTTGTTGCCGCTGCGATAGAACAAAACCACGATGAGAATGGAATTATTTGGCCAGCAAGTATTGCTCCATACGACTTATCATTTATTGGGATTTGTAAATCAGATGAGTATAAAGAATTGGCCGAGAAAATGTATGGAGAGTTAAAAGACGCCGGTTTTGACGTGCTTTTCGATGATCGCAACGCTGGTCCAGGATTTAAATTTAAAGATGCAGATCTTCTAGGACTTCCGATTCAAGTTGTTCTAGGGGAAAGAGATCACAAGAAAGACGGACTATTTGAAATAAGAGTTAGAAAGTCCGGAGAAAAAATAAAAGTTCAAAAAGATGAAATCATTTCTAAAGTTAAAGAACTTTTAAAAGAGCTATAAGATGGAAGTAATTATCGTTGGGATTCACAGTATTGCTGAGGCCCTTAGAAATAATGATCGTATTGTTAGAAGATTATATGCAACGGAAGAAGGCTTAAGCGAGCTTAGAAAAAAAGGTGAGCTTAAAAAAGAGTTTCTCGATCGTGTACAAGTGAAATTGTTCTCTCCACATAAACTTCAAGAAGAAGCGAAAAGTGAATATAAGAGATTAGATTTTCACTATACGAGAGTACCTTCAGGAGTATTCTTACTTGCAGAAGACTTAGAAGATGAAGATTTCTCTTGGGTTATGAATGAAATGACAAAAAAAGAGAATCTTCGAATCCTTTGTCTAGATCAGGTTACAGACGTTCACAACGCTGCGGCGATAATGAGAACAGCATGTTTCTATGGTGTTGATGCAATTATTGTTTCTACAAAAGGGAATTTTGGAAAAGCACCATCTTTTTCAAGAATTGCATCAGGAGCTCTTGAGCACGTTAAAATCGTTAAGTGTGCAAGCTTGCCTAAGACGATTACGAAGTTACAAAAAGCTGGCTTTACTTGTGTTGGTTTTAGTGAGCACGAGAAAAATGAAGCTAAAGAATTACCAAATGAAAATCTCTGCCTAGTATTAGGAGCAGAAGATGTTGGTCTTTCAAATGCTGTAATGAGAAGCCTTGATAAAGTTGTGGCCTTTAAGACAAAAGGAGCAATTAAATCTTTAAACGTCTCAGTTGCAGCAGCTGTAGCTATGGAAAAATTTTTCACGGTATAAAACGAACTTTGTTTGATGCAAAAAAAAATAATATTTTTATTAAAAAAGTATTGCTTTTGGAGATCGAAACAATTATAACTACTTTCCACAGACACTTGGTGTTTTCTAAGCTGGCTTAGCTCAGTTGGTAGAGCAGCGGTTTTGTAAACCGCAGGTCGTAGGTTCGAATCCTATAGCCAGCTCCAGATTTACTTAGGGCGAGATTGCCGAGTGGCCAAAGGCAACAGACTGTAAATCTGTCGGGTTTCCCTTCGATGGTTCGAATCCATCTCTCGCCACCACCTTAAAGAAATACCTTGACGGTGTAAGTGTCTGTAGCTATAAAGTAAATACTCTATGCGGGCGTAACTCAGTTGGTAGAGTGTCAGCCTTCCAAGCTGAATGTCGCAAGTTCGAACCTTGTCGCCCGCTCCATTAAAAAAAGAGCCTTATGGCTCTTTTTTTTTGCCTTTTTTTAGTCCTCAGAAGCACTTTTCCTTTACATTTACCTAGGTTCTGATTTAAAAATAACTGGATTGAAAGTGTATTTGAGCTTGCGTGGCTCAGTGGCAGAGCACTTCCTTGGTAAGGAAGAGGTCACGGGTTCAATTCCCGTCGCAAGCTCCAGCGCTAAGTTGAATGGCCGGTGAAAATAGACTTTATTGAACGGAAAATTTTTTAATCTTGTACTAGGTATAAATGCTAGTAGTATTTTGAATTTACATAGCTATATATCCTGTTTGCTTTGTAGAAGGAGAAATTGATCATGGCAAAGGAAACTTTTGAC